>NZ_CP014870.1:2841166-3143333 GCF_001661075.1 Pseudomonas silesiensis
CAGAGAGTCGCCCGCGACGCTTTTAGCAACTTCATCCAGAGCATGAGCCAGCGTCGTGTCTCCGGCCTTCATACTTTCAGCAATGTAAGCCGCTTTAATTTCCGGGCTGTCGAGAAAATTGGAAGCTTCGTATCTACTGGTGCCAGAAGTGTCGAGATTGAGGATGGGCATACTCTCGGGATTGAAAATCGTTTTTTTCATCTAGGTACGTCCCGATGCCGCTTGAGCTTCGACACGGCGAACGGTGATTACCTCGCCGACCTTGACCTTACGGCGAGGCTTCGCTTTGGCCACAAAGGTTTTGCTGCCATCAAGTGACATCCGGACCAAATCACCAGAATCGACACGAAGCACGCTACCGCTCACTGACAATGCACGAGCATAAGCGGACATTGTAGCCATTTTGGCTAAATCAGGAATCTGACGCTCCAGAGCGTCCATTTCCTTATCCGAGTGCTTCTTCGCTTTTATACTCATCGGGAAACTCCCCATCCGCGTGCACTCTGGCACTTCTTGCCTGGATAAAATATTGAATATGTTCAAGCAAGGAAAACCCGCAACAATGCGGGTTCTCCTTCGGTTCAGATCTGGTCAGTAACCCTTGGAGCCTCAAACCCCCGTTGCTCAATCACCCGAAACACATCGCTCACATCCTGAACCATGATCCGGGCGATATTCGTGACGGTATTGATGTCGTTTTCGGCGTAGTCGGGGAGGCTGGTGCAGGCCATGAGGTGCAGGTATTGGAGGACGGCGTTGAGGCGTTCGCTGACGCAGTTGTGGAGTTCGCGGAGTGGGGCGTCGCTGTCGATGAGCAGGACAGGGTAGTCGGTGGCGAATTGGGACATGGGGGTGAAGCGGCGGGGCGGATGGCTCATTGTCATAAGTAAATCTTCCTCGTATTTGAAAGAAGAGCTACTGCCGTTCGCTGCGATTCGAATGGGTGGTAGCTGTGTGTGGGTTCGCAGACCGAGGATACGAGGAACCCGGCAGACCCTAGGATCTCCCACACACAGCCACCATAAAGCGATTCCGGTCACTGATGCGACCGTCATTCAGATTATGGTGCTGGGTTCTACACGTATCTTGAGGGCTGCGAAACCCCATCGCTGCCAAATGTCAGCGACGGGTCGAATATAGGCGTCGATTTTGGTGTCTGCAAACGGGGCTGTAGGACGGAAAATCGGGTTTGGGGGTGATGTCGAAGCAACATCCCGCTGCGTAGCCGGCGTGGAAACCAGAGTGTGTTTAATGTCCGGTGGACCGTGTGTGCCGGATCTGCGGCTACTGCGCATCAGACCGCGGGCTTCGGCAGCTGCTACAGGATGTGGGTGTTTAAACATGTGGCAGGGATTGGGTCGGATTCGCCGCCCGGTAGGAGCAAGCTCCCTCGCCACAAGCGGTAAATTCCTACACGATTTTCGGACGTCAATATCAAAAAATCGCAGCCTTCGGCGTTTTCTACTTCACTCCGGTATCAGCAATGACAAAGCCCCGAAACATCGGGGCTCTGTCGTTTTGAAGGGTGCAATTTCCAAATCGCTATCGCACACCCTCCGCCATCATTGCCGAGCCTGCGGTGAATGGGGATTGTGTTCAGTATGTTTCGGCCCAGCCAATGCCCACGCCACTACCCCAAGCAGCGGCACAAACACGATAAACACGATCCACAAGAGCTTGTTGCTCGATTTTCCTTGGGCTTTGCGCACCCGGTTGATCGCCCACAACTCAACCAGCAAAAGCACTGCCGCGAGCACGATCCACATTGTTTCGATTGGCATTAGTCACCTCCTGATAGTCATTCAGTTAGGTTCGCGCTGGCGGGCAGGGTTCATTTTTATTGGGTATTTTCGGCTTCGCGGGAAATGTCCTACAGCTCAAGGCCGGAACAGAATAGGACGGGTCTGATTCTGCATTCTGACGGTATTTCAGCTGGCGATGACTGAGTTAAACCGCCGTACATTCACTTCTGAAAAAAGAAAAAGCGATTTATCACTTGGGAGAGAACGCATGGCATTTGACGCATTTGTCAAAATCGAAGGCATTCCCGGCGAAGCCCTGGATGAACAGTACCGCGACTGGATCGAGGTCAGCGGATACAGCTTTGGGACTCATCAAAGCACGTCGGCAACGGCCAGTTCCAATGGCGGCGCGAGCTCCGGGCGTACGACGCTGAGCAACTTCACGTTCACCAAAGTATTGGACAAAGCGAGCTGCAAGCTGATGGAGGCCAGCTGTGCCGGTCAGCATCTGAAAGAGGTCAGCCTGGTACTGAGCCGGGCTGGGGGTGAGAAGCTCAAATACTTCGAGATTATTCTCGAAGAGGTCATTATTTCCGACTACGCACAAAACGCTGCCGCCGGCATTCCGGTGGAAATCGTGCAGTTGAATTATGGCCGCATCAAAACCATCTACACCCAGCAAAAGCGCAGCGATGGTGCCGGTGGCGGCAATATCGCGGGCGGCTGGGATCGCATCAACAACAAAAAATATTCGTGAGGCTGAAATGGCAGAGCCTCTAGCGTTCATCAATACTCGAACCCAGACTTACGAGTCGCTCAAGGCTCAATTGGGTCTGACGGGTGTCTCCAAAAGCAAGTTCGATGCGCTCAACGGCCACATCGCCAACACGGTGGTGCTGGCCGGTGAGCTGGTTATCGTCGGTGACGTGACCACTTCATCCAGTACGAGCCAAGAGGCGTACCTCATGGCCAAGGCACGCGACATCCATATTGGTTTGTTGACAAACCAGGTCGACGCTGACGACTTTTTCCTGGACAACTTCGACCTGCTGAAGGAGGTGCTCTCCTATAGTTCTATTGGCGCCGGTGTGGTCAGTGACGGGTGGAGCAAGCACATGGCGGCGATCGGTAAGACTCTGGAAGAAATCGAGCAGTTGCATAAGGAGTTTCTGCGCACAGGATCAGAAACCGCCAGGAAAAAGTTCTTGGCCGAACGAGCCATCGTGTTCAGCAAGCTGGAGGGGCAGCTTGCAAGGGCGGCCTCTTATGGCTCGGGGCTACGTCACCAAGGGTCGATAAAAAGAATGCTTGGGATATCTACCAAGAGCTATTTGCATACGGGTGAGATTGTAGGGTATGCGGAAAAAGTCGATGGCGTTGCCAAGGCTGCAAAATTGATCAAGAGCGGCACGTATATAGGTACGGCGCTGACGGTTGCTTCGTCCGGGCTGGCAATCAGGAACGCGTGTGCGCTGGGGCGGGAGGAGGAATGCACGAGGGCCAAGTATGTGGAAGGTTTTTCATTAGCTGGGAGCTTGGGAGGAAGTGCTGTATTTGGGTCTTTAGGGGGCTTTTCAGCAACTTACGGTTGCATACTAGTGCTGGGCATTGCTACTGGAGGCCCTGGGGCGCTGGTTTGCGGCGTAGTAGGCGGCGCATTAGCGGGGTATGTGGGGGGAAAGGTTGTCGAAGACGAGGGCAGAAATTTTGGTGAGTATCTGTATGGAAGAATGGCGCAATGAGCCATGAGTCACTCGGTCTGATATCGCTAATGTTATTCCCGCCCTTTTTGCTATTGGCGATTTGGCTAATTTACATGGTTCATGTCTATACAGAGAGAGCCGAGGCCTTGATGATCAATAGTAGTTTCATAGAGGCTAACAGGTCGCTATTTTCTCAGATGGGTTTGATTGGGAAAGCCATGCGCAATGGTTTGCTCACTTTGGCCTTGCTAACGCCGACACTCGCTGCAAAGCGCGGGCTAGTGAATGTCGCTGATGTGAAAAATTTCCCGATCGGCTTGAGGCGAATATTGTTTTTGTCTTGGGGGTCCAGTTTTGTATTCTCAGTCGCACTCGTCGTGCTAAATGTTTTTCGCCGATATTCATATTGAATAATTGGTTGGAGATGAGAGGGTTTAACTGGTGAGTTAAACGCTGCTCTATTCAGAGATTCGTATGCGGTCGTAAAGCGGGTGCGTATGACATGGAGTGGAAATGAGTCCGGTGGAGCCAGGATTGATTGTTATATTAATATTTATACCAATGATATTGTCGTTGCGGACCGGAATGTAGGAGCGAGCTTGGTCCGGGCGACGTTCCGACGATGGTCGCCAACGATAACGCTGCTAACCTGCCACCGCGCGGCGTTCTTGGGTTTTTCGCGAGCAAGCTCGCTCCTACAGGGGATTTGCAGACTAGGGATCACACTGGTATTGGCAAATATTATTGAGCTGGCATTTGAGTATAAATATCTGATGCAGAGGCTTGGGGCCCGCGTATATGCTCGGGGCGACTTAGAAACTTATGCTCGGGTTGAACTGATAATGGACAGGTGGACGCTGCACTGGCTGGAAGCCTCAGGGAGCCTTGATGAATATCGCGCCGAGGTGATCGGCGAATTCGACACCGCCTGCAAGACGGTCTCGCGATTGCTCACCCCACCGCGACTTGATGTGCTGATCCAGCGCGTGCCTGGCGAGACCATCCCCGAGCTGGGGCTGATGGGGCGAGCGTATCGAAGCACCCTGTTCTCGATGACCCTCGATCCGGATAACCCCAATTGGTTGCCCAGCCTGCGCAGCGGCGCGTTGCATCGGCAGATCGTGCATGAGGTCCATCATTGTTTGCGCATGGCGGGTCCGGGTTATGGCTGGACACTGGGTGAAGCCTTGGTCAGCGAGGGACTGGCCGGGCAATTTGTCCGCCATTTGCTCGGCAGCGATCCAGAGCCTTGGGAAAATGCCGTCAGTAACGCCGATCTTCTGTGCAATCCAGTAGATCTGCAGGCGCTTGAGTCGGGGTACTACAACCACAGCGAGTGGTTCTTCGGTTCCGGCGCTCACCCCAAATGGCTCGGTTATACGCTCGGTTATCAGATGGTCGGACGCTGGCTGGCGTCGGTTGGCGACATCGACGGGGCCACATGGATCAACGTACCCGCCGCCGACATTATCGCCTCGGCGCTTGAGGAAGGCATTGTGGTGCTCAAGCCCTGAGTCAAACTGATCAAGTCGGGAAAGGGTCCAACGACCTCAGCTTCATTCAGGCATTCAAACCGGGGAACCGCAAGATGACTCAAACACTGGAACGCGCCATTGCCATCGCTGCCAACGCCCATCAAGGGCAAGTCGACAAGGGCGGATCACCTTACATCCTGCATCCGCTGAGGGTCATGTTGCGGGTCAACACCCTCGAAGAGCGCATCGTTGCGGTACTGCATGACGTGGTCGAAGACTGCGGCATCAGCCTGGAGGACCTGCGCCAGGAAGGCTTCAGCGAAACGGTGCTGGAGGCTATCGCGTCGGTGACCAAGGTGCCGGGCGAGTCCTATGAGGCATTCGTCGAACGCGCGGCCCTGAACCCGGTCGGCCGCGTAGTCAAATTGGCGGACCTCGAAGAAAACAGCGATTTATCGCGGATTGAACAGCCGTCCTGGGACGATCTGGAGCGCATTGAAAAGTATCGGCGGGCGATTGGCGTATTGCGCTCGTAACGTCGCGCAATTACAAGACGTGCTTGGCCAGAGTCGCCATTAGCGCCTCGGTGACCAGAGCAATCAGGATGGGTTTTGACCTCGCCTGCATATCGCCACCGATAGCGGCTTGCTGTGCCTTTACTTTGCCCATGTATTTCGATGAGGTACCTTCAGCCGCGAGCGAGGACAACTCTTTTGCAGAGAATGACTTTCCATAGGCGTGCGCAAGATTCTCGTCCCAGTCAGGCTGATACTTCGGCAGCAATGCGTTGATTTGCTCAGCTATGGCACTGCTTGCTCCGGAGCTTCCCAGCTTTGAAGCGATCATCGCGTAGGTGACCGTTCTCTGCGCTGCCAATAGTGCAAGGGCACGGAGATTACTGCCCATGTGTGCCTTGGCTACGAGCGTGCGAGCGGCATCAAGAGAGGGTGTTTCAGCCGACACCGGGCTTGCGAGCGCGAACATGGTCAACGCGAGAGCAGCAAAATAAATCCTTTTCACAGTTTGGCTCCATAGGAGGGTTCGTCGTGGTTCGGCAGGCTTGCGCACGATAATGTCCAATATTGCCAATGACTGCCACTGATGGTGAAGCAACCGCTCAGCTTCGACCCGCTCCCCGATAGCCTGCCAACTGCAAGAGTGGTACTGACGAACACTTTGAGGTCGAAATCTGACACGCCTCGAGGATCCCTGACGCCGACAATTCGCCTGGGTGCAACAACCTTGAAAGCGGCGCGCGGGGATCAACCATGGTTAGCAGTGTTTTTGACAAGTTCAAGCCAGGAGAGGATGCCTTTAGCGCCCATCCTGGCGAATCTGACCGACCACAACCATCGCCGCTGCGTATCGGCTTCTGGCTGATGGAAGCGTTCGATTTGTACACCCTGGCCAATGCGCTGGAGCCACTGCGCCTGGCCAACCAGGTGGCCGGGCGCACGCTTTGCCAATGGCAGATGCTCAGTCTGCATGGAGGGCAACTGCACGCCAGCAACGGCATCGCCACTGCCACGGTGCAACTGGATCAGGCCCAGGCACTGGACGTGTTGATCCTCTGTGGTGGCGATAGCGTGCACGCCGGCGCGGATCAACCGGACGTTCGCCAGCAGCTGGGTTACTGGGCGCAGCAGCCGATCAGCCTGGGGGCCTTGGGCAAGGCTGGTTGGCTGCTGGCGCAGATCGGGGCGCTGGACGGCTATCGCTGCAGCTTGCCCGAGCCCGACGCGCGTGAGTCCCAGGGCGCCTTCAAGGAGTTGAACCCGGTGGCTGCGCCGTTTTGCGTTGACCGTCATCGCCTGACCTGTGTCGGGCCGCAGGCTGTTCAAGGGTTGATGCACGAACTGCTCTCCCGCAACCACGGACGTGCTCTGGTGCTGCGCATGGAGAAACACGCCGCGCGCCAGGCCAGGCCGCTACAGGCCATGCATAACGCCCCGGCAAGGCTGCAAGCGGCGCTGGCGTTGATGGGCGATCACTTGAGCCGCACCTTGGGTATCGACGAACTGGCGGAGAAGATGGGCATGTCGCGCCGACACCTGGAGCGGTTGTTCAAGCGCAGTCTGGGGTGTTCGCCGTCTCGGCATTATCTGGATTTGCGTCTGCAGCGGGCGCGTCAGTTACTGCAGGCCGGGGGGCAATCGATGGTGGAGGTTGTCCAGGCGTGCGGGTTTGTTTCGGTGCAACATTTTGCCCGCTGCTATCGCCAGTACTTCGGTGCGCATCCGCGGGAGGATGAGGGTGGGGATTTGCTAGGGATTGCGGGGTGTCAGTCAGCCTCTATTTTGAATGTGCCGGCCTCTTCGCTGCGGTGCGGCGATCCGACAAGCCAGCTCCCACACTGAGCTGGCGTCGAGCCCCGATCCTGCGATCGACATAGCCCCACTGTGGGAGCGGGCTTGCCCGCGAAGAGGCCCTTTCAGCCAACATCAATGTTGAATTTAAGTCCGCCTTTGCGAGCAAGCTCGCTCCTGCATTGACCGAGTGAATTTCTGTCCCAATGCCTCCGTCCGACGGGGGCATTGTTGTTTTTGGCGTATGGGTTGGAGGGGCGTTTGCCAAAGAGCGGATCTGACCAACTACAGGTCGGATTCGCACAAAAAACCTCGCTTTGCATCTGTTCGAATGATCTTCAGCGGCCCGACCAGAGTGGCGCCTTCTGTTGCAATCACTGACAAGGATAAATGACATGCAAATGCCCAAAACCATCCAGATCATGAACGGCGAAAAAGTGACGCCGACCTTTTCGGCCCAGGAATATGCCAATCGCCAGGCGAAATTACGGGCTTACCTGGCGCAGAACAATATCGACGCGGCGGTCTTCACCTCGTATCACAACATCAACTACTACAGCGATTTCCTGTATTGCTCCTTCGGCCGTCAGTACGCACTGGTGGTGACCCAGGACAGCGCCGTCACCATCAGCGCCAACATCGATGGCGGCCAGCCTTGGCGCCGGACTGTCGGCACGGAAAACATCGTCTACACCGACTGGCAGCGTGACAACTATTTCGTCGCGATCCAGCAAGCCTTGCCCAAGGCCGGGCGGATCGGCATCGAATTCGACCACCTGAACCTGCTCAATCGCGACAAGCTCGCCAGCCGTTACCCGCAGGCCGAACTGGTGGACGTCGCGGCACCCTGCATGCGCATGCGCATGATCAAGTCCGCCGAAGAGCATGCGATCATCCGTCACGGCGCACGCGTAGCGGACATCGGTGGTGCGGCCATCGTCGAAGCCTTGCGTGACCAGGTGCCGGAATATGAAGTGGCGCTGCATGCGACCCAGGCGATGGTGCGCGAAATTGCCCGCACCTTCCCCGACTCCGAACTGATGGACACCTGGACCTGGTTCCAGTCCGGCATCAACACCGACGGCGCGCATAACCCGGTGACCTCGCGCAAGGTCAACAAGGGCGACATCCTCAGCCTCAATTGCTTCCCGATGATCGCCGGGTACTACACGGCGCTGGAACGCACCTTGTTCCTGGATCACTGTTCCGACGAGCATCTGCGCTTGTGGGAGGTCAACGTCAAGGTGCACGAGGCCGGTCTGAAGCTGATCAAGCCGGGCATGCGCTGCTGCGATATCGCGCTGCAACTGAACGAGATCTTCCTGGAGCACGATCTGCTGCAGTACCGCACCTTCGGCTACGGCCACTCGTTCGGCACGTTGAGCCATTACTACGGCCGCGAAGCCGGGCTGGAACTGCGCGAAGACATCGACACGGTGCTGGAGCCGGGGATGGTGGTGTCCATCGAGCCGATGATCATGCTGCCCGAAGGCCTGCCGGGCGCCGGTGGTTATCGTGAGCACGACATCCTGATCGTCAACGAGCAGGGCGGGGAAAACATCACCCATTTCCCGTATGGTCCGGAACACAACATCATCAAGAAGTAAGACGAGCGCCGCACAGTGAGCCTGTGCGGCGTTTTTTGTTGCAACTGATGCATGCGCGCCCAAGAACGCGCAGCATCTACAAACCCATAACCCTGCCAAGTAAAACAATAGAGGGGTTTTGCCATGATCCGCGTCCCGACTTTCCATATCCAAAACCGCACCTTTACCACCGGAGGTGCGCAATGAGCACCCAGAGCGCGAGCCTGACACCCACCCTGGAACAGCAACGTGAACTGACGTCCGAGCGCAAGGCCTTGCGCCGCGCGGCCAGTGCCAGCTTCATGGGCAACTTCGTCGAGTGGTTCGACTATGCAGCCTATGGCTACCTGGCAACGGTCATCGCCCTGACGTTTTTTCCGCAGACCGACAAGGCGACGGCGTTGTTGGCGACGTTCGCGGTGTTCGCGTTGTCGTTTATCGTGCGTCCCCTGGGCGGGCTGGTCTGGGGTCACTTCGGTGACAAGTACGGGCGGCGCAGTGCGTTGTCCTGGTCGATCCTGATCATGTCGGTGTCGACCTTCTGCATCGGCATTCTGCCCACTTACAACCATATCGGTCTGTGGGCACCGGCCTTGTTGTTGCTGATCCGCCTGTTCCAGGGTTTTTCCGCTTCCGGCGAATACGCTGGGGCGTCAGCCTTTCTCGCCGAGTACGCCCCTGAAGGCAAGCGCGGGTTGTATACCAGCATCGTTCCGGCGAGCACCGCGGCCGGCCTGCTGTTCGGCGCGGTGTTCGTGGCCGGACTGCATGCCTGGATGAGTGTCGAGGACCTGCACAGCTGGGGCTGGCGCCTGCCGTTTCTGTTGGCGGCGCCGTTTGGTCTAGTGGGGCGTTATATCCGCATGAGCCTGCAGGACACGCCCAAATTCCTGGAAATGGAAAAACGCCTGGAAGCCAAGGAGTGCGCGACCCATTCGCCGGTTCGCGAGTTGCTGACTGTGCACCGGCGCAGCGTGATGATCGGGATCGGCGTGACCTGCCTGAACGCGGTGGCCTTCTACCTGCTGCTCAGCTACATGCCCACCTATCTGTCCACCGAGATGGGCATGAGCGAGAGCGATTCGTTCCTGGCGTCGACGGTGTCGCTGGCGACCTATATCGGGTTGATTTTCCTGATGGGCAAGCTGTCGGACCGCTTTGGCCGCAAGACCATGTTGCTGACGGCTTCGGTGTTGTTCCTGGTGCTGACGTTTCCGCTGTTCGGCATGCTGGAGAACCAGCCGCTGATCGTGATCCTGATGATCCAGATCGCCTTCGGCGCGATCCTGGCGATGAACGACGGCACCTTGCCGTGTTTCCTCGCCGAGATCTTCCCGACCCGGGTGCGTTTCAGTGGCTTTGCTTTCAGTTTCAATATCGCCAATGCGGTGTTCGGCGGTACCGCGCCGTTTATCGCGACCTGGCTGATTCAACTGACCGGCAACAAAATGGCGCCTGCCTGGTATCTGCTGGCGGCCGCGGCGGTGGCACTGGTGGCGATGCTGGCGAGTCGGGAGACGGCGCATAAGGCCTTGCAGGACTGAGTCAATCTTCCCGCTGTGGACACAGCTTGCCTGCGATGGGGATCTCAAGGATGCCTTCGCGGGCAAGCTCCGCTCCTACAGGTTTCGATTCGTACACAAAATTTTGGTACAACACCCATCTAATGTGGGAGCGGCGGTGCGGCGATCCGACTTGCCCGCGAAGGGGCCAGTCCAGCCAACATCCCTGTTGAATGTCAGTCCGCCATCGCGGTCAACCAATCAATGCACCGCAGCCACCTGCTTGCGCTCTCCAATAGGCGATACGCCGAAAAACCGGCTGTAGCATTTGGAGAAGTGCGCTGGCGAGACAAAGCCGCACGCCAGGGCGATATCGCGCACTTGCGACTCGCTGCGCAGCAGCAATTGCCGCGCCCGTGACAGGCGCAGTTCCAGGTAGTACTGGCTCGGCGTACGCTGCAGGTGCTTGTGAAACAGTCGCTCCAGTTGCCGCACCGACACCTCGTTCAACCGCGCCAGTTCTTCCAGGCCCACCGGCTCCTCCAGATTAGCCTCCATGATTGCCACCATCTGGCTCAGCTTGGGCTGCGAGGTGCCCAGTTTCTGCCGCAGCGGCACACGCTGTTGCTCCCGCGCGCCCCGTACCCGGTCACACAGCAGCAACTCGGCCGCATGGGCGGCGATGTCCCGGCCGCCCGGTTCGCGGGCGATCAACTGCAGGGTCATGTCCATCGAAGCCACGCCGCCGGAACAGGTGTAGCGGTCGCGATCGAGTTCGAACAGCTGGTTGGAAATGATGATCCCGGGGAAACGCTCCTTCAGCGCTTCGATGTCTTCCCAGTGAATGGTGCAGCGGTAGCCCTTGAGCAGATCGGCCCGTGCCAGCAAGTGGCTGCCTGTGCAAATCCCGCCGAGCGGCACCTGATCGTGCGCCAGTTTGCGCAGCCAATTGAGCAGAGGTCGGCTGCTGTGATTGGAGACGATCGGGTTGGAGCCAACCACGAACAGCATGTCGAGCCTGGGTGCCTCGGTGATGGCATAGTCGGGCAGGATACGCATGCCGTTGCTGGCCGTGACCGGGTCCAGGCTGGCGGCGATGATCACTGTGCGGAACATCGGTTCGCGCGCCGCCATGTTGGCCATGCGCAGGGTCTCCACGGCGGAGGCGAAGCCGATGGTAGTGAAGTTGGGGATGACCAGGAAACCCACGGTTTTCACCGGCCGTTGTTCTTTTGCCGAACGTCCTGCGGCGGGTTTCGCCACCTGGAGTTTCGCCATCGTTACCGCTCCTCAACTGTAATAGTGACGCGCTTTGCGGCAAGCTGCCGACAGGTGGCAACGTCATCTCGATTTTATGGTGATTAGCCCTGTATTCGGGTTACTGGATATTACACCCAGAGCCTGATCAATAGGCATTTCGAGATCTGCTACCGGTGTTCAGGAGGGCGAGGCAGGGGGAAAGGGAAGGCGGCCTACCAACCCTTGACCCCACTCATATCCGGCAACTTGTGCGCGATGCCCTTGTGGCAATCGATGCAGGTGGCTTCACCCTTGGCCAGGGACGTCGAGTGCATGGCAGCGGCGCGTTTGCCCTGGCGGGTGAAGTCCATGAACTCGAAGTTGTGGCAGTTGCGGCATTCGCGAGAGTCGTTGGCCTTGAGCCTGGCCCATTCATGTTCGGCCAGCTCGCGGCGCAGGGCGACAAACTTGTCGCGGGTGTCGATGGTGCCGAAGATTTTGCCCCAGACCTCCTTCGAGGCTTGCATCTTGCGCGCGATTTTATGGGTCCATTCGTGGGGCACGTGACAGTCCGGGCAACTGGCGCGCACACCGGAACGGTTGGTGTAGTGGATCGTGTCCTTGAGCTCGACGAAAACGTTGTCGCGCATTTCATGGCAGGAGATGCAGAATTTCTCTGTGTTGCTCAACTCGAGCGCCGTATTGAAACCGCCCCAGAAAATGATCCCGGCGATAAAGCCCCCCAGCGTCAGAAAGCCCAGGCTGTAATAGAGGCTCGGCCGACGCAGGATGCCCCAGTAGTCCTTGAGCAGGGCGAACAGTGCTTTCATCTTGCCTCCTCAGGGTTTCTGCGCGGCGTTGGCGTCGTCTTGCAATATTTTGTCGATGGTCTCGAAGTTGTTGCCTACCAGGGGCAGCACCTCCATTTGCGGCACATGGCACTGGTTACAGAAGTACCGACGCGGTGACACCGCCGCCAGCGCCTGGCCGTCGCGGTCCATGTAGTGGGTGATGCTGATCATCGTCGCCTGGCTGCGCGCGCTATTGGCACGGCTGTGACAAGACAGGCACTTGTTGCCGTTGATGTCGATTTGATAACCGCGAATGCTGTGGGGGATGGTGGGCGGCTGGTCCGGGTAGTTGCGTTCGCGCTTGAGGTCTTTGTTTTCTTCGATGGCGATGGGCGGGGCCGGCATGCTCTGGGTCAAGGTGCCACCTGGCCGGCGCCCGTCCGGCCCGGAGGCATCGAGCGGGTAGTCGACGTCTGCAGCCATCACCACGCCGATCGCAGCGAGCAGGAGCAACGGCAGGATTCGAAAAGGCATGACGGTTCTCCTCAGGCCACGCTGATCAACTCGATGCGTATCGCGCATTTTTTGTAGTCGGTTTGCTTGGAGATCGGGTCGGTGGCGTCGAGCGTGACCTTGTTGATCAGCTTATTGGCATCGAAAAACGGCACGAACACCAGCCCCTGCGGCGGTTTGTTGCGCCCGCGGGTTTCGATGCGCGCGCGGATTTCACCGCGCCGGCTGATCAGCTTCACTTCACTGCCGCGCCTTGCCTTCAATGCCTTGGCATCGTCGGGGTGCATGTACACCAGGGCGTCCGGCACCGCTTTGTACAGCTCTTCGACACGCTGGGTCATGGTGCCGGTGTGCCAGTGCTCGAGCACGCGTCCGGTGCTCAGCCAGAACGGGTAATCGGCATCCGGGGCTTCGGCCGGGGGCTCGTAGGGGAGGGCGAAGATGATCGCCTTCTTGTCCGGGTAACCGTAGAACTGCACCTCGCTGCCTTTCTCCACGTAGGGGTCCAGCCCCTCGCGATAGCGCCAGCGGGTTTCCTTGCCGTCGACCACCGGCCAGCGCAGGCCTCGTTCGCTGTGGTAACGGTCGAACGTGGCCAGGTCATGGCCGTGGCCGCGGCCGAATTGGGCGTACTCTTCGAACAAACCTTTTTGCAGGTAGAAACCGAAGGCCTTGGCTTCATCGTTCTTGTAGCCGGCTTCCAGTTGCTCGACGGGGAACTGGTCTACCTGGCCATTTTTGAACAGCACCTCGAACAGGGTCTTGCCCTTGTACTCAGGCGCCTTGGCCAGCAACTCGGCAGGCCAGGTTTCGTCGGTGGTGAAACGCTTGGAAAACTCCAGCAACTGCCACAGGTCGGACTTGGCGTCCCCCGGGGCGGTCACCAATTGATGCCAGAATTGCGTCCGTCGTTCGGCATTGCCAAACGCACCTTCCTTTTCCACCCACATGGCGCTGGGCAGGATCAGGTCGGCGGCCTGGGCGGAAACGGTGGGGTAGACGTCGGAGACAATCACGAAGTTTTGCGGGTTACGCCAGCCCGGCAGCACTTCCTGCATGATGTTCGGCCCGGCGTGCATGTTGTTGCTGGCCTGGGTCCAGTAGACGTTGAGCACGCCGTCCTTGAGCATGCGGCTCTGTTCCACCGCATGAAAACCGGGTTTCTCCTGAATGGTGCCGGCGGGCAGCTTCCAGATTTTTTCGGCGATGGCGCGGTGCTTGGGGTTGGTCACGACCAGGTCGGCAGGCAAGCGGTGGGAGAAGGTCCCGACCTCGCGCGCGGTACCGCAGGCCGACGGCTGGCCCGTCAACGAGAAGGGGCTGTTGCCCGGCTCGCTGATCTTGCCCGTGAGCAAGTGGATGTTGTAGATCAGGTTGTTGGCCCAGACGCCGCGGGTATGCTGGTTGAAACCCATGGTCCAGAACGACACGACCTTGCGCTTGGGGTCGGCATACAACTCGGCCAGGCTTTTGAGTCGTTCAGCCGGGACACCGGTCTCCCTGGCGGTTCGCTCCAGGGTGTAGGGTTTGACGAACGTTGCGTACTGTTCGAAGGAAATGTCCGTCCAGGTGTTGGCCTTGGCCGCGTTTTTCGCTTTCATTTCCCGTGGATCGTCAGGGCGCAGGCCGTAGCCGATGTCATCGGCGCCTTGGGCAAACCGGGTGTGCTTGCTGATGAAATCCTGGTTCACCGAGCCGCTTTCAATGATGTGGTTGGCGATGTAGTTGAGGATCATCAGGTCGGTTTGCGGCTTGAACACCATGGGGATGTCGGCCAGTTCGAAGCTGCGATGCTCGAAGGTCGACAGTACGGCGACTTTCACGTGAGGCTGGCTCAGGCGCCGATCGGTGACCCGGCTCCAGAGCACCGGGTGCATCTCGGCCATGTTCGAACCCCAGAGCACGAAGGCATCGGTGGCTTCGATGTCGTCGTAGCACCCCATCGGCTCATCCATGCCGAAGGTGCGCATGAAGCCCATCACCGCCGAGGCCATGCAATGCCGGGCGTTGGGGTCGATGTTATTGCTGCGAAAGCCTGCTTTCATCAGCTTGTTGGCGGCATAACCTTCCCACACCGTCCATTGCCCGGAACCGAACATGCCGACTGATCCGGGCCCTTTGCTCTTCAAGGCTTCCTTGAACTTGAGCTCCATGATGTCGAAGGCTTTTTCCCAACTGATCGGCTGGAATTCGCCCTGCTTGTCGTACTGGCCATTGCTCATGCGCAACAGCGGTTGGGTCAGGCGATCGACGCCATACATGATTTTCGACAGGAAATAGCCCTTCACGCAGTTCAGCCCACGATTGACCTCGGCCTTGACGTCGCCATGGGTGGCGACCACCCGGTTGTCCCGGGTCGCGACCATCACGCTGCAGCCGGTGCCGCAGAAGCGGCAGGGTGCCTTGTTCCAGTCCAGGGTCACCATGTCCGCTTCGGTCACCAGATTACTGGCGGAGGTCACGATCGGCAGGCCGGCAGCGGCGGCGGCAATGGCGGCGGCCTGGGCCTTGACGAATGCTCGGCGGCTCATGCTCATTCGATGTCTCCTTCGGGTTCGAGGAGTTCATGGTAGATCAACGCGGCGTTGAGCACGCCCGGCAGGTTGTTGATCTGTTCGATGCGTTGCAGAATCTGGTTTTCGTGCACGGCCTCAAGGACCACCACCAGTTTTCCGGCCGCACTTTCCTGATGCAGTTCCAGGCCGTCCAGCAGGCGCAGGTTGGCTTTCACGGCGTCGAACAATTCGGGCCGGGCGAGTACGACAAGACTGGCAATATGCAGAGCTTCGTCCATGTGCTGGCTCCAATAGGCCTTGAGCGATGGCTATTAGTTGGGAGGGCCGGGTGGTCCATACAGCATCTGGAAAAACCAGACGAGAAAGCCGTAGCCGCCAACGATGGCGACCGACAGCAGCGGGAAGAGGCAGACGACAAGAAAGAGGAACAGCCGGGTTTCCTTGCGACGCTCGGGTTTGCGTTCTTCAGCCAATGGCATCGAGCAATCTCCAGCCGAACTTTGCAATCAGACTAGATCACCAAGTTTTCGCCGGTTTCCTGGCATGGGCATTTAGCGACCGGCGGTGCATTATCGAGGCTGCGGTGTTTCAACCGCTATAAAGGGTCAACCCATTACTTCGTTTGGTTTCGGTAAACGGGATGATCTCTGTCATCTCGACACGCGATCACACACGGCCTGCCTGGTCGCCAACCGAAAAAAGTAATCCTGATACCAGCGTTTGTAACTTTCCTGCGCTTCGGGATCTGCCTGTTGCAGGACTTCCATCAGCCTCGCCTCGGGGACTTCTTCCCAGCGGATTGTTGGCTGGTAAGGGACGAAGCTGCGTGTGGCGCTCTCCAGCGCTATCAGCTGAATGATTGGAAAGTCTTGCCCAAGGCCACCTGCCAGCGCCTTACGAAAGAAGCGCTGCAGTAGCACGAAGTCTTCCAGCGGCGCCATGAAGTCGTCGTACGAAGGGCTGTACAATTGATCTTTCAGGTAACCTGGCAGACGGCTCGATATTCGCTGGCGCAATTGCTGGAGGCCCCGCGCAGGGAAATCCATCGCGATGGTGCTCGCCCCACCGTTCACCTTATCGGGAGCCTGCCCGCGCCCAAGGGCAAAGGTGGTGTGGACCCAGATGTCGATATTTCCAAGACGGTCAGGGGAGCGTTTCATCCAGGCCCAGTCCGGTCCTGTCGCGACGCGTCGCTCCCGAAACTGCGGAGTGTGATCTTCAGCCAGCCGGTACTGATCCGGCAGGCCTGGACCCGCGACATCGGGTAGGGTGCCGGGGGAGGCGTAGGCGCCGGTGAGCGTATCGAGCAGCCGGTCTGCCTCTGCCACCCTGCAGCCCAGCGGCGTATCGATCAGCACGGGATGCGTGTAAGTCGCGCGGCTGATCAACTTCCCGTCACCGGGCGCACTCGTCACGGCCACCACTCGACCCTCCGCTGCATAGCGCAATGCCTGGTTGACGATGGCCGCATCATAGACGCCAAGATTGATCCATTGATCCTTCGACATGATCTCCAGGGTGACTTTGGTGGTGGCGGCTGTTGCCGGTAGCAGGGTCCAGCGAATCCGGGTGGCATCGATCCCTTGAGCGTCGGTGTCCTGGCCGATCAATACTTCCCGGATGCGCAAGCCACTGGAAACCACTTCGAAGTCAGGGGCCCCGGGGAACAGTCGATCATCGCCACCCGGACGCTCTTGCGATGCTGTATCCATCGGGGGCGGGTGGAGTTCGGCGACCTTGGTGCTGACCGCCTCGGCGATTTTCGCTTCTCGCAGGGCTTGGGGGCTTGGTGTCCAACCCTGGCCCTCGGCCGCCATCAGCGATCTGACCAGGCTACGAGCTTCGTTTGTGGCTTCAAAGGAAGCCTGACGCGCCGCCACGGCAGGCACTCCGGGCCGGGCAGAACTCATGAGTGCTTCGGTCACCCAGTTCTTCGCCCAGGTGTGCGTCCAGGTTCTGACGGCGTTCCTGCCCAGGTCCTTGACCAGTGTTTTAGCTTGCCTGCCCAACGCTGTCGTGGGTATGGCATTGACGGGTCCAAAGGCCTGGTCCAGCACCTGTGCAACCAGTTTTTCCCGGGCATCCAGAGGGGCGAGCGGGGTGCCATAGCGCTGCTCGAGCACTGCGGTCAAATGGGCGAAGCTCTTCGGGTTTTGCTGTTCAAGGCGCGCGACAAAGGGGGTTATTGCCTGCTCGATCTGTTGTTGTGCTTTGACAATGCCTGGCTTGTCCTCAATCACATCGCCGAGCGTCGCTGCGACTTCTCGCCGGACGTTCGTCGCGCTGTCGGCAGAGTCGGACACGTCGATGCGCCGACCGGTCAGGGCTGCACGGACAAATTCAGACTCGCTGCGGTTTGACGGCGTGACCTGCACCCATTGCACGAAGACAGGGCTGCGGGTCATGTCACTGAGGGCTGCCCGGACGAAAAGCCGGGTGGCGGCCTGGACCGCTGGGGCAGCAGTCTTTGGATTGGCGGGTTTGGCATTGGCCTGCTTCAGCGGGGGAAGGGCGGACAGTGCGTCTTCCATGTCCCGCTGCGCTTGTTGATCTGCCGCATTCATCCGAAGGTTGTTGACCATCAGCTGCATGTTGTAGGCCAGGGGTTCGGCGCTCCAGCCAATCAGGGAAAGAATGAGCAGAGCGGTGGTGACATAAGGCGCAGGCGTTCTCACCGGGCCGGGGTCGTTGCCCGATTCTTCGCTGGACAGCCCGTGTGCCTGGCGCGCTGCAAAGTACAACGAAAGGCCGACGCCGAGTAAGCCGAGGATGCCCAGGAATGTGCCGTATTGGCCGATTTCTCTGGTCACCCAAAGGACCGACTGTGCCGGGTCAATGGCCGCCTGGGGTACGACGCGGGTGCTTGAAGACAGGAAACGGCATGCCAGCATGAGCAGGATCACGGTGCCAATGATGATGGCCCCTGTCCCCGCCAGGTGTCGCAGGCGCTTCAGTACTGTCAGGCTGCCTGTACGCGTCTTGCTTTCTGGACGATCGACTGTCTTGCGTCGAAATTTGCCGAGAACCTTCAGCCAGACATGACACACGGCCCACAGTGCAACAAGCAGTGTCAGGATTGCGTACGGGCGCATGGCGTTCTCCGGCAGACACGGCGCTTGCTTTCACAGCCTTGACCGCAGAACGCGACTGCCGTGCCGATCTTCCTCGATGCACAGAAAATCGAACCCCCACGTTGCTGTGCACGGCTGTCTGTACAGGGGCGCCGAAATCCTGATGCCGCCGTGCCACCCTAGCAGTAAGGTTGCGAAATATTGACAGTGCAACCCGATGAGACGAACGGGCTGCCCGGCGCATCGCTGATGGGTCTGCTCAATGCATGGCCTTGCGCGAACGTTTCAACGCAGCCGGTTCAGCTCAGCCTTGACTCAATGCAATGGCAAACGAGACCACGATCATGCAGGCAAATGCAAAATTGAGATTCATGAAGTTTTTCATCCTGACTATTCGAATGGGCGGCATTTTGCACAGTTCAAGGACAAATTAAAAATTCGGCTTCATGATTTGAATGATCGATCCCATTGATGGCCGGGGCGGCGAGTGCAGGTCTGCGCAAACCAGCCGTCCTGCTGTTCGGGTCGCGACTTCAGCGCAACACATAATCCACCGGCTCCAGGACCGGGGGAAGTTGCGTCGCCCCCAGCGCAGCCAGCACTTCCCGTTCGATGGTGCGCACCATGGCATCGGTGGACAGGTCGTTTTCGTCGCGGCCGAACGGGTCCTCCAGCTCATCGCCGATCGCATCCAGGCCGAAGAAGGTGTAACTGACGATCGCGGTGAACACCGGCGCCAGCCAGCCCAGCGGTTCAGCCATGGCGAAGGGCAGCAAGATGCAGAAGAGGTAGGTGGTTCTGTGCAGCAGCAGGGTATAGGCGAAGGGCAGGGGCGTGTGTTTGATGCGTTCACAGATGGCCTGAGACCGGGTCAGGTCGGTCAGGTGGTTGGCCATCAATGTATAGCGCCACTCACTGATTGCCCCCGACTCGCCGAGTGCCGAACACTGCCGGCCGACCTCGATCAGGATGCGTCCGCTGATATCCGGCACGTTGCCCGCGGGCATGGGGTCCAGCCAGTCACACGCGGCATCCAGTTCCTTTTCCGAGCGCAGTCTGGCGTTGAGCGCATGGGCGAAACCGCACAGGTTACGCAAGATGACCTGGCGCTCGTTCGCGTTCTTGATGACCTGGGTTTCACGAATCAGCGAGCGGATCCCGACGATCATTTCGCCCCAGGCTTTTCGCGCTTCGTACCAGCGGTCATAGCAGGCGTTGTTGCGAAAGCTCATGAAAATCGACAGGGACAAGCCCAGCAAGGTGAACGGCGTGGCGTTGACCTTGGCAAAAAAACTGGGGTGCAGGGTTTCGACGAGCACGATGACGCAGGCCAGCAACGTGACCATCAGGCTGCGCAAGGCAATCCGCTTGGCGATCGAGCCCTTGAGCGCACTGAGGATGTTGATCAGGTTGGGTTTGGGTCTGACGATCATGGTGGTCTACCTGCGCAGGTGTTCACCTTGAGGGGGGCTGCGCTGTTCACGGATGTTGAGTGTGCAGGCTAAATGCAACGTGGCAGGGCGTCCAATCACTGGTTATGACCGGTTGATCGACAGCATCTATGACGCGCACTCGTTGAAAGGCGGGCCCCGTTTCCCTGTAGGAGCGAGCTTGCTCCGGGCGGCGTTCCGACGATGGACGACAACGATGACGCGAGCTGTCTGGAAGAACGCGTCGCTCTTGAGTCCATCGTCGGAACGCCGCCCGGAGCAAGCTCGCTCCTACAGAGGGGGATTAGTATCCGGGCGTTTTATGGGGTACCAAACATCGCCGTCCAGTAGATCCCCGAATCACTCTTCGGATCCACCGCATACGCCGCGCCCAACTCCTGGAACCCGGGGTTCATCAGGTTTGCGCAATGCCCGGGACTGGACACCCAGCCATCCACCACCCTGCGCACGGTGTCTTGCCCGGCGGCAATGTTTTCGCCGATCTGCTGACCGCTGTAACCCGCCAGTTCGGCCCGGTCACCCGGCGTGCGGCCATCGCGGTCCTTGTGATCGAAGTAGTTGTTGTTGGCCATCGAGCGCGAGTGAGTCTCGGCCGCCGTCGCCAGCGTGGTGTTCCAGGTCAGCGGCGTGGTGGCGGCAAAGGCTTGCGTGCCGCACTGGCGCGGCCGGCTGCGGGCGACATTGAGTTCGGCCAGCAGCTTCTGGCCTTCCGCCTGCCAATCGCCGAGGCGCCCGCTCAACAGCGGACGGGCGAGCACGATGCGCCATTCACGGTCCTGGCGGCTGACGCCGATGTCGACGAATTGCGGGTCGAGCACCACCTGGCAAAAACTCTCGCGAATCGCGGTCATGGCGGACTGTGCGTCACGGGGGCCGGACAGGCTGATCGCCTGCACGTTGACCATCGGATAACCCGCCGTCGCCAAGGCCTGCTGCAGGTTACCGATGCTGGTGGCTGACAACGCCAGCCGTGGATCGCCCGCCAGCGGTGGCAGCTCTGGTGAGGCCTGGCCCTCGCACGGCTGCGACTGGCTGCGGTAGCTGTTGATCGAGTCGATCAGCTGTTTCTCGTCGGCTGCCCGCGCATTCACGGCGCACAACAGGCCCAGTGTTAACGTGGCAAGACAGCTGACGGATGAAATGAAGCGCATGAAAATCCTCCTTGAACGGACTGCGGCCATAATGCGCGAAGTTGCCCCCTCGAAGGCAATGGATTTTTCAGTTTACCGTGGCGTGATTGCTATCATTTCACTACTACACTGAAGCGACACTGCCCACCGAGTCATTTCGATCATGCGCCTCCACTGGATAGCCACCTGCGTTGCCATGATGCTGCTCGCCGGTCCCGCCATCGCCGCGGATCAACAGCAAAAACAACAAGCGGCCGAGAACAAGGCCGAGGTGCTCGAGCAAAAAGCCGCCGAGAACAGCAGCCCCGCACCCGCGCGCAAAGCCGAAGCCATTACTAAGTCTGAAGTCCAGGCTGTCGACCCCGCAGGCGCCGCACCGCTGGACGACGCGATCACGTGCCTGGCCCGTTCCATTTATTGGGAAGCCAAGGGCAAGGATTCCGTCGACATGGAAGCGGTGGCCAATGTCGTCATGAACCGACTGGGCCACGGGGGGTTCCCGGATACGGTGTGCGGTGTGGTCAAGCAAGGCTCCGAAACCGGGAGTTGCCAGTTTTCGTGGTGGTGTGACGGGCGCCCTGACTCGGTCCAGGAAGAGGTGCCTTACGCCCTCGCCAAGGAAATCGCGCGCAAGGCGTTGAACAAGCAATTGCCGGATCGCACCCGCGGCGCGCTGTATTTCCATGACCGCACGGTGAAGCCGGGTTGGGCCAGGGAGTACATCAGGACGGCGGATATCGGCTTGTTCCGGTTTTACAAGCCCCATGGAAAGTCGGCGAAGTAGCGCCACGCTTTTAGCCGGGCATTGCCATTGCCACGCGGGTCTTGTTGTTGACGAGATGCCCGCACTGTCACTCAGAATTTGTAGCCAATTTGCCGCAACAGGTTTTTGCGCCCCAGGATGTCGTCTTCGCTTTCAATGCCCTTGGCACAGAACCCATCGACGACGCCCAGAATCGCGCGTCCCTGGTCCGTCTCGGCGAGTATCACTTCGGTCGGATTGGCCGTAGCGCAAAAAATCCGGCACACCTCCGGCACCATCTTGAGCGTGTTCAAGACGTTCAGCGGATAGAACCCGTCCCCGAGAAAAATGATGAAACTGTGGCCCGCGGCGATAGCCAGTGCATTCTTTTGGGCCAGTTCGATCATGGCCGGATCGGTGCCGGACCAGCGCACCAGGCATTGGCCGGAGGCTTCGCAGAACGCCACGCCAAACTGGATGCCGGGCACGGTATTGACCAGCGCTTCGTGGATGTCTTCGACGGACTTGATGAAGTGCGTCTGACCGAAAATGAAATTCGTCGCTTCGGGTTTGTCGATGTTCACGGTGATGAGTTGCATGTCAAACGCCTCCTTTCACGGTGTTGCTGCAGGCTGTCGGCTACAGATCAAGCATAGCTATTCACAGCCCGCTATCGTACTGGGGCCCAGGTGTCACGGCTGTGGATACGTGAACATACAAACGCCCCGTGGGCTGACACATTGCAGATACAAAACTGCGGTTTCATGGGGCCGTCCCAACACTGCATAGAGAGATTTGCCATGTACCGCAGACTGCAGCAGGTCGCCAGGCTGTTTAGCCAGAGTGCGCGTTTAATGGTCGGGGTTCCCGATTACGACAACTACGTCGCGCAAATGGCGATCAATCATCCCGGCGAGCCGGTCATGACCTACCCGGCGTTTTTCCGCGAGCGTCAGGAAGCCCGCTTCGGCCGTGGCAAATGCAATACCCGCTGCTGCTAGAACTTCGCGTAGTTCAATGCATCGACAATGGCCGAGCCACCGATCCCGGTCAGCGACAGCAGCAGTGCCCTGATCAGCGGATCTTCGGAGTAGCGTGAGAACGAGCCGGTAGCGAGCGTCGCCACCCGCTCGCGGATCATCTTGAACTTGGCGTAGCCAGGCGTCGTTTCGGGTGTTTCCAGCAGGTAGGTGTCGAGCCGTTGCAAGGCCAGCGTACGGGTCTTTTCCGCTGCACGGCGCAGCGACAGCGCGGAGACCAGCAAAATCAGCGCCGTCAGCAGGTATGAAAGGATCAGGCTTGGCGGAGTCGGCCAGTTATCGAACAGGCTGCTGCGCGAGGCGAACAGGATCAACAGGACCACCGTCGGCGCATAGATGAGGCGGCTGACAGCTGAGGTGCGCTTGGCGATCAGTTGCAAATCCACCCATTCGTCGATGCACGGATGCTTGAGCAGGCCAAAGGTTTTCTTGTGCTGCAGCTGCAGGGAGCCGGGCCAGATCGCATGATGCTCGCTGAGATGGCGGATGAATCGCGTCAGCAGCAGGTTGGCGTCCACCACCCAGAACACCAGGAGCTGGAACACCAGGGTGGGAATCAGCCAGGTCATCATCCACCCCATCGAGTCACCTCGTATGGGCATGCCCTGCATGGGCCAGACGACAAACAGCACGCTGGTGACCACTACATAAACCCAAGTGGCGAGCATGGCCCGCAGCATCCGCGCACCGAAGGAGCCACAGACGCAGTGCTCCCCCCAGAAGCGGGCAACCACGATCGTCTTGCGCCCGTCCGTGCACGCGGCCTGTGCCGGTGCGCAGGACTTTGACCATTCCTCGCTCGCGTTCTGCAGCGGGAAGAAAATCAGCATGAGGAAATGGCCCAGCTCGTTGCTCCAGCGCCGACACTTCCAGTCTTTGCCTCGGCGAATCAAGCCTCGAACCTGGCCCCACAAGGTCATCTCGTATTGGCGCATGTGCAGGCGCAAATGGTACGCGGCTTCGATCTCGGCCCGGTTGATGCGCAGGTTGCGCCAGCCCCATGCCAGCGCCGAGAGGGAGATCAATACCGCCAGCAGCCGCAGGGCCATGGTGGGCCAGGCACTGATGCCTTCGAACAGGAACATCGGCTCGCCGAGCCCGTTGTCGGTCAAGGTGCTGCGCATCTGGTACGCCAGCATCAGGGCGAGGATGAACATGACAAGCGGGACCACGATGTACCAGGCCCGGGCGTTGTACAAGTCAGTGCCTGCGGTAGTCGTCGTTGCCTGGGTCAACGCCAGTTGCCTGGCCGAGCGCCGGGTCAGATTCGATGAGACGATACCCAGCAGGATCAGTACGAAGGTGAACCAGAGGAACTCCGCGTGCCAGAACCGCGTGGCGATGAAGGCGCAGACAGCCGCCACCATGAACAGCGTGATCGGCACGCCGCGGACCCAAGCCAGCCGCGCATCGTGATTAGCGTGCGGGCCCTCGATCCGCCACCAGACGATAAACCCGCCGAGTAACAGCAGGGTAAGCGTCAGCGGCCCGGCCCAGAAGAATGACTGGGACTGCTTGAATCGATCGCGAATCGATTGGCCGGGCTCGGGGTAGGGCGGTGGCGACCGGTCCTGCAGGCAACGCAGGGCCATAAGGTCGTGGGGCCGGACGCCTCGATCGGACTGCGATTGGGCCGGAGCTTCACAGGTTGCCGGGCGCGAGGCGGTAAGCCGGCTGGCCAAGGGAATGAAGCCGCTGATGCCCACTTCATAGATGCCTGGCGACAGCAGCTCCGATTTCGAATAGTCGAATTTCGCGCGTTTGGCATCGAAGGGTTGCGGTGCCAGTGCGGCCAGCACCGAGATGAATACCGCACTTTGCAGGCTGTCGCGAAACGGCGGCACGTCCTGTTGCAAGGCGCGGGTCAGCGTCAGGCCATAAGGTGCGGCGAGTATCAGGTTACGCGTGGTTTGCGCCTGGCCCCGTTGCAGCATGCGGGCATCGAGGTCAGTGGAAAAGTACAGTTTATACGGCATCCGGCTCTTGAGCGCCTGCAGCACCAACAGCTTGTCGTAGGCGTCGACACCCAGCACACCGATCGCGCCGATGCCGCTTTCGCCGTTGCGTTGGTAGGCTTCGTCCTCCCGGGCAATGTGGTCGGCGAGCCGCCGCAAGTAATCGAGCTGGGAGTTGCCGTCGGATTTTTCCAGGGGGCTGAGATCGATTTGCGTGGCGTCTTTATTTTTACCGGGATCGGCACCGGCGCTTTTATCATTGCTCGCGGACTCATCCGGCAGGCGTCCGTCCAGGCCACGCAAATAGCTGAAGCGCAGAATCCACTGATCGACCACGTCCCTGTGGTTGTTTTCGTCACTGCCCAGGCGCGCATCTTTGGTGACCTGCGTCTTGAAGCTTTCGATCAGGGCGCGGCTGTAGAAACTGTCCCATTCGGCAATCAAGGCAATGCGATTGCCACTGCGGCGAAGGTCGCGGGTACAGGGCGAGCCGATCCGCTGCAGCGTGCCCTGGCTACAACGCAAACCGGTGGCCGGATCGACACGGCGCAACTTCAGTTCCTCGAGCATCAGCTGCGTCATGGTGCCGTCGTCGCTGACGGTGCGCAGCAACTTCATGGGGGCCCGGTTTTCCAGCGCTGGCGACAGTTTCCGGTAACCGCGCTCCAGGGTATCGTTATCGGCCGTGGCCAGCGGTGAGTAGATTTCCACGGTGGACGTGGCCTTGCCGATGTCCTGGTCCTGGTACATGTCGCGCAGGACGGTCGAGGTAGAAGGGCCGATGACCTTCAGGACGGCGTTGGCGGGTGGTTCGGAACATCGAGGCGTGCAGGCTGTACTGATTTTGCTGGTCAGGGTCTGGCGCAGTTGCTCCAGTTGCTGCAACGGCGTTGAACCGAGCGCGTCCTGTTTCAACCAGAACACGATCGTTCGGTCAGGAGGCGGTGGCGCGCCTTCGAGTGCCGTTGGCGGATCGAATGGATTGGAAACGAATATTTCATAGGGCACGTCGACGTAACCGGATTTGGGCGGGACCTCAGGCGACAGGCTGGCGGCGAGTCGCAAGCAATGGATGTACTGTTCCTGATCCGGTACCCGGTGAGCGTTCTTGAACCCCGCCAGCAGGGCGTAACGCATGCGCCGGCGCCGTTCGACTTCATCGGCGTAAGGGCCGCCTTCGACCAGCGCCACCATGATGTCGGGGGCCGCTTTTGCTCCGGCCAACGCTGATATGCCGGGGCTGCAGACGCTCTCGGCATCCGGGTTCTTGCTGTCCGCGAGTTTCTTGCGATAACGCTCGACCGCATCGAACGGGTCTTGCCACAGCCGCGCTTCGATGGGCAGTTGTGCCTGGAACTGGGCGCCGATGGGGCGCGGCTCAAGGAAGGGTTCGCGGTTGAGGGCGAACATCGACACCACCAGACTGAGGATAACCGCACTGCCTGGCAGCCAGAAGGCCAGATTAGTGCCAGAACCATTGCTGTTCATGGCCTGTGCCTCGTGTTTTCGGGCAACTGTTAACAGTTAGGTATAGACCTGATTGGCGCGTACAGTGCAAAGTTGATGGCCTGGAAGTAGGCATTGCCACATTTTCAGTCAAGCGAGACAACGCCATGCTCCCCATCGGACTCATCGTCTACCCCGGTTTTCAAGTGCTCGGTCTGGCCATGTGCGCCACCTTCGAGTTGGCCAATACCGCCACCGATGAACCGGTCTACAGTATTTCCCTGGTGTCCGAGCACGGCGGCACGGTGCAGACCTCCGCCGGTTTTGGCGTGGAAACCACGGCGTTCGACCAGCGCTCGTTCGATACGCTGCTGGTGATGGGCGATAACCTGATCCGTCCGGTTTCCCCCGCCATGGTGCAATTCCTGCGCAGTGCCAGCCAGACCACTCGGCGCCTGGGGTCTATCTGTACCGGTGCGATCGCACTGGCCGAAGCCGGTTTGCTCGATGGCCGACGCGCGACCACGCACTGGTGTCATGCCCCGGCGCTGCAGAAGGCGTACCCCAAGGTGAAGGTCGAAGAAGACCGGATCTTCATCAACGACGGCAATGTCTGGACTGCCGCCGGGATGAGCGCCTGTGTCGATCTGGCGCTGGCCCTGGTGGAAAAGGATCTGGGCGCGCAAGTCGCCCGGCGGGTGGCTCGGCAATTGGTGGTCTACCACCGACGTGCAGGCGGGCAGTCGCAGTTTTCGGTGATGCTGGAACTGGAGCCCAAGACCGATCGTATCCAGGCTGCGTTGACCTATGCCAAGCAGAACCTGAAGTCCGCGTTATCGGTCGAGGAGCTGGCCGGCGCGGCCAATCTCAGCCCTCGGCAGTTCAGTCGAGTGTTCCATGCCGAAACCGGGCAATCGCCGGCCAAGGCCATCGAAAACCTGCGGGTGGAGGCGGCGCGGTTGATGATGGAAACCGGTCGTCACCCTATCGACGTGGTAGCGACCGATACCGGTTTTGGCGATCGGGAGCGGATGCGGCGGGCGTTTATCCGGGCGTTCGGGCAGCCGCCGCAGGTGATTCAGCGGGCTAATCGCGGGTGATCTCCTGCCTATCCCTTGTGGGAGCGAGCTTGCTCCGGGCGGCGTTCCGACGATGGTCGCCAACGATAACGCGCATTTGCTGGATACACGCGGTGTTCTGGAATCCATCGCGAGCAAGCTCGCTCCTACAGGGTAGCAGTGTCCTGAAAAGTGGTGTATTTGACATTTCGGCCTGAATATTATTAGCGTAATTTTAATCTCGTTGGAGTCCACTTCCTTAATGAGATTACTGCCATGACCCTCGTAAAAGCCGCCGCCGTACAAATCAGCCCCGTTCTTTACAGCCGGGAGGGCACCGTCGACAAAGTGGTGCAGAAGATTCTCGAACTCGGCCACCAGGGCGTGCAGTTCGCCGTGTTCCCGGAAACCATCGTGCCTTACTACCCGTACTTCTCGTTCGTGCAGTCGCCGTTCCAGATGGGCGCCGAGCATCTCAAGCTGCTGGATCAGGCCGTCACAGTTCCTTCGGCTACCACCGAGGCCATCGGTGCCGCCGCCAGACAGGCCGGCATGGTGGTGTCCATCGGGGTCAACGAACGTGATGGCGGCACCCTATACAACGCGCAGTTGCTGTTCGATGCCGACGGCACGTTGATCCAGCATCGGCGCAAGATTTCTCCGACTTATCACGAACGCATGATCTGGGGCATGGGCGACGGCTCGGGTTTGCGCGCCACCGACAGCGCGGTGGGGCGCATCGGCCAACTGGCGTGCTGGGAGCATTACAATCCGCTGGCCCGATATGCCTTGATGGCCGATGGCGAACAGATCCATGCGGCGATGTATCCGGGGTCGTTTGCAGGGGAGCTGTTCACTTCGCAAATGGAAGTCAACATCCGTCAGCATGCGCTGGAATCGGCATGTTTCGTGGTCAACTCCACGGCCTGGCTGAACCCTGAGCAACAGGCGCAGATCATGGCCGACACGGGGTGTCCCCTCGGTCCGATTTCCGGTGGTTGTTTCAGCGCCATCATCAGCCCGGATGGGGTGGTGCTGGGGTCGTTGACCGAAGGTGAGGGCGAGGTGATCGTCGACCTCGACATGGGGCTGATCGATAAGCGCAAACGGATGATGGATTCCCGTGGGCACTACAGCCGGCCCGAGCTGTTGAGCCTGTTGATCGATCGTACGCCGACTGCACATGTGCATGAGCGCAGTGCACATCCGAAACTGGCCGTCACTCAATTGGAAGAGGTGTGATCAGCGCCGGCTAATGAAGCGGCCTGATTCTGCGGATGTACCCGGCCGCCTGTAGGCGCTGGCTTGTCGGATCGCCGCACCGCAGCGAAGAGGCCGTGTCAGTCGACATCGATGTTAACTGTGCTGCCCTCATCGCGGGCAAGCCCGCTCCCACAGGGTTTTGCGCCGGGCACAATATTGTGTCCAACACAGACCTCTGTGGGAGCTGGTTTGTCGGATCGCCGCACCGCAGCGAAAACGATGTCACCGACACCATCGCC
Source organism: Pseudomonas silesiensis (assembly GCF_001661075.1). NCBI lineage: Bacteria > Pseudomonadati > Pseudomonadota > Gammaproteobacteria > Pseudomonadales > Pseudomonadaceae > Pseudomonas > Pseudomonas silesiensis. The sequence continues at coordinate 2,869,935 of NZ_CP014870.1, forward strand.
GGCAAGCCGTGCACCTCAGAATCAATCCACCCGCCGGCTCTTACAATTCCTGACCCAAAAAGATCAACGTATTGCCATGGGCCTCAGCCGCCGCCCGCTGGTTGTAGCTATCACGATGCGAGCAGTTGAAGCCATGTTCGGCCTCCGGGTACACGACGATTTCCACGTTGTCGTTATTCTCGAAACGTTCGGCAATTTTCTCCACGGCGTCCAGCGGAATGTGGCTGTCCTCTTCACCGAAATGCATCAGCAGCGGCACTTCGATCTCATCGGCGCGCTCCAGTTGGTTCTGGATGCCGCCGCCATAATAGGCAACGGCCACGTCCACCAGCCCGTTCGCGGCAGTGTGGTAGGACAGCAGGCCGCCAAAGCAGTAGCCGATGGAGGCGATCCCTCCCTCCAGGCCCGGCTGGGCTTTCAATGCATCGATCGCCAGTTCGATGTCTTTCTGGGCCTGGCCGACGTCGGTGGCGTTCATCAACTCGACGGCGCGTTTCCAGCCGGCTTCGTCGTAATCCAGTTCGATGCGCTGGCCGTTGCGCCAGAACAGGTCCGGTGCGATGACCAGGTAGCCGTCGGCCGCGTATTGTTCGGCGACCGAGCGGATGTGTTCATTCACGCCGAAGATCTCCTGGATCAGCACGATCCCCGGGCCCTTGCGGGTATGCGGGATGGCCAGGTAAGCGCCGAATTTACCGTCGGCGCTGTCGATCTCGATCCATTGGGTGGTCACGCTCATGATGGCTCCTGTCTACACAAGTGAAGTGGGAAGTGAAGCTTGCCACGGTAACATTTCAACGAGAGTTGTGACGCCAGAAGAATCGAGCCAGCAGCGCATCGACGCTGAGCTTGCCGGCGCCAGAGAACAACAGCGGCATAAACGCCACCAGGTAGATCAGCGGCAGCTTGAAGTTGCCATGCCCCTTGTCGCTGATGGCGTACCCCTGGGCAAGCTCACTCAATGTAGACCAATCGGCCGGCCAGTGAACGGCGGCGGTCGCGACGAGGGTCACCACGATCAGAATGAATGCCGAGACCCGCGTCCCCAGGCCGATCAGCAGGGCGAGTGCGCATATCAGTTCGGCCCACATCGACAATTCCCAGTTCAAGTTGGCCGACACGTGGTTGAACGGAAACGGGAAGCGGTCCTGGATATCGGCGAACCAGTTCTGGCCATTGAATTTTTCCAGGCCGGATTCGAAGAACTCCCAGGCGAGGAACACCCGCAAGGTCAGGGGCGCAATCCAGCTACCGGCACGGTCGAGGTTCAGGTGCAGGCCTTTGACGGCCGAAGTGAGTGAAGTGCTCATGGACGTAATCTCCATTCAGTCAGGGAGGTGGGGCAATGGCCGGCGTGGCCGATCGAAGGGCACATTTCATCAAGCAGGTGTGTCTGCGGTGTGTCTTTTGCGGCGGGTTATAGGGGCGTGGTGTGTCGGGAGGGGGGCTGTACACAGACTGATACACAGGAGGCGCAAATCAAAAAATGTGGAGCAGGGTTCAAGGCATCGATAATGACGCTCTATGGATTTTGCTATACATTTTCCAACCGCCCATTTCATGGTGTAACCGATTCATGTCTCTTGCGCTCGAACGTCTGGTTGCTGGTACCCCGATCCCTTTCGCCGGTAACCGTGTCACGGTGGTCAGCCCCGAATTGGCAGCGCGCTTCCAGCCCGGTGATCACTTGCTGGTGGAACAGCTCAGCGGTGAATTGTTGCTGATTCCGGTGGCGGACCAACAAGCGGCGAGTGTCGCTATCGAACGGGCGCAGGCGGCATTCAAGGCGATGTCCGCAGTGTCGGACCAGGCGATCAGTGCGTTCTTCGACCTGTTCGCCCAGCGTCTGGAAACCCCGCAGTGCTGGGCCTTGATCGAAGCCGCCAACCTTGCGGACATCCAACGGGCCAAGGCGCGCGGGCGTTCCACCACGCGCCTGCTGGCCGATGAGCGCATGCGCCGCGACATGATCGCGGGCCTCAGGGCCTGGCGCGATGCGGCGGCCACCCGGGGCAAAGTGATCAGTTGCGTCGAGCATGACGGCTGGAAGGTCGAGCAAGTGGTGTCGCCCCTGGGCATCGTCGCTTTTGTCTTCGAGGGCCGCCCGAACGTCTTCGCCGATGCGGCGGGGGTGCTGCGTACCGGCAACACCGCGGTACTGCGCATTGGCAGCGATGCGTTGGGCACCGCGCAGGCGATCGTCGCCCACGCGCTGAACCCGGCACTGAGCGACGCCGGGTTGCCGAGCGGCGCCGTGTCGCTGGTGGAAAGCGTCAATCACGCCGCCGGTTGGGCAATGTTCGCCGATCGACGCCTGTCGCTGGCGGTGGCCCGTGGATCGGGCCGGGCGGTCAGCCAGTTGGGCAGCATCGCGCAACAGGCCGGCACGGCTGTCAGCTTGCACGGTACCGGCGGCGCCTGGTTGATCGCGAACCAAGACGCCGATGCCACCCGCTTTGCCGCCGTGGTGCGCAATTCCCTGGACCGCAAAGTCTGCAACACCCTGAACGTTTGCCTGATCCACCGCGACCGCGCCACTGAGCTGGTGCCGCTGTTTCTCGAAGCGCTGCAACAGGCCGGTGCCGCACGAGGCCAGGGCTGCAAGCTGCACATCGTCGAAGGCAGCGAGGCGTATTTGCCGAAAGACTGGCTGAGCGCGAGCGTCGAGGTGTATCGCGCCGAAGGTTATCAATCCGAACCCATGGCCGAACCGTTGCCCGAAGAGCAGTTGGGCCGCGAGTGGGAGTGGGAAGAAACCCCGGAAGTCAGCCTGAAGATTGTCGAGGACCTGGACCGGTCCATCGCCTTGTTCAATCGCTACAGCCCGCAGTTCACCGTGTCGTTGATCAGTGACGATGCCCAGGCACAGGAGCGCTTCTACAACGGGGTCAACGCGCCCTTTGTCGGCAACGGCATTACCCGCTGGGTCGACGGTCAGTACGCGCTGAACAAGCCGGAACTGGGTCTTTCGAACTGGGAGAGCGGTCGACTGTTCGCGCGCAGCGCCATTCTCTCCGGTGATGGGGTATTCACCATTCGCAGCCGCATGACGCAGACCGATCTATCGGTCAAGCGCTGAGAAGGCAAGGGCGGCACTATACTAAAGGTATGTTTGTGTGACGGAGGGTTGCACCATGAAACGTCATTCCTTTGAGCATTACTCTCATAACCTGGAAATGGTCGCTCACGATGCGTGGATTACCACCCGGGTGAAGTCTGCCCTGGCAATGGCCAAATCAGGCCTGGGCCTGCATATCCATGTCAAGACCCTGGCCGGCAAGGTGCTGTTGAGTGGCCTCGTCGACACCCATAGAGAGTGCGAGCAGGCTGTGGCGCTGGCCCGCTCGATCAATGGTGTCGTCGACGTCGATGCCAGCGGCCTACAGACTCACGTGTTTACGCCAGGCAGTGTGCCAGGCGCACCCGATGCCGAAGAGCACTCTGAGTATCGGGCACCATCATCAAGGAAGATGGACGACAAATAACCACCTGTGAGTGCAGCGCTCCCGTGAGCCGGGGTGCTGCACTGCTCGTTCCGGACTGCGCTCGCTCAAGCCGCTTCAACCGCCTTGCCATAAACCGCACAGAGGGTCGGATGCCCGGCCAGCGACACGAACGTGCGGCTGCTGCCATCCAGGGCATCGATCGAACCGGTTTCGATGTCGTAGACCCAGCCATGCAGGTTCAGCAGGCCTTTTTCCTGGGCCAGTCGTACGCTGGGATGGGTCTGGATATTGGCCAGTTGAGCGATCACATTCTCCCGCACCATGGCACTGACTTTCGCCGCATCACTGGCGTGAGCGCGCGATTCGTTGATGACTTTTGCCGATTCGGCATGTTGCAACCAGCCGCTCACGGCCGGCAGGTGATCCATGCAGGTGCAGGTGGCAACGGCGGTCATGGCGCCGCAATCCGAGTGCCCGCAGATCACGATGTCAGTGACGCCCAGCACCGCGACCGCATATTCGACCGTGGCCGATACACCGCCTGGGTGCGGGCTATAGGAGGGCACGATGTTGCCGGCATTGCGGATCACGAACAGTTCACCGGGTTCTTGTTGGGTCAGCAGTTCCGGCACGACACGGCTGTCGGAACAGGTGATGAACAAGGTGCCTGGATGTTGGGTGGTGGCCAAGTGCTTGAACAGGTCGGTCCGTTGCGGAAAGACCTCGTTCTGGAACTTTAAAAAACCTTCGATGAGCGCTTTCATACGGATGTTCTCCTGTGTGGCTCGGGGTCAGCCCGCACATCGGGTGCGGGCCGGTATCCACTTAGAAAGGACGCAGGGGCAGGAACTTGCCGTCGAGGGTAATCACCGCACGGGAGCCGCCTTCAGGGTCTTCGACTTTCTTCATGTCGAGCTTGAAGTTGATCGCGCTGATGATGCCGTCGCCGAATTGTTCATGCACCAGGGCTTTCAAGGTGGTGCCGTAGATCTGGATCATTTCGTGGAAGCGGTAGATGGTCGGATCGGTCGGGATGCCCGAGAGGCTGCCGCGCAGGGGAATGATCTGCAGGCGGGCCACGGCGTCGGCGTCCAGGTCAAGCTTCTCGCCGATCACTTTGGCGGCGCCTTCCGGCAGCGGATGCTGGCCGAGCAGGGCGGCGGTGACGTAGGCCAGGCCGAGGCCGGTGCCCTCGGCCAGTGCCTGCCAGGACAGGTTTTTGCGCGCTTTGGCATCGAGGACCGAGGTAGTCAGGGCCAGACTTGGGTCGTTATAAGCGTGGGACTGTTGCATGGGAGATCTCCTGTCGGCGTTGTGTTGCTTGGGTGTGGAGCAATCTTCGGCGGATTGATCCATAGCGTCCAAGACCGATATACAATGCAATGCATAAGTACTGCCTATAGATAGGACTGCCCATGCTGCTGCGACATCTGCGCTATTTGCTGGCGGTCGCCGACCACGGTGGCTTCACCCGTGCCGCCGAGGCGCTGCACGTCTCCCAGCCGACCCTGTCGCAACAGATCCGGCAACTGGAAGAAACCCTGGGGGTGAGCCTGTTCGACCGAACCTCGCGCACGGTCAAGCCGACCGACGCGGGCGAGGCCTACATCGAGAGCGCACGTCGGGTATTGGTGGAGCTGGAGGCGGGCAAACGAGCGCTGCACGACGTCAAGGATTTATCCCGCGGCACCTTGCGCCTGGCGATGACGCCGACCTTCATGGCGTACCTGGTGGGGCCGTTGGTACGCGACTACGTGGCGCGGTATCCGAACATCCATCTGCAGATTTTCGAGTTGTCGATGGACGATATCGAGGCCGGGCTGCTGGATGACTCGCTGGATATCGCTATCGCGTTCACCCAGGTCAGGCATGCCGACATCGAGTCGATCCCGGCGTTTACCGAAACCCTGGGGGTGATGGTGGGACGCGATCATCCCCTGTACGAAAGCCAGGATCCGTTACCTGCCGAGGAGGTTGCGCGGTTGGAGTTTGCGTTACTGACCACGGGTTTCGTCACCCGTAACCGCATCGATGAGTACTTCGCCCTGGAGCGGATCACGCCGAAGGTGGTGATCGAGGTCAATTCGGTGAGCACTTTGCTGGAAGTGATCCGGCACACGGCCATCGCCACCATCCTGCCGGAACCGATTGCCACCCAGGACCGTGCGTTGCGCAAAATCCCGTTGCTGGGGGAGGCGCCCAAGCGAGGGGCCGCGCTGCTGCGGCGCAAAAACAATTATCACAGTGCGGCGTCGGTGGCTTTTATGGAGCTGGTGTCGGCTGCGGTTGCGGATGAGTCGGCGAAATCAATCATCCACTGACTGGCACACGCCGTTGGGGGCCTTGCCGGTCGAGGACACGGTCACGGAGTCGTCATCGGCGAGGACGATAGTAATCGTGACGCCTGAACCCCTGGCTTCGAAGCGGCGGTCGCTGATGGCTTTGGTGGTGGCTTCCTTCTCGTTGATCAATACGGGGCCGTCCTGATCGGCGTGGACGATAATCGTACCGGGACAGTCGACATCGAAAGAGGGAATGCCAGCGATGCTGTTGGCCTGGGCAACATGGGTCATTACCAGCAACACCAGGACAGTCAGGGTACTTTTCATCGCACGTCTCCAGGGGCCAACAGCGTAGGGTTAACGATAGCGTTGTTTAGCTGTGCACGAGACAAACAAAAAGGCCCCGCTCGATTTGACGAGCGGGGCCTTTTTCATGGATGGGGTGTCCCCCGGGAGGAATCAGTAGAACCGGTCAATCACCCGAACTTCGTTCTGGTTCTGCATCGAGGCCCACGCCTGTTTCAGCGTTTGCAGGACGTTACCGATGAAGTCCTTGTCGGCCGCGGCTTTCTTGCCGACATAACCCTGGCCGCGACGGTACATCTTCAGTCGGGCGAGCAGGTTCTGGTTGTTCCGGTCGAACTCGGCTTCATGGGTATGGGGCGACAGGCAGTCGATATGCACCTGGCCCGACTTGCTGATCCACAGGATATGGCTGTCGTGGCTATCTTTTTGCGCCGCGAACATACGAGCCAGTTCATCGATGGTGGGTTGATTGTTCAGATTCATAATAAAGCCCCTTGACCATTTGGTGATCTTTCAAAGTTGATTCGCTAATACAGGTAGCCCATCGGTTAGTTGATCCCTGGCACCGAAACCAGGACGTCAGCGGTCGACCGACAAAAATGACGGGGTCCGCGTCTGTTGCATGTAGTCGTGTTGAATAACTGCTACGCAATAGCGTCACAACGAAGAGAAGCAGCGAAAACCTTCAAGCCACTACCGACGTTTTCAGGGTCGGCCACAAGCTTCATGAGGATTGATCGCCAGCGCTTCTCGCCCTTGTACTGGACGTTCAGGCCAGGTCAGCTTCTTCAATCTGCCTTGTGGGCAGCGTGCATCCGGGAAAAACAGCTCGGCGGTCAGACGAGCTTGCTCAAACGTGTTGCCTGTACTCCCGATCGGGGAGACATCTGCATCATGCAAGGGCAAAGCGGAGGCGTCAACGGTTTTGTAGTGATTATTTTTGCTCACTACATATTGTCGGACAAAGCTGTTTGGAATTAGATAAGCGGCAGCAAAAGCGCCATTCAGGGAGAGGCTACGAGCGCTGGAAACGGTGAAAGGTACAAGGGTAACCGTCCACCGATCTTTGATGCAGCGTGAACTCGCCTCCGGTGAGTTGGGGGATTACCCTCGCCCAAAACGCCCGCGCCGGCTGGTTCGCGTCGATGTGAAAAATCTGCCATTGACCGGGGAATTGGTTCAAGAGGGTGGAAACGACAAACCTCGCGACGCCTTGGCCACGAAAACGTCGACTGACGAAAAGGTAGCCGATGTTGAAGTGGGCGCCCGGTAGATGGACCACGTCATCCACGGTCACGAATCCGGCCAGTTCGTCGTCGACCTTGATCAGGAATGGGCGGGTCGCGGGATTGCGCCAGTATTCCAGCAGGGGCTGGAAATTGAAGAAGCCATGCCCACCGAGTTTCAGCGGCAGCCACTCGCTGAAGTCATACAGGTAGAACTGCATCAGGTTTTCAATGGTCTCCAGGTCATCGCGCTGGGCGGCGTGCAGCTCTATCGACGGCATGAGGGCAGGTTCCTGATGCGGGGTTATGGGAACACTAGACCATTACCTTCAGCATGAACGGTTTTCAAGCCTTGCTCGCCGGTTTCGCCGCGCGTCTGGTGCCCGTGGAGGTTTTGCGCTTGGCAGGCTTGCGTTTGTTCTTCCACGGCGTGGCGCCACGACCGGCCGGGCTTGCCGGCCCGCTGATGGTCAGGCTCAGGCCGGCGCAGCGGGCGACCTGCTTGCTCATCCAGGCGGCCTGCTTGGTGACGAACTCTTCCAGGCTCATTTCCCCGCTTTGCACCATGTCCAGCGCCTGTTCCCAGATCGCCGTGGTCCCGGGATCGGCAATGGCGCGCGGCACCGCATCGATCAGGCTGAACGCGGCCGGGGTCGCGGCCAGGGCCTTGCCGTTCTTGATCAGGTAACCGCGGTCGAGCAGACCCTGAATGATCGAGGCCCGGGTCGCCTCGGTGCCGATGCCGGTGGTGTCCTTGAGCTTTTGCTTGAGCAGCGGATCTTCCACCAGTTTGGCGACGTTTTTCATGGCCTTGATCAGATCGCCTTCGGTAAATGGCTTGGGCGGTTGCGTCCAGAGGTCCTTGAGCTTCACCTCGGCTACCGCGCATTCGCGTCCTTCGGCCAAGGCCGGCAAGGTTTGCGGTACCGGCGCCTCGCGACCCTTGGCCGGCGCAAGAGCCTCGGGCAGGGCGCGTTTCCAGCCGGGCTCGACAATCTGCTTCCCCACGGCGCGCAAGGCTTCACCGGCACAGTCGAAGTCGGCCTGGGTGCGGTCGTATTCGTGGTTGGGCAGGAACTGCGCCAGGTATCGCGCGCGAATCAGCGTGTACACCGCCCGCTGCTTGCCCACCAGCCGCTCGAGGTTTTTTGCCGCCGCGGTGGGGATGATGCCGTGGTGAGCGCTGACCTTGGCATCGTTCCAGGCCCGGGAGCGCCGCTGAGGCTCCAGGTGGTCGTTCAAGGCGTTCAGCGTCGGGTCGGCCTGCCTCAGCGCCGCCAGGATGCCCGGGGCTTCGCTGTGCTGGCTCAGCGGCAGGTAGCCGCAGTCGCTGCGCGGGTAGGTGATGACCTTGTGGGTTTCGTAGAGCGCCTGGGCGATATCGAGGGTTTCCTGGGCGCCGAGGCCCAGCTTCTTCGAGCAGACCTCCTGCAAGGTGCCCAGGTCGAACGGCAGGGGTGCCACTTCACGCATCCGCTCGGTCCGCAGCTTGATCACCCGGGCACTCGCCGCGCTGCTCAGCGCCGCCGCCGCTTTTTGCGCCAGCGCCTGATTCAGGCAGCGGTCCTGATCGTCGCACGCGTCGGAGGCCGCCCGCCATTGCGCAGTGAAGGCGGTGCCGTCGTGCAGCAGTTGCACGTCGATGGCCCAATAGGCGACCGGGACGAAATCGGCAATGCTGCGGTCACGATCCACCACCAGGCGCAGGGTCGGCGTCTGCACCCGGCCGACAGGCAATACGCCCTGGTAACCGGATTGACGCCCCAACAGCGTGAACAGCCGGCTCATGTTCATCCCGATCAGCCAGTCGGCCCGTGAGCGTCCCAGTGCCGAATGATAAAGACTGAAGGTCTCGGCCCCCGGCTTGAGCGCCGCCAGCGCCTTGCGGATTGACGCATCGTCCAGCGCCGACAGCCACAGTCGCCGGATCGGTCCGCGATACCGGCAATGCTCCACCAGCTCCCGGGCAATCATTTCGCCCTCACGGTCGGCGTCGGTGGCGATCACCAGCTCGGTGGCCTCGCCGAGCAAGCGTTTGACGGCCTTGTACTGGCTGGCCGTACGTGGCTTGACCGTCATTTTCCACTTCTCTGGAATGATCGGCAGGTCCGCCAGCACCCAGCGCTTGTAACGCGCGTCATAGGCATCCGGTGGCGCGGTTTCCAGCAGATGGCCGATGCACCAGGTCACCGTGACATTCGTTCCCAGCCAACAGCCGTCGCCGCGACGCCTGGCGCCGAGTACGGCCGCGATGTCTTTGGCCTGGGAAGGTTTTTCACAGAGGTACAGCTGCATGGCCACCGTCGTCGATCAGTGTTCGAGAGGTGCACAGAATGGCTTGTGATGAGCGTTGGGGCAATCTTTATCTGTATGGATGTACAGTTTTTTGCGCTACTTTTATTTCATGGTGTCGGCGTATTGCCAAGCGGCAGCGAGGAGGCGCGTCTGCCCGTTGATTGACCGGGATATATAGTTCAGGGTGATTTCTACCCCGAATCAGGGTGTATTTGACCCATGACTCATGGGTCTGAATGACCCTGATAATCCGACAGCGTTGATTAGTCACCAGTTTTTCCTGGCATGTTTAATGAGTGCATAAGGTTGAACGATCCATCGGCAAACCTCCTTGCGCCGAGGGTCACACTCAGTGGGGCGAACCTGATGTTAGAAGTCTTCGGTGGCAACCTTGAGCAAAATGCCGAGCGTTTTGCTGGACTGCTCGCTGTTTCCAAACACCCGGTCGCGGGGGATGATGCCCGTTCAGGATCGCGACGGCGTTGGTCGATCGCCGGCCTGTTGTGGGCAGGCCTTGTGGGGTGTCTGCTGGTTCAGACATGATGATTCGGACGGTACGGACGGCGTTATTCTGGCGAGCGCGATTGTCGGAACGCCGCACTGTCCCGTTCGGCTGCGAATGAGCCGCCATGGCGAAACATGAGGTATACCTGTTACATCAAGGTGGCGAAACATGAGGCGGCGGCGTGGCCGACAGCGCGATGCGGCGTTCCGGCAAGCCCCTCGCCACAGCAATGCATCTTCCCATGCTCCAGGAGATAGTGATGAAAAGCGCCGGTCCCAGTCCCGTCATCACCATTGCAGAACAGCCAGGCTGCCTCCTGGTGAAGTTTCATGGCATTCAGGTGGCCGCGTCCGCACGAGCGCTGGTGCTGCTGGAGGCCAATTATCCTCCGGTGTACTACGTGCCCCGGGAGGACATCGACGAAAAATATTTCGCCCGCACCGACCACACCAGCTATTGCCCCTACAAAGGCGACGCCAGCTATTTCAGCCTGCAGATCCCGGGGCATGAAGGCGCCAATGCGGTATGGAGCTATGAAAATCCGAAAGTGTCTGTCGAGCAGATTCGCGATTACGTAGCGTTCTATCCCGATCAAGTGACGTTCGAGATTTTGAAAGACGTCGAGTGATGGTCGCTTCCCGGGATATAAAAACGCCCTGCATTGACGTAATGCTGTTCACTCGAGCATTGGTTCGATCGTACTCGATCCAGCTGATGGTCGGGCATCCGCTTACCGAACTTGTCCCCGCGCCGCGCTGTCCGAGCCCCTGCTAGCCTAATGGCTTTAATCTACGGAGCGCAGAACATGCAGATGCACGAAGCGGCGAAGGTGGTTCAAGTTGTCGGCGACGAGAATGCCAACGAAAAGCTGGCCGATGGATGGCGCTTACTGGCAGTGCTGCCCGGCCCGCCGCTCGGCTCGAGCAGCAGTACGTCGGTCGTCTACGTCCTGGGCAAGCGCAAGCCGGTCAGCGAATCGAGCATCAGTTAGTCGATAGGGGAGGCGGGGCGGCTATGAGGCCGCCTTCTTCTTGCGGCAGCGATCAACTGGGGGCAATTTATCGCACGGCATCTACCAGCGTGGACTCATCAATTTGACCAATTGAAGTCACCCCGGTCAGGGTCATCGCCACGCGCATTTCCTTGGCAAAGATATCCAGCATGTTTTCGACGCCACGTTGACCGTCGACAGCCAATGCATAAGCCATGGAACGCCCCAGCATGACGCCTTTTGCGCCCAGTGCCAGCATCCGTACGACATCGAGCCCCGAGCGGATCCCGGAGTCGACCAGCACCGACAGATCATTGCCGATGGCCTGCATGATCGGCGGCAAGGCCTTGGTGGTGGAGAGCACGCCGTCCAGCTGTCTTCCGCCATGGTTCGACACGACGATACCATCGGCGCCAAAGCTGACCGCGTCCCTGGCATCCTGGGGATCGAGAATGCCTTTGATGATCATCGGGCCTTTCCAGTACTCGCGAATCCACTCCAGGTCGCTCCAGCTGATCGAAGGGTCGAAGTTGTTGGCCAGCCAGCCCATGTAGTCTTCCAGCGTGACCGCTTTGCCAAGGTACTTCGACACATTCCCCAGGTCGTGGGGACGGCCCATGACGCCGACGTCGAAGGCCCAGGCGGGGCGGGTCATGGCCTGGAGAATTCGCCGCGAGGCGGCAAAAGGCCCTGACATGCCCGAGTGTGCATCCCTGTAGCGGGCGCCGGGCGTGGGCATGTCCACGGTAAACACCAGGTTCTGCACCCCGGCGGCCTTTGCCCGTTCCAGCGCGTTCCTCATGAACCCCCGGTCTTTCAACACATAAAGCTGAAACCAGAGGGGTTGTTGGCTTTGACCGGCGACTTCCTCGATCGAGCACACCGACACCGTGGACAGGCATAGCGGGATGCCTTTGTTTTGCGCGGCTTTCGCGGCCTGTACTTCCCCCCGACGGGCAAACATGCCCGTCAGGCCAACCGGCGCCAATATGATCGGCATTGCCAGCGGTTGGTCGAAGAGGGTGGTTTCCAGGCTCAGGGTTTCGACGTTTTTCAGAATGCGCTGACGCAGGCTGATGTCGGCCAGGTCGGCGCTGTTGGCCCGCAGCGTATGCTCTGCATAAGCGCCGCCATCGATGTAGTCGAATAAAAAACGCGGGAGTTTGCGGCGGGCTGCCTCGCGATAGTCGGATGCGGATGAAATGATCATGGTGCCTCGGTCTGGGGAGTGGCGGGGCGATGGTTGCGTCGAGCGATCAGATTAACGAAAACGCCCCGGGATGCGGGGCGTTTTTTTTTTGCACTGGCTGTCAGTTGGTGTCCAGATCCACGTTCTTGGTCTCGCGCAGGCAGATCATCCCCACCACCAGGCTCACCCCGGTAATCAGCACCGGGTACCACAGCCCGTAAAAGATGTCTCCGGTGTACACCACCAGGGCAAACGACACGGTCGGCAGGAAACCGCCGAACCAGCCGTTACCGATGTGGTAGGGCAGGGACATCGAGGTGTAGCGGATGCGGGTCGGGAACAGTTCGACCATCAGCGCCGCCAGCGGGCCGTAGCACATGGCGGAGATGATGATCAGCACCACCATCAGCGCCACGATCATGGACTTGTTGACCTGTTGCGTATCGGCTTGTGACGGATACCCCGCCAATGTCACTGCGCCACGCAGGGCCGCTTCGTCGTAACCGTCGATTTTCACGTCGCCGACGCTGACCTGCACGTCGCTGCCCGCCGGGGCCGCTGCGCTGGTGTAGGGCAGGCCCTGTTTGACCAGGAAGGTCTTGACCTTGTCGCACGGGCTGTCGAATTTCGCCTTGCCCACCGGGTCGAACTGGAAGGTGCAGGTGGCCGGGTCGGCCAGTACGGTGATCGGTGCTTGACGGCTGGCCAGGTCGATCGCCGGGTTGGCGTAGTGGGCGATGGACTTGAAGATCGGGAAGTACAGCGCGGTGGCCAGCAGCAGGCCGATCATCAGCACCGGTTTGCGCCCGACCTTGTCCGACAGCCAACCGAAAAAGATGAAGAACGGCGCGCCGATGATCACGCTGACGATCAGCAGGCTGTTGGCCAGGGCCGGGTCCATTTTAAGGAATTGGGTCAGGAAGAACAGCACGTAGAACTGCGCGGCGTAGAAGGTCACTGCTTGCCCGGCGTTGATGCTGAACAGGGCGATCAAGACGACTTTGAGGTTTTCCCATTTACCGAAGGAATCGCGCAGCGGCGACTTGCAGAGTTTGCCTTCCTCTTTCATTTTCACGAAGGCCGGCGACTCGTGCAGGCTCATGCGAATCCAGGTCGAGATGCCCAGCAGGATGATCGAAAACAGAAACGGAATCCGCCAGCCCCAGACTTCGAACTGGTCACCGGTGAAGTAGCGGCAGGCCAGGACCACCAGCAGTGATAGCAGCAAGCCGAGGGTCGCAGTGGACTGAATCCAGCTGGTGTGGAAACCGCGTTTGCCCATCGGCGCGTGTTCCGCGACGTAAGTGGCAGCGCCGCCGTATTCGCCGCCCAGGGCCAGGCCCTGAAGCATGCGCAGCACCACCAGAATGATCGGCGCGGCGATGCCGATGCTGGCGTAGGTCGGCAGCAGCCCGACGCAGAAGGTCGCCACGCCCATGAGAATGATGGTGGCGAGGAAGGTGTATTTACGCCCGATCATGTCTCCGAGCCGGCCGAACACCAGTGCACCGAAGGGCCGCACGATGAAGCCGGCGGCGAACGCCATGAGCGCAAAGATGAAGGCGGTGGTGTCGTTGACCCCGGCGAAAAACTGTTTGCTGATGACCGCCGCGAGGGCGCCGTAGAGGAAAAAGTCGTACCACTCGAACACCGTCCCGAGCGATGAAGCGAAGATGACTTTCTGGGTCTCGCGGCTGGTCCCCGCACTGCGTACGGCTTCCAGTGGCTGAACATGTTCTGACATTTCGTATCCCTCACAGTGATTGTTTTTGTTGTTCCACTGTCGGCACCGGCTTGGTGCCGCTACTGTCGATGTATCGGGTGTATCGGGTGTACTCGTTTCTGTAGGAGCAAGCTTGCTCGCGATGGTCGTCAACGATAACGCGTGAAGCCTGACACCCCGTGGTGTTCTCAGGTTCTTCGCGAGCAAGCTCGCTCCTACAGGGATGGCGTCAACGATAACGCGTGAAGCCTGACACCCCGTGGTGTTCTCAGGTTCTTCGCGAGCAATCGAGCGTCGACCGGCTGCTCCTGCAGTGTCCGTGCAGGGTTCACGGGTGTGTGACCAGTTCCTTTGGCGGTGCGATGCTCCTTGTGTCGGGGTTGAGGATGAGTTGCGCGGCTTTTTCGGCAATCATCAGCGTAGGCGAGCAAGTGTTGCCCGAAGTGATGCGCGGCATGATCGAGGCGTCGGCGATGCGCAGGCCGGGAATGCCGTGAACGCGCAGCTCGGCGTCGACCACCGCGTCCGTGTCGTTGCCCATGCGGCAGGTGCCGACCGGATGGAAAATCGTGGTGCCAATGCGCGCGGCGGCTTCGTGCAATTCTTCTTCACTCTGCAAGCTGTCGCCGGGCAGGTACTCGACCGGTTTGAAGGCTTGCAAGGCGGGAGCCGACACGATGCGCCGGGTCAGGCGAATCGCATCGGCCGCGACCCGCAAATCTTCTGGATGACTTAAATAATTGGGCTGGATCAGCGGCGCTTCCTGCGGGTCGGCGGAGCGAATCTCAATGCGACCCCGACTTTGCGGCCGCAGATCGCAGACCGATGCGGTGAACGCGGGGAAAGCGTGCAGGGGTTCGCCGAAGCGTTCCAGGGACAGCGGCTGCACATGGTATTCAAGATTGGCCGAGGTCTGTTCCGGTCCCGACCGGGCAAAGGCGCCGAGCTGGCTTGGCGCCATGGACAGCGGGCCGCTGCGGTCATACAGATAGCGCAGGCCCATGCCCATCTTGCCCCACAGGCTGCCGGCAATCTGGTTCAGGGTGCGGGCGTTCTGCAGTTTGTAGATCATCCGCAGTTGCAGGTGATCCTGCAGGTTGCCGCCGACCCCGGGCAGCTCATGGGCGATGCCGATGCCCAGGCGTTGCAGCAGCGGGCGCGGGCCGATCCCGGAGCGCTGGAGGATGCCTGGCGAACCGACGGCGCCGGCGCACAGGACGATTTCCTTGCGCGCCTTGAAGATTTTCGCCTGGCCTTGCCAGCGCGCACTGACTGCAGAGGCGCGACCCTTGTCCAGCTGCACACGGTCGACTTCGACACCTGTCAGTACGGTGAGATTTGGCCGCTGGCGAATCGGTTTGAGAAAGGCCTTGGCCGCATTCCAGCGGATCCCGGCCTTCTGATTGACCTGGAAGTAGCCACAGCCTTCGTTGTCGCCCTGGTTGAAGTCTTCGATGCTGGCGATGCCGCTTTGCTCGGCTGCGCGTTGGAAGGCATCCAGAATCGGCCACGACAGCCGTTGACGCTCGATCCGCCATTCCCCGGCTGCACCGTGATATTGCGAGTCGCCGGCAAAGTGGTTTTCGCTTTTCTTGAACAGCGGCAACACCTCGTTCCAGCTCCAGCCCGGATTGCCGTCGGCGGCCCAGCCATCGTAGTCGCCGGCCTGGCCGCGCATGTAGATCATGCCGTTGATCGAGGAGCAGCCACCCAGCACCTTGCCCCGCGGGTAGCTCAGGGCGCGGCCTTGCAGCCCGGGTTGCGCTTCGGTCTTGAAGCACCAGTCGGTGCGTGGGTTGCCGATGCAGAACAGGTAACCCACGGGAATGTGAATCCACGCATAGTTGTCGCGACCGCCGGCTTCGAGCAGCAGCACCCGGTGTTGCGGGTTGGCCGACAACCGATTGGCCAGCAAACAACCGGCCGGCCCGGCACCGACCACGATGTAGTCGAATTCATCAAGGGAAGTCTGCATCCTTGACCTCGTAGTGTTGTTCTTGTCGTCAGTCATCCTAGTTGTTAGCTTTCGTCAAAAGAATGTTAGTTTTTGCGCAGCCGCTGTGCGTTTTTAGACAGCGCCTTTAACAGCGAAGCTTCAAGGATGATTCATGTTCGACTGGAATGACCTGCGGTTTTTTCTCGAATTGCAACGCAGCGGGCGTTTGCTCACTGCGGCCCGCCGTTTGAACACCACCCACGCCACCGTGGCCAGGCACATCGAGGCCATTGAAAAGAGCCTCGGCACCGCGCTGTTTGTCCAGCACGCCCAGGGTTATGAACTGACCCCGGCCGGCGAAGCGCTGCTCAAGCATGCCGAAGCCATGGAAAACGTCGCCTTGCTGGCCCAGGAAGAAATCACCCAATCCACGGCGCCCCTGGGCAAGATTCGCGTCGGGGTCACCGAAGGCCTGGGCATCATGTTCCTCGCCAGCCGCATGAACGGCCTGTTCGAGCGGTATCCGGGGCTGGAAGTGGAGCTGGTGGCGGTGCCGCGCTTCGTCAGCATCCTCAACCGCGAAGCCGAGATCAGCATCCACCTGGAACGCCCGGCCGCCGACATGCTGGTCACCCGCAAACTCACTGATTATCGCCTGGCGCTCTATGCCAGCCAGGACTATCTGGACCGCTCGCCAGCGCTGCATAGCCGCGAAGATCTGGGGCGCCATGCCTGGATTGGCTATGTCGATGACCTGCTGTTCAGCCAGGAATTGATGTTTCTCAACAGTTTCTGCCGCAACCCGCGGGTGGTCTTCCACAGCACCAGCGTCATCGCCCAGCAACAGGCCGCGCGCTCGGGGTTGGGGATCGCCGTGTTGCCGTGCTACATGGCCAGCGCCGATTCCGGTCTGGTGCCGTTGTTGCCGCAGGAAAGCATCCAGCGTAGCTACTGGATCAGCACGCGGCGGGAGTTGCACAAGTCGGTGCGGCTGCGGGTGTTGTGGGATTACGTGGTGCAGCTGTGTGAAAGCGAACAGGATCTGTTGCTGGGCCCCGATCCCCTGTAGGCGCTGGCTTGTCGGACCGCCGCACCGCAGCGAAGACGTCATATCAGCCAATACATATGTCGACTGACACGCCGCTTTCGCTGGCAAGCCAGCTCCCACAGGGGCGAGTTTCAATGGGGGACTTCAGCTATTTGTCCGGAATCGACAGGGTCGCCCGCAAGCCGCCTTCAGGCCGGTTGACCAGGGTGATCCGTCCTCCCAGCCGAGTGGCGATGGTGTTGACGATCGTCAGCCCCAGTCCAGCCCCTTGCGCGTTCCCGCGACTGTAGAAGCGTTCGAACAAGCGCTCGCGATCCGCTTCGTCGATGCCCGGTCCCTGGTCCTCGACGCTCAAGTGATAGAACCCGTCGGCCTGGCTCAATTGCACCCTGATCACGCCATGCGCGGGTGAAAAGTTCGCGGCATTGCTGATCAGATTGTTCAGGGCAATGTCGATGGCAGCGGCGTCGGCGACCACTTTGATCGGGCGCTCATTGGCGTCGAAGGCCAACTCCAGGTTTTTACTCAGCAGCCAGGGGGTGAGCTGAACCAGGCTGGCGCGTACGGTTTCGGTCAGGTCGATGGGGTGCAACACCGGTGTCACGGTGTTCGGTTCCAGGCGGGCCATGGTCAGCAGTTGGTTGACCAGGCGGCTGGTCCGGTCGACCCCTGCGATCAGAAATTCCAGGGATTCGCGGCGTTCCTGTTCGGTGCCGGCTTCCAGCAGGTTTTGTGCGTGTACCCGTAGTACGGCCAGGGGCGTGCGCATTTCATGGGCGGCGTCGGCGATGAAGCGCCGCTCGCGGCCGAGCACTTCCTGGATCTGCGCGAGCATGCGATTGAGCGCCGCCTGCATCGGTTCCAGTTCGCTGGGCAGCGGGGTCAGTTGCAGCGGCTCCAGCGACCCGCTGTGCCGCGCCCGCAGTGTCGCGGCCATATCCGCCAGAGGCTTGAGGCCCCAGCCGATCGCCATCCAGACCATGGCCGCGAGAATCAGGCTGCCCAGCACATTGGGCCACAGGGTATGACTTACGATCCGCTCCACCAGGTCCGAACGCACGTCGTCTCGCTCGCCGACCCAGATCCGCAAATCATTGTGTTTGTCCTCGAGCATGAACGCGCGCCAATGGCGATCATGCAGATCCACCACGTCGCTGAAGCCGGGTTTCGTCGGGGGCGCGGAGAAGGAGGGCGCGCTGGCCGTATGCACCAGCACCTCGCCCTTGGGATTCCACACCTGAAAGGCAAGCTTGCTCTCATAGGGATGGCCATCGACCCCGGGAACCGCTTCGCTCAAGGCCTTGTTGAACGCCTGATACAACTCGGCGTGTTCCTTGCTCGCCATGGGCATGCGCATCACACCCTGCAGCAACCGGGCATTCTGGGCCAATTGGGCATCGTAGACTTCGGCGATTTCGTGGTTGCTGTCATGCAGATTGAACACGCTGATCACCCCCAGGCCAGCGAGCATCAGGCCGATGATCAGGGTCAGGGTGCGACGCCGGATCGAGGTCATCGACGCTCCTCGACCAGGTAACCGACACCCCGGACGGTACGGATCAGGTCGCTGGAAAATTTCTTGCGCAGATGGTGGATGTGCACCTCCAGGGTGTTGCTTTCCGCTTCCTCGTTCCAGCCGTAGAGCAATTGCATCAGGTGGTCGCGGGTCATGACCCGGCCCGGAGGCGAGAGCAGTTCATGCAGCAGTTGATACTCCTTGGGCGTCAGGGCCACCGGCTCACCCTGATAGCTGACCTGCTGGGTACCGGGGTTCAGGCTGATGCCGGCATGTTCGATCAGCGCGTGGGCGCGGCCGGCGCTGCGCCGTAACAAGGCCCGCAGACGGGCCTTGAGTTCCGCCAGGTCGAAAGGTTTTATCAGGTAATCGTCAGCCCCGGCATCCAGTCCGGCGATGCGGTCTTCGGTGGCATCCCGGGCGGTGAGGATCAGTACCGGCAGGTTGGAACCACTGTCGCGCAAGCGACGCAGCACTTCGAGCCCGTCCATGCGCGGCAGACCGAGGTCCAGCACCGCCAGGTCAAAGGTTTCACTGAGCAGTGAATGCAAGGCGCTGCTCCCGTCCTGCAACCAGTCGACCGTGTAGCCTTCGCGGCCCAGGGCTTGATGGATGCCTTCGCCCAGGGCTATATCGTCCTCGATCAGTAATAAGCGCACACGGACTCCTGTCAGTTGAGTTTCTTGTTCACATCCACCAGCAAGGCCTGGATCTCTTTACGGCGCCCGGCGTCGGCGGTTTCGCGGCCTGGCCGTGGATCTGCCTGCAGGGCTTTTTGCAGGGCGCCCCTGGCTTCGCTGTAGCGTTTCTGACGGTAGAGGTGATCGCCCCAGAAGTACAGACTATCGATGCCGTTCGGGTTGAGTTGCAAGGCTTGTTTGAGCAATTGCTCGGCCTTGTCGGCGTCGCCGAAACCGATGGGCCAGCCCGGTACGCGGTCGTACAGTGCGCCGAGGCTGGTGTAGGCCGAACCTTGCAGGGCTTTAGGGTCCAGGTTCAGGGCAGTTTCCAGATCGACCTTGGCGTCCTTGACCTTGCTCAGCGCCCCGAGCCCGCCCTGGGCTCCGGCCCAACTGCTGGTGACGATGCCGGACCAGATCCACGCCTCGGCCACCGACTGGCGCTCCCGGGTAAAGGCCGACGCCTGGGTGGCGAGTTTTTCGAAGGCGGCGGTGCGTTGCTCGGCGGGCAGTTCGTATTGGATATGCGCCCAGCTTTGCTGGATGCCGGCGAGACGTTGCTGGTCGGCAGCGTCCAGGGCCCAGACGCTTTGGCTCAGGGTCCCCAGCAGCAGGCAAAAGGTCAGTTTTTTCATGGTTTCATATGCTCGTTTTCAGGTTTTTGACTGAGGCGGCGGATCAGTGGCAATTGCTTGCGCAAGCCCCGGTCCACCAGGTTCGGCAATAAGCTGTTGAGGCGCACGAAGAAGCGTTCCGGCCAGCCAAGGTACAAGTCGCGGCGATCACCGGCGATGGCGTGCATCACCGCCGAGGCGACGTGTTGCGGATCATCGACGTTGGATTTGAGTGCGTCATTCAATGCCTGCGCCGCCGGGCTGTTCATGCTCGTGCGAGTCGCACGGGGTGCGACATAAAGAACACCGACGCGGGTGTCCGCCAGTTCCCGGCGCAAGGCTTCGGAAAAACCGCGCAACGCGAATTTGCTGGCGCAGTAGCTGGCATATCCGGGGTAGCCGATCGAGCCGTAGGTCGAGCCGACGTTCACCACCATCGCGCTCTCGGCTTGCTTGAGCAGGGGCAGCAAGGTTTTGGTCAGGCAAATCGGCGCGCTGATGTTCACCGCCAGCATGGCGTCAACGTCAGTGTCTGCCAGTTGTTCGAGCATGGCGAAGTGATTGACTCCGGCGGCATTGATCAGCAGGTTGATGCCGCCAACGATTTCGGCCGCCGCCAGCACTTTGTGCCGGTCCGCAGCCAGGGTCAGGTCGGCGCCAAGCCAGCACAAGTGTTGCGGATAGCGCTCGAGCAACGGCTCCAGCGGTTCCCGATGCCGGGCTACCGCCAGCACCCGGGCGCCACTGGCACACAGCGCGGTGGCGATGGCCAGGCCGATGCCGCCGCTGGCACCGGTCAGTACCACCCGCGCTTCAGACAGGCGCATGCAGGTATTCCTCATCGCGTGGCAAGCCCCGGAACATATCGGCGTAGAGCCGGTATACCACCCTGGACGCATGGATAACGGCCGCCTGGTCGGCCGGATCCTCCAGTTTGTTCATCAGCTGGCGATAGGTCTGCATATGCTCGATATCCAGCGAACCGTGGGAGCTGAGGTAACTGAAGGCGCTCTCCGGCAGATCCAGGCGTTCGCGAATGCTGCCGGCGGCATGGGTGGCCAGGGCGATGCTGGTGCCCTCCAATACATTGACCATGCCGAACAGGCCGACCGGGTTGTCCCGGGCGATCAAGTCGTAGAGGAAGCTGACCATCAGTTCGATGGGCAAGGACGGCCGGCCATCGCGCACCGCGTCCTTGTCGCCGCCGCACGCCGCGATGTCATTGAGCACCCATTGTTCGTGGCCGTATTCTTCGTCGATGTACTCGCACACGGCTTCACGCAGCCATTCAAGACGCGACGGCAGGCGCGCCCCGCACGCCATCATCAATGGCACGGTGTGGCGCACGTGATAGTAGGCTTGCGCCAGGAAGGCCCGGTAACTTTCCAGGCTGACCTGGCCCGCGAGGGCGTCACGGATGATGGGCAGATTGAACAGCTCATGGCGTTCGTGCCGGGTCGCTTCTTGTAGCCTGTCAAAAAAACTCATGATGCGGATTCCTCGCAAAGGGCGGGTTCGGTCAGCTGCGCCCGGTACTGCTCGACGATGGCATCCCGGCGCGGTCGGCCGTTGGCGGTCAGCAGGCCATTGGCGGCTGTGAAGGGTTGATCCAGGCGGCTCCAGTGATGGACCCGGGCGTAATCGGGCAAGGCCTCGTTGGCCTCGGCCACGGCGGCTGCCAGTTGTTCGTCGGTGCAATCAAGGCGATGGGGCCAGAGCAGCGCATGGTTGCGGGGCAAGGCTTCGCCATGGACGAAGGCCTGGGCGATATGACGGCGCTGAGTCAACTCGGCCTCGACCCACTCCGGGTTCACGTTGCGCCCGAAACTGGTGACAAATTGATGCTTCTTGCGTCCCTTGAGGTAGAGGAAACCCTCGGCATCGAACTCGCCCAGATCGCCGCTGGGCCACCATTCACCGGTGTGCGGCGCTTCTCCCAGATAACCGAGCAGGGTCGAACCCTTGATCAGCACTTCGCCGTCGTCGGCGAGGCGAATCTGCACCGTCGGCAGGGGCCGGCCGACACTGCCAGGGCGTCGCGCTTCAGGTCGATTGAGGCACACCACCGATGAGCACTCAGACAAGCCGTAACCCTCATAGACCGGCAGGCCGACACGTTGCGCGCGATGCAACAATTGCTCGGCGACCCGTGCGCCCCCCACCGCGACAAAACGCAACGAGTAGGGGAAGAAGGCTTTTTGCTCGGCGGCGCTGACCAGCAACAGGAGCAATTGCGGCACCAGGATCAGGCTCTCGGGGGCGCGGGTGGCCAGGCAGCCGAGCAATCGCGGCACGTCAACGCCACTGGCACCCTCGATGCCCAGGGTTTTCTGACTCGGCACGCTCAGAGTGGCCCCTGCGTATAACGCGGCATAACAGCCGATATTTTCCAGCAGGATCGCCAGGGGCAGCAGAGCCAGATGATGCTGCGCCTGAGCAGGTTTACTGGCCTGATCCAGTTCGCGGGCGACTTGCAGAATGCTCTCGGCACTCAGGCACACGCCTTTCGGAGTGCCCGTGGTACCGGAGGTGAAGGTCAGTTTGGCGGTGCCTTCGGGCATCCGCTTCGGGCCGCTGAAGCTGCGACGCCAGAACTCACCGCCTTTCTCATACCCGGCGCTTTGCAGTTCGGTGTCCAGCTCCGGCTCGGCAATCACCAGCTCGGCCTGGCTCTGCGCCAGGCAATGGCGGCGTTGAGCCGGGCTGAAAAAGGCCGGTAACGTCAGGCAGGTCAGGCCTTCGAACAGCGTGGCCAGGTCCCAGAGCATGGCTTCGACGCCATTATCCAGCGCCAGTGCGACCACCTTGACGTTTTCATCACGCAACCGCTGCTGGCGATACACCACTTCGGCGTATAGCGTGGCGTAGTCCACTTTCAGTTGATCGCCCCACAGGGCGATGGCATTGGTCTTGCGTTCGGCATGGCGGCGCAGGGTCTGTCTGAAATGCTCCATTTCAGGCGACATGGCTGGACTCCTCGATGGACGATGGCAATCCCAGGCTGTTGAACAGCCCGATGTTGCGCAAATGGATGAAGCCGGCGCGGATGTTGCCGACATGCACCCAGGGCTTGCTCTCGTAATAACTGCCCCAGCTGTGGCGGTCGTCGCCCAGCCGCGCGGGATCGGCAGCGCAAAGGCTCACGGGGTTCAAACCCAGGCGATGAAAGCTGTTCACCAGGCCGATGTTGCCGGTGAACGCCACCCATTCCAGGCCACCCATGGCCAGCAGGTAAGTGATGGCAATGATGCTCATGCGCGCACTGCCGGTGTCGCTGGCAGCCAGATTGCCCACCTCGACGATATCGGCCCGGTCCACCGGGCAGTCGGCCGCGACACTGATCAGCGGCTCGATCGGTTCATCCAGGTAACGCTCCAGAAACAGTGGTCCGCTGCTGGCCAGACGCACGCCGGCCACCGCACAAAGTTCGCCTGAGGCGGTGTGCATACCGAACAGTTCCGGCATGAAATGACGAATGTCGGCCCCGTGAGCCTTGCGGAAACGTTGCTGGATAAAGGCTTCGAAAAGGGGACGTTGAGGGTCGCCTGGCAGGGCTCTGGCCAGACTCGTTTTCGGGGTTTCGGCTTGGCCGAACCACAAGGGCAGAGGGATGTTCCAGTCAAAATCGGGCATTGGAAGACGCCTCCCGGGGTCAGTGTGGGAGGAGTATCGGAGGCAAATCTTAACGAAGTCTGAAGGTGGCGAAATAATGGTCGACGCTTTCTTCAGATTGTCTTAAGACTGGCCGGGCAAAGTGTCGTCAGTCGATTTCGGTGCTGGACCGGATCCGGGTTGCGCGAATGAATCGGCAGCCGGACATGACGTTAACGAGGCTCACGATGACCCGCAATTCAACGACTCAGCGGTATGGAACACTGTCGATCACCTTGCACTGGCTGATGCTGGCGCTGTTTGTCGGCCTCTATGCCTGCATCGAAATCAAGGGCCTGCTGCCCAAGGGGCACGCGTTAAGAGGATTGTTTCTCGGCTTGCATGGCCTGTTCGGGCTGAGCATTTTCGGATTGGTCTGGGTGCGATTGCTCGGGCGCCTGACACCTCGGCCGCCGATCACGCCGGCCTTGCCCAGCTGGCAGACCGGCATCGCGCACATGATGCATCTGGCGCTGTATGGGCTGATGATCGCCACCCCCCTGTTGGCTTGGCTGATGCTGTCGGCGGCGGGCAAGCCTGTGGCTTATTTCGGCTTTTTCCTGCCGTCGCCGCTTGCCGTCGATCCAGCCCTGGCCAAGCAGTTCAAGTACTGGCACGAACTGCTCGGCAGTACCGGTTACTGGTTGATCGGTGCGCATGCGGCGGCGGGATTGTTCCATCACTACTGGGTTCGCGATAACACGCTGATCCGCATGTTGCCCGGTCGATCCGGCAATGCGGTCAATCCACGTCAGCGATAATCTCGAACCCTGTGCTGGCCAGGCGCTCGCCATTTACCAGAATATGCACGGCGTGCCTGCCTGCGTAATGCCGGCGGGTGGTGAGTTCCTTGATGTGCTGGCCTCGGGCAATGAACTCGGTGCCTTTGCCTGGCAGTGTCAGGGCCTTGAGCTTGAACACCTTCGCCGAGCTGCTGCCGTTGGCTTTGACGTAATCGATGGCATAGTCGATCACCAGTCGCTGGCTGTCCGGTACCGTGGATTTCACGGTGAAGGACAGGCTGATTTTTTCGCCCAGCCGGATCTCCGCGGGCTCCACCTTCACGCCGATGATCTCGACCTCGGGTTTGCCGCCCGCGCCAATGATTGCCAGCGCCCTCTGGTTGCCTTGCTTGATCAGGCTGCGCAGGGCATGCCTGGCGATCCAGGCGGTGTGTTTGTTTTCCAGTGGCCAGCCCTCGATCAGGTCGAGCACCCAGTCGGGATGGTCCTTGGTGATGTCGTTGAGGTGATTGGCCACCGACTTGCGCACATACGGGCTGGCGTCGGCCTTGAGATTGTCGAGAATGGCGGCGGCGAGTGTAGGGTCGGCCTGGATTCGTTCCAGGCGAAATGACCACGGTAGACGCGGTCGGCTGCCTTCGCTGGCCAGGCGCCGGACATGTTCGTTGGCATCCTGGGACCAGTGGTGCATCTGCGCCAGCGTGGGTTCAAGATCGCTGCGTAGAAAATGGCGGACCGCGAACTCCGATGAACCGAACGTCGTGAAGTATTTGAGAGCGTCCATGGACCGCTCGAACCTGTCGGCACCGTAGGTCGCGACATAGTGCGGCAAGGAGATGCTGACGAAGCCGCTGTTCAGCCGCGGGGCGAGGGCGTAAAGCACCTCAAGTGACTCCTCAAAACTCAATGACAGCACCGCATGCAGGCATTCGCTGACCCTGGCCATGCGCTGCATGATCGACAATTGCGCGAGGCCTTCGTTGGCCATTGTCAGGAAGGCCTCGGCGTTGAAAGCGGGGTAGACCGCGGTCATTTCGGTGGCGATGTGGGTGAGGCGCTCGGCGTTGAAGATTTCTTTCAGGGCGGGGGAGGGTTGATCAGCAGCCATTGTGGATTCCTTTAAGCATGTGATTTATCCCAAAACACTGTGGGAGCGAGCCTGCTCGCGAAGGTCGTCAACGATAACGCTGGAAGCCTGACACCCAGCCGGCACATCCACCTCAATTTTTAGCCGATTGCTCTTCCAACTGATCCGACTCAAACAACCGTGCCAATTCCGCCCGCGCTTCCTGCGCCGTCTGCAAGACCTTCGCCGCATCGTCATACACCGCATGCTGCGCTTCCAGCACCTGTTCATCATGATGCTTGAAGCGCTTGATCCGCGCATCCGCCTGGGCCTGGCTCAACCCCAGCCCGACCAGCGTTCGCCGACTCATTTCCAGGCTTGAGTAATAGGTTTCGCGAATGGCCTCGGCGCCTACGTCCATCAGGCGATGCACATGCTGGCGGTTGCGGGCCCGAGCGATGATTTTCATGTGCGGATAGAGTTTGTGGACCAGTTCGGCAGTCTTGATGTTGGTGTCTGGATCATCCGTGGCAATGACGAAATACTCCGCCTCGCCGACCTTGGCCGCTTTAAGGATTTCCGGGCGCATCGGGTCACCATAGAACACCGGCACGCCGCCGAAGCTGCGCGACAGTTCGATGGTCTCCACCGAAGTGTCCAGGGCCACGAACTTGATGTTCTGCGCCCGCAGGATCCGCGCCACGATCTGCCCCATGCGGCCCATGCCAGCGATCACCACGCGCGGCGCGTCGGTATCGATCTCGCGGAATTTCTCCGGTACCACCACCGGTTGCACCTTGGGGCTGACCAGTCGTGCGCACAACAGCAACAGTAGCGGCGTGACAGCCATGGACAAGGTGATCGTCAGCACCAGCAAGTCGTACAGGCGTGGCTCGAACAAGCCCTGATCGCGGCCGATCTTGAACACCACGAAGGCAAATTCACCGCCCGCTGCCAGCACGATGCCAAGGCGAATCGCATTGACCTTGCCCAGGCCACCAGCCAGCCGGCCGACGACAAACAGCAGCGGCAGTTTGATTGCGATCAGCAGCAGGGTCAGGCCAAGTACCGCGATCGGAGCGCTGAGCAGCAGGCTCAGGTTGGCACCCATGCCGACGCTGATGAAAAACAGCCCCAGCAGCAAGCCTTTGAACGGCTCGATCTGCGCTTCCAGTTCGTGGCGGTATTCGGAATCCGCCAGCAGCAATCCGGCGAGGAAAGCGCCGAGGGCCATCGAAACGCCGACCAGATCCATCAGCCACGCCGTGCCGATGACCACCAGCAACGCGGTGGCGGTGGAAACCTCGGGCAGACCGGTCTTGGCCACTACCCGGAACACCGGGCGCAGCAGGTAACGCCCGCCGATCACCACCACCGCGATGCTGCCCAGCACCCGCAAGCCGTGGTTCAAATTTTCATCAGCCGTGGTGGTGTGATCACCGCCCGCCAACAGCGGCACCATGGCGATCAACGGGATCGCGGCGATGTCCTGGAACAGCAGGATCGCGAACGCCAGCCGCCCGTGGGGGCTGGTCAGCTCCTTGCGTTCAGCCAGGCTCTGCAGCCCGAACGCGGTGGAAGACAGGGCCAGGCCCAGCCCCAGGACGATGGCGCTGTTCAACGGTTGGCCGAAAACGTACAGCGCGCACACGCCTATCACCGAGCCCGTCAACAACACCTGCGCCAGGCCGACGCCGAACACCGATTTACGCATCACCCATAAGCGTCGCGGCGACAATTCCAGGCCGATGATGAACAGCAGCAACACCACCCCGAGTTCGGAAATGTGGCTGACGCTTTGCGGGTTGCCGATCAACCCCAGCACCGACGGCCCGATGATGACGCCGGCAAACAGATACCCCAGCACCGCCCCCAGTTGCAGGCGCTTGGCCAAGGGCACGGTGAGCACCGCCGCGAACAGAAACACGACAGCGGCTTGCAACAGGTTGCCTTCATGGGGCATGGCGAACTCCAACGGATGCGGTACGGCGGGGGCGACAAGGATAATGGCAGGACTTGCCGCAGATCCAGTGCGGGAACGGTTCGATCACCGATGTCGCGTGCACCGCAAATACCTGTGGGAGCGAGATCGGCTTGCCCGCGAAGGCTATCTCAGGTTCACTTCGCCCGAAGCAGCCAATTCATAACACCTCGCCTTTATCCCACAAATGCACCAATTCCCCCGGCGCCCGATCTTCAGGCACTTTCATCACCATCCGGTCATCCTGCTCACCAATGCGATAGCACACTTCAATTTCATAAAAACGCTGGTCACCTCGCCCCGAGGCCGGGTCTTCGATTGCCAGGCAACCTTCCAGCACAGAGCAAATCCGTGTGCGTTGATCGATGTTGCATTGCGCAAACGCGATTTCACGAGGACGAGTCAGCGTATGGATCGCCGCCACGCCGCCCTGGCGGGACAGACGTACCACGGCATCATCGCCCAGAGGGGGCAGGCTTTTCATGATTGCTCCTGAGTCGGGACGACACCTGTTTCAGACCAGGCATGCCGCACCACTTGCGCCTCATCGGCGCCGAAACGCTGCCGGGCATGCTCGATGGTCAGCGCCGCGAAGTCACTGAAGGATGCCTCGTTGTTCAAGCCTTGGTCGCACAGGGTGTCATACCAGATACGACCGGTTTTCTCCCAGGCAAAGCCGCCGAACGCCTTGGCCGCGATATAAAACGCCCGGTTGGGGATACCGGAATTGATGTGCACGCCACCGTTGTCCTCCTGGGTGATCACGAACTTGCGCATGTGATCCGGTTGCGGGTCCTTGCCCAGCAGCGGGTCGTCATAGGCCGTGCCGGGATGAGCCATCGAACGCAAGCCGACGCCTTTTATCCGCGGTGTCAGCAAGTCGGCGCCGATCAGCCAGTCCGCCTCGTCGGCACTCTGGCCCAGGACATGTTGCTTGATCAGCACCCCGAACACGTCCGATAGCGACTCATTCAAGGCCCCGGACTGATTGGCGTAAACCAGGCCGGCCTCGCTTTCGATCACGCCGTGGGTCAATTCGTGCCCGATCACATCCAGCGAGCGGGTGAAACGCTCGAAAATTTCGCCGTCACCGTCGCCGAAGACCATCTGCGCGCCGTTCCAGAAGGCATTCTCGTAGTCCTGGCCATAATGCACGCTACCGATCAGCGCAAAACCCTTGTTATCGATGGAGTCGCGGCCGAGCACCTTCCAGAAGAAATCATGGCTGGCGCCCAGTGCGTCGTAGGCCTCATCGACCGCCGGATCGCCCGTCGCCGGCTGCCCTTCAAGCCGGGCAGGCATTCCCGGCAGGAGCATTTTCCCCTGAGCGTCATGAATGCTGCGCCGGACCTGACCGGGTTGCGCGGAAGGCGGCAGGAGGGTCGCCGCCGCAGAACGCACCGGTGGCAGCGGCGTATGCCGAAGGGTGCGCACATGGCTCAGGGTACTCAGGGCACTGGAGCGCTGCCGCTCGGAGCCATGGGCAATAATGCGGTTGAGGATGTAAGGCGGAATGAAACTGCGCAGTGATCGTGAGTCGGTCATCAGAGCATCCTTTCCTGAGTACGATGTCGATACACATGTGAGCGGCAGGCGGCGTTTCGGTTCCATGGATTGCCAACAGCGGCGGATTCTGCGAAAACCTGCGCCTGCGCCCCCATGACCCGGGCGACAACGAACGAGTATCCAGTATGAATGAAGCATTACAAATCATCGATCTGCAGCCGGGCGACGGCAAAGCCGCCGTCAAGGGCGCGTTGATCACCACGCAATACCGCGGCTGGCTGGAAGACGGCACTGAATTCGATTCCTCCTACAGCCGGGGCAAGCCGTTCCAGTGCGTGATCGGCACCGGTCGGGTGATCAAGGGCTGGGACCAGGGCATCATCGGCATGCAGGTGGGCGGCAAGCGCAAGTTGCTGGTGCCGGCGCACCTGGCCTATGGCGAGCGGAGCATGGGCAAGATCCTGCCGAATTCGAATCTGATCTTCGAGATCGAGTTGCTGGAAGTGTTGACCCGGGATGATTGATTGTTTGGTTCTTGATGGAGATCAAAAAATCGCAGCCTGCCGGGTTCCTGCGGACAATCGTATTTAGGAGGACGTTCTGATTGTTTTTGCCTTCGATCCAGTTTCATTAATATGCTGCAGTCGAGGCAGGTTACCTATTCTGGTTATCGCCAGTTCCGGGCGGTTCAATAAGGCCTCCTGGTTTCCCACAGTGATTGAGTCGGGCGTCGGGCGTGCCAGGACGGGCGATTGTGCTCGTGTGGCGTTATGAGTGGGTACCGGGGGCCGGGGGCTCGGAGGTGAATATGGCGGGGGCAGGCTCAGGCTGGAGAAAGAAGGGGGCAGTGTTTCTGGCGCAGCTAACGACAGTGTCGAATATCGAGGAGGCCTGTCCATAGTTCGAGCAACCCTCTGAAACCATTGAGCACTTCTTGCCGTCGCAGCTCTCGCCGCTCTGTACGCCAGCGTCATGCTGGCAGCCCCAGCGACCACGCTCGAGCTCGCCAGAATCGGTGCTATTACCAAAGCAGCGTTTGCAGAGGCAGCTGTACCAAGTAATACGCCAAGCGCCCCTGTCCCCAGAGCCAAAATGCCTTGTGCAGCAAAACGACCGCTACTGGACAATGCAACGCCCATACCTCCTAACGAAGATGCCACGCCCCCAGCATCCACTAGGTGGATCAGGACCGTCGGAATAACAAAATGCCCTGTGGGATCACGATAGTTGATGGGATCGCCCATGCAGAACATGTACGGGTTCAACCCACCCGCCCTAAACGGGCTCAAATTGTCAGGGCTGTGAAAGCGCATCAGAACCGGATTATAGGCTCGATAACCCTTACCCGGCAGGTACCAATGAGTATGCCTCTCTCGAAGTTCTCCATTGAAACCCAGGCAGGACGAAGGTTGGCGATCTGGCGATTGGTGACCGTAGGCAGAGTACGCCCTCCGGTTGATATTACCTTGAACAACTTCCGCTAGCACGGATTGGCTCCGGTCGGTAGCCAGCAGAACGATCAGGGTATTGTTCCGGGAGCGAGTGGACGTGACCATCGGTATCGTGCCTCAGGGAATGGAGGGCGGTTTTTTGTTTTTACAGTAGTGGCCGTGCTCCTTGTACTAGCAGAACTGATAGGGGACTTGAGAGCGTCCGCAAAGGATGCTTCCAGGCCAGGGGATTTCTCTGTTTTTTTCTAGAGTTAAAAGTGTCGGTCCCCTATCCCGTTCGCCATGTTTGCCAAATCTGATTGTCGAGATCGAGTTGCTGGAAGTGCTGCCCCGGGATGATTGATTCTCAGGGCTGAAAGGTGTCCCGGTAGGCATAAAGGCCCGGTGTGCCGCCGGTCATCACGAACAATACGTTGTCCCCGGAACCGAAGCGTCCTTGCCCGAGATCGGCCAACAGCCCGGCGAAGGCTTTGCCGGAATACACCGGGTCGATCAGCAGGCCTTCGGCACGCGCCATCAGGCGTACGGCGTCTTGCATGGCTTGCGTTGGCAGGCCGTAGCCGTCGCCCAGTTGACTGCCGTCGATGACAATTTCTTCAGGCTGCACGATGGCGCTGCTGCCCAACAGTGTCAGCGCGTCCCGGGTCAATTGCAGGGTCCGGGCCGCCGACGTATCTCGATCGGATAATACCGAATAGGACTTGACGATCGAGGTGCCGCGATTCAGCAACCGGAAGCCGGCCGCGAGCCCGGCATGGGTACCGGCGCTGCCGTTGGGCACGACTACCTGATTGAAGGTGAGACCGAGTTCGGCCTCCTGCTGCGCGATCTCTGCCGCACAGCGCGCATAACCGAGACTGCCCAGGGGTGTTGAACCGCCCGTGGGAATCACCAGCACCTTGCGACCCGAATCCCGAAGTTGCGCGGCGCGTATCTCGGCCGTCGCGACTGAATCGCTGCCCCCGGCCAGCACCTGCAGGTGTGCGCCGAACAACTGATCGAGCAGAACGTTGCCGTTGCGTTCGTAATCCACATCGGTCTTGGGCACCGATCGGGTAAGGATCAATTCGCAGGCGATGCCCAGGCGAGCACACACGGCTGCGGTCAGGCGCGCATGGTTGGACTGAAGACCGCCCACGGTAATGACCGTGTCGACCCCGACCTGCTGCGCTGCGCCGATATGAAACTCGAGCTTGCGCAGTTTGTTGCCGCCACCGCCGATCAACATGTGATCGTCGCGCTTGAGAAACAGGCCAATGCCCTGCGCCTTGAGGCCCAACAGCTGTTCAAGGCGTTCAGCCCGCTGAATCGGGGTGGGACCTTGCAACAGGTCTGCTCGCGCAAACGAACTCAGCAACTTGTCCAGTAGGGTATGCATCAATAGGGCCTCGTTGTTCGCATTTTATTCATGGGACTGTATGAACAAAGGCCTTCGGTGATAAACCCATCGCCAGTTATTACTCTTCTTACATGATGTAATTAATAGCGAGTGGCTTGATCGCTATGACGGCGGATTTTTCCGGCCGGTTTCGATAGGCTAAGCGGCCTCGGATATTCATGCTTTTGCAGGGGAGGGCGAGTGTCGCCAATCAATGAATACATCGCTTATGTGCAATTGCTGGACGACGCTTATCGGCACTGGACCGGTGAAAGCCTGCCGGCTCCCCGGGCGCTGACAGGACTTGAGCGCTTGCACTGGTTGCACGCGCATGCGCCTTACAGCCTGCTGGCCCATGGTACGGAAGACGACCCTTGTTTCTTCTACGCCAATGAACAGGCGCTGGCCTGCTTCAAATACCCGCGCTCCGCGTTCCTGGGCATGCCGTCACGGTTCAGCGCTTCGCCGCTGGATCGCGCCATGCGCCAGTCGCTGCTGGAGCAGGTCACGGCCAACGGCATTGCCCATGGTTACAGTGGTTATCGGGTGGACCGGGACGGCGAAGCGTTCATGATTCACGAAGGCAAGGTCTGGACGCTGATTGATCAGCGCGGCGAAAACCGTGGCCAGGCGGCGTTGTTCTGGCCGGATGAGCGGAGTATTGGCCGGGTCGATTGAGGCGTGGGCAGGACCGCTTCGCCTCGCGAAGAGGCCATCACATTCAATATCAATGTCGACTGACCCACCGCCATCGCGAGCAAGCTCGCTCCCACAGGGATTCATGCGAGTTTGGATATTTTGTATCCACCACAAATCACTGTGGGAGCGGGCTTGCCCGCGAAGGGGCCGTTACATTCAATATCAATGGCGACTGCCCCAGCGCTTTCGCGGGCAAGCCCACTCCCACAGGGCATCGTCATGCGAGGGAGCGAGGTAGCTATTCAGTGCTGCGCACGAATCTGCATGTGCGGGTTCATGCGTCACCTTGCGCTTGAGCGGCGTGCAGGCCGTCGATGGAAGCCTGGACCAGTGAGCGTGCGGTGCCGAGCATCTGGGAACTGGCCCAGCGTAATGAAGCCGTGTATTCGGGACGGGTTGCGTTGGGGGCTTGGAGGGCCAGGTCTTCGGCGCAGCTGAGGTAGACCGCGGCGTGTTCGAGAGCGTCGAGTAACGGGATATCGGGCTGAACGGCGAACAGGTGATGGTCGACGTGATCGCAGCGGGCGAAGAGGGTGGATTTTGTGGTTGGTTCGGTCATGTGCATCTCCCAGAAAGTGGAGTTGCCACGAATCGCCGTCAAACGATTTGGGTGGCAACTGTACGCAGGTTGACGGACCGGTCCTAGGAACCCGGCGCACTCGAAAGCGCCCCACGCACAGCTGCCATAGCACTGAGCAAGGACCTAGGAAAAAACGGAGCCGTCAAACCCCATCACGAATGAGTCGTGACAGGCGCGAGGATAGGGAGTGAGGCTGGAGCAGTCAACCGGCGGCGCCTGTGGTGCAGAGCATTGCGCAGCTGATTGCAGGAATATGAGCGCTTACATTCCTGTGGCGAGAAAATCGACAAGCGGTAGCCTTTCGCTCTACGTTCCCGGGCCGTACTGTCAAACCTGACAGTAGTCACTTCCCTCACTTGCGCGTTTCAATGTCTCCCTGCAGTCAAGCCGAGGTGGCATGAACTGGTGCAGGGAGAGCAGAAATGAAAGAGCCCGTCACTCCAATAATCAGAATGGGTACGATCAGCGCGTTGACCGTGGTCGAGGTCGGAGCGATCCCGACGACCTTTGCCATGGTCACTACCGAGGGGTGCTCTTCCAGGTTGGCAGTCCGGATAGGTGCCAATTGCACTGCTGGAGGCGAGGTCTGTTTTTCCGTCGGGGACGAAGTGGAATATACGTTGGTCGAGGGCGCGGCCGGGGAACCGCCAAGAGCCCGGGACCTGATGAAGTCAGGGAACCATCGCGACGCCATTGTCGATGAGTACTGCCAGCCGATCCGCAACAACTTTGCATAGTTACCCTTGTACTCATGCACTGAGTCGGGTTCGCAACAACCTGGCCATGTCCTCCAGTTCCGCCGCCGGGTTACGCCCGATCAGCATCCACGCGTGTTCCAGGTCAGCCCAGTAGACGACGTTGAGCCCACGCCGCCGTTCGTGCGCAAAGGGTCGACTGCCGCTGCTGGACCGGGTCACGCACAGCGCAAGCGGGCCGTGCGCCGGGTCCAGCCAGGTCATTTGGGCGATGGGCACGCCGTCGTATTCGAGGATTTGCGCGCGCTTGAATTGCGCGGGCGGCAAGTTCAGTTTGGCCGCCGTCAGATTGAGCCCCAGACGCGCGTCGATGGTTCGCAGTTGCGCACGCTGGGCGGCTTCGTCACCCGGCAGATGGTCCAGGGTCTGCGGTACGTAGAGCGCCATGTAGTCCGCGAGCCGTGCACGCCAGTTGGTTTTCTGCAGGCTCGACTGCCAGTTGAGGAACAGCCGGTCCGCCACCACACTGCTGACCACCAGCCCGGCTGCTGCGGCAAGGAACCAGCGCCGATTCATCGCCGGGCGCTCAGGGCTGGGCAAGCTGTCGAGCATGGACTGCAAACGTTCCACGGGCGCTTGTCGGCCTGCTTGATCGTAGGCGTCCTTGAACGGCAGGCTGCTGCGGGCCAGCCATTGCAGGCGCAGGTTGAGCAGCGAGTCTTCGGCGATGGCGGCATCGATGCGGCTGCGTTGTTCGGTGTCGAGCTGGTCGTCGAGGTAGGCCACCAGTTGCTCGTCCGAAGGGATCCCGTGATCGTTCATCGACGTTCTTCTGTGGAGGGGCTCGGCACGGCGTGCAACGGCGGGTACTCGGCAAGCTTCACCCGTGCGGTGGCCAGGCGGCTCGTCACCGTGCCGAGAGGTACTTGCAGCACCTCGGCGACCTCGTGATAGGACAAGCCTTCGACATAGGCGAGAAAGACGCATTCACGCTGGGTTTCGGGCAGCGCGTCGACGCGCCGAATCACCTGAGTGGCGAAGACATTGGGTTGCGCCGCATGTTCTCCGTCGAACGACAAGGCGTTGTCGGCCCCCACCAGGGCCTGACCCTGGCGCACCCGGCGCGAGCGGACCTCGTTGAGCCAGATCGAATGCAAAATGCTCAGCAGCCAACAATCCATGCGGGTGCCCGGAGCCAACTGCCGGACACGCTCGAGCGCCCGTACGCAGGTGGCCTGCACAAGTTCTTCGGCGACATGCCGTTGCCGGGACAGCAGCAGGCCGTAGCGCCATAGACGCGCCAGATGCTGGCCGAGTTCGGCCCGTAATGCCTGATCGCTGGCGATGGCGACCTCCGTTCGCTTTGGGGTGTCAGGTTTTCGACGAATCGTTGATGGCCGCGGCCAGGTCCTGGTATTCCTCGCAACTGCTGCCACAGATCGATTTGATCTGCTGCAATTGCTCCTGCGCCAGGTCCAGCCGACCCTTGATCACATAGGCTTCGCCCAGGTACTCACGCACCTGCGCGTACTGCGGGTCGAGTTTGACCGCTTGCAGGTAATACCCGATGCCTTCGTCGGTGCGCCCCAGTTTACGCGTAGCGTAACCGCGATAGTTCAAGGCTTTGGCGGTGTTCGGCTGTTGCAGCGTGTCGAGCAGCGCGAGGGCTTCTGCATAGCGACCGTCTTTGGCCAGGCGATAGGCGTAATCGGTGCGGTCGGCGTCCGGGACCAGGCTGCTGTCCTGCATCAGGCATTTCTGTTGCTTGCTGTCCCAGACCTGGCCTTTGGGGCATTCGGGTTTTTGGACAGGTTCCTCCTCATCACCCTCGGCGAATGCAAGTGAGCCGGACAGCGCGAAAGCCAGCAGCAGTGGGGTAGCGAAAGCAGCAAGACGGATGTTCATTGGCGATGCTCCACGGGTTGATGCGTTTCAATTCGAACCAGTCAAGATTGAGACATCGAGCAGGCCAACATCGTTGAATGTTCAGCTCAGCAGACGAATCGGAGCGCCCGCCGACCAGGCCTGGATGTCCTCGATCATCTGCGAAAAGAACTGCTGGTAGTTCTGCCGGCTGACGTACCCGACATGCGGCGTGGCCAGTACATTCTCCAGGGTGCGCCATGGATGAAGCGCGGGCAACGGTTCCTGCTCGAACACGTCCAGCGCCGCGCCGGCCAGTCGTTGTTTTTGCAGTGCCTTGATCAACGCCGCTTCATCGACGATCGGCCCGCGGGCGGTGTTGACCAGTAGCGCGGTGGGCTTCATCCAGTCCAGCGCTTCGGTGTCGACCATGCCACGGGTGCGCTCGCTGAGCACCAGGTGCACCGACAGCACATCGGCTTGTTCGAACAATTCCTGCTTGCTGACATAGGTGACGTCGACTTCGGCCGCGCGTTCGGCGGTCAGGTTCTCGCTCCAGGCAATCACCCGCATGCCGAACACCTGGCCGAACCGGGCGACACGCCGCCCGATGCTGCCCAGGCCGAGAATCCCCAGGGTCTTGCCGTGCAGGTCGCCACCCAGGCCTTGTTGCCAACCGCCTGCGCGTAAGGCGTTGGCTTCCCCCACAAGGTTACGCGTGGCGGCCATGATCAGCGCCCAGGTCAATTCTGGCGCGGCGTGTTTATAGCTGTCGGTGCCGCACACCTGAATGCCCAGTGCGGCGGCGGCCTTAAGGTCCAGGGCGGCGTTGCGCATGCCCCCGGTGACCAGCAGTTTGAGTTTTGGCAAACGCTGCAACAGATCCTGGTCGAATCGGGTGCGCTCGCGCATCACACAGATCACCTCGAACTCACCCAGGCGCTGCGCCAGGGTTGCGTTGTCGGCGGGGTAGTCATGAATAAAATTCACCTGGCCGATGGGGTCCAGCGCCGACCAGTCCACCACGTCCCGGGCCACATCCTGCCAGTCATCGATTACCGCAATCTGCAACGCCATCAGCCTTACCTCATCAACGAAGGGTATCGGTTTTGTTCAGCCAGGCCAGCAGCGCCTGGTGGAATTTCGCCGGTTCTTCCATCTGCGGCGCATGGCCCATGCCGGGAAATTCGACCAGGGTCGACTGGGGAATCAGTTTCGCCACTTGCTTGCCGAGCACCGGGTAATGGCCGATTTTCGCCTTGACCTCGGGCGGCGCAAGGTCCTTGCCGATGGCCGTGGTGTCGGAAGTGCCGATCAGCAGCAGCGTCGGCATCTTCAAGTCCTTGAACTCGTAGTACACCGGTTGAGTGAAGATCATGTCGTAGATCAACGCCGAATTCCACGCCACCTGAGTCTTGCCCGGCCCTTTGCTCAGGCCCGCGAGCATGTCCACCCAGCGGTCGAACTCGGGCTTCCAGCGGCCGTCATAGTAGGTGCTGCGCTCGTAGTCGCGGATGCCTTTGGCCGTGACCTTCAGTTCTCGCTCATACCATTGATCCACCGTGCGGTAGGGCACGCCGAGGGCTTTCCAGTCTTCCAGGCCGATGGGGTTGACCAGTGCCAATTGTTCGACCTGGTCGGGATACAGCAGCGCATAGCGGGTGGCGAGCATGCCTCCGGTGGAATGCCCGAGCAAGGTGGCCTTCTGGATGCCGAGGGCCTTGAGCAGTTGCTGGGTATTGGTCGCCAGTTGCTGGAAGCTGTATTGGTAGTTGTCCGGCTTGCTGGACGTACAGAAACCGATCTGGTCCGGGGCGATGACCCGGTAGCCGGCGTCGCTCAGGGTCTTGATCGAAGTGTCCCAGGTCGCGCCGCAGAAATTCTTGCCGTGAAGCAACACGATGCTGCGCCCGTTGGCCTTGCCGTTGGCGGCGACGTCCATGTATCCCATCTGCAGGGTTTTGCCTTGGGACTGGAAGTCGAAGTGCTTGACGGTGTAGGGGTACTCGAAGCCTTGCAACTGTGGACCGTATTCCGGGCCTTCGGCATAAGCGATGACCGGCAGTGCGGCGGTCAGCATCAGGCTGGGCAGCCAGCGCGAGCGTCTCTGGGGCATGGGTAAACTCCATTGGAAATCCGCCGATGCTGGATCGGCATGATTAGGGCGACATTAAACACAGGCAATCACGGCGCAAGATCGTTCAACCCATCCAGCCCAATGTGGCCAGGGCCAGTACGCCATAGCGGGCGCCCTTGGCGAGGGTCACGATCAGCAGGAATCGCCCCAGCGGCTCGCGCATCACCCCGGCCACCAGGGTCAGCGGATCACCGATGACGGGCACCCAACTTAGCAGCAAGGACCAGTGACCGAAGCGCTGATAATGGATTCGGGCTTTATCCAGATGGCGGGGACTGACCGGAAACCAGCGCCGATCCCGGAATCGCTCGATCCCACGGCCCAGCCACCAGTTCACCAGCGACCCCAGGACATTGCCCAGCGTGGCCACCGCCAGCAACAACCAGAGCCAGTACCGGTCGCTGACCAGCAAGCCCACCAGCAGCGCTTCGGACTGTAGCGGCAGCAGCGTCGCGGCACCGAACGCGGCAAAGAACAGCCCGATGTACGCACCGGACATCAATGGGCAGGGTAGTCCGCCACCACCACGTCAGTGCCGTCCTTTTTCAGGCCGATCACCTGATAGGCATCGCTCATGCCGTCCATTTCCATGCCAGGCGAACCCATGGGCATGCCGGGGGTGGCGACACCCAGCAGATCGTCGCGCTTGCTCAAGGCCAGTACCTGATCGGCGGGCACATGGCCTTCAACGAATTTGCCATTGATCAGGCCGGTATGGCACGACGACAGACGCGGCGGCACGCCGTGCTGTTGCTTGAATTCGCTCATGTTGGTTTCGACGCGATCATCGACCTTGAAGCCGTTGGCTTCCAGATGGCTGATCCACTTCTTGCAGCAGCCGCAGTTGGCGTCGCGGTGGACTTCGATCGGGATCAGGTCGGCGGCCTGGGCCAGGGAGGAAATGAACAGGGCGCTCAGGGCGGCCAGACGCAGATGGGTTCGCATGGGGAGTCTCGTTTCGGGTTGCGGCCAGAAAAATGCATTCTGACCATTCTAAACAACTACGAGGCACGAGACTGTTTCGAATTAATACTGATTCGACGCATTGTAGGAAAATTCCCATGGTGATCGCCGCAAGAAGCCAAAACGCTTCATCGGCATGTAACATGAGACCCCGTTTGCAGCCCCCATCCCGATAAACACCAGGGGCCTGGCTTGCATGCGTACACAACATTTTTCAGCTTCACGCACACATTCAGGAAATGGCAATGACTCAGTCGCAACGTTTGAAATACTCGATTCTGATCTCCCTGGTCGTGCTGGGCATCATGTTCGGCCTTTCTTATCTGCAGAACACCGGCGTCATCGACGAAAAGCTGTTCCAGTACATCGCCATTGGCGTAGCGGTGCTGGTGGTGGTGATCAATGGCGTGATGCGCCGCAAGGTCAAGCCCTGAGCGACGCCCATCGGCCGGGTTACTCGTGGTGGAGAACGGCGGCGGCCTGTGGATGCAGGCTGTAGCTCTTGTCTGGATTGAGGGTGATCACGCCTTCGCCGCACAGACGCTTCAACACTTCCCGCACACTGAGAAATGACAGCGGGATGTCCAGGTCCAGCAAGTGACTGTGCACGCCTCGCACCCCCAGGCTGCGGTCGCTGTCGGCGGCGGTGAGCAAGGCGTCGATGACCTTCAGGCGAATCAGGCTGGTGCGCAGGCCAAAGCTCTTGAGCAGGAACCTGATCCGCTCGTTGCCGTGGCGCTCGGTGCGTTGATCGAAAACGCCGGAGCCCATGGCGGTGCTCTTTGGCGCAGTACTACCGTCCGTTGGCAGTTGCGAGTTGTACATGCAAAAACTCCTTATCAGAGCCTGAACCGGAAAATGTGATGGGTGCTCTCAATCAATAAGACGGATGAGCCGGGCAAATCATGAAGGCTCGAATGTAGAAATTTTGTCGGCATCGCGTCGGCGCTAAGTCCGACGCCCTGATGGCGGGGGTCAACGCCCTAAATTTTTTTCGTTCGCTTCGTCTTTAGGGGGAGGCACAATGCGTGCAACGACGCAGGGTGTGACCTTCGTTTTTACGATCAGGAGCGAGCGTGATTATTTCCAGGCAGTTAACCAGGTTGAGCCTTGCCGCGGTGTTGGTGGGCTTGAGTCTTGCGGCAAACGCGCGCAGTCAACCGGAGCAGGCGACTGCCGATATCCGCCGCACCAGTTTTGGCGTACCGCATATCCGCGCCGAGAACGAGCGTGGCCTCGGCTATGGCATCGGCTATGCCTACGCCCAGGACAACCTGTGCCTGCTGGCCAATGAAATCACCACGGTAAATGGCGAACGATCCCGCTATTTCGGCCCGGATCAATTCACCGTTGAAGAACGGGAGAACCGGGTCAGCGATGTGTTTTTCAGCTGGTTGAACACCCCTAAGGCCGTCGATGCATTCTGGCAGGCGCAACCCCCGGAAATCCGTCAGCTCATGGACGGGTATGTGGCCGGTTACAACCGCGCCCTGAAAGAGCGTCGGTCCCAGGGTTTGCCGCAGCAATGCCAGGGCGACTGGGTGCGGGAGATCACGCCCCAGGACCTGGTCAAGTTGACCCGTCGCCTGCTGGTCGAAGGCGGGGTCGGGCAATTCGCCGAAGCCTTGGCCGGGGCCACCCCACCCCAAGCCACGGCTCAGACAGCCGCCCCTGGGTCGTTCCAGGTCGCCGATTCGCGTATGCAGCGCTTTGCCCTGGATCGGGGCAGCAACGCGGTGGCGGTGGGCAGCGAGCGCTCTTTCAATGGCCGCGGCATGTTGCTGGCCAATCCGCATTTCCCCTGGGTCGGCGGGATGCGCTTCTACCAGATGCACCTGACCATTCCCGGCAAGCTGGACGTCATGGGCGCCGCGTTGCCCGGGCTGCCGATGATCAACATCGGTTTCAACCAGCACCTGGCCTGGACCCACACCGTGGACTCGTCCAGGCATTTCACCCTGTATCGTCTGCAGCTCGATCCCAAGGATGCAACCCGCTACCTGCTCGATGGCAAGTCGTTGCCGATGCAGCAGCAGACGGTGACCGTGAACGTGAAGCAGCCGGACGGCCAGACCCGGGCGGTGTCCCATGTGGTCTACAGTTCGCAATTCGGCCCGATCGTGCAGTGGCCGGGGAAGCTCGACTGGGACCGTCAGTTCGCCTATAGCTTGCGCGACGCCAACCTGGATAACGATCGGGTGCTGCAGCAGTGGTACGCGATGAACCGTGCCGACAGCCTCAAGGCATTGCAGGCCTCGGTCCACAAGATCCAGGGCATCCCCTGGGTCAACACCCTGGCGGCGGACGATCAGGGGCAGACGCTGTACATGAACCTGTCGGTGGTGCCGAACGTCAATGCCGACAAACTGGCCAAGTGCAGTGATCCCCGGGCCGGGTTGCAGATGATCGTGCTCGACGGGTCCAACAGTGCCTGCGCCTGGGACATCGATCCGCAGGCTGCGCAACAAGGCATTTATGCGGCTGACCGATTGCCGCAACTGTTGCGCAAGGACTTCGTGCAGCACGCCAACGATTCGGCGTGGATGGCCAACCCGGCACAACCGCTCACCGGTTTCTCGCCGCTGATCAGCCAGGACAGCCAGCCTTTGGGCCTGCGTTCACGCTTTGCCCTGGAGCGCCTGGCGACCTTGAGCAAGGCCGGCCCGATTGCAGCGGCGGACCTGCAGCGAATGGTCCTGGACGACCAGGTGTATCAGGCCACTCAAGTGATGCCGGACCTGTTGCAATTCTGCGCGGCAGGCTTGGGAACCGATGCGCCAACGCTGGCAGCGTTATGTGACAGCCTCAAGACCTGGGACCTCCGTGCGAATCTCGACAGCGGCGTAGGGTTTGTGCATTTCCAGAACATTATGGAGGTGCTCCAGCAATTACCGGATGTCTGGCGTGTCGGGTTCGATCCAGAAGATCCGCAACACACCCCGCGCGGCCTGGCGGTCGATCACCCGGACGTCGCCAAAGCGCTGCGCGAGGCGATGCTGGTATCGGTAGAGCAGGTCAATCAGGCGGGTCTCAAGGCTGACAGTCGCTGGGGTGATATTCAGGTGGTCAGCAGTGGCGGCCAGCAGACACCGATTCACGGCGGCCCCGGTACCCTGGGGGTCTACAACGCCATCCAGAGCGTGCCGAGAACTGACGGTAAACGCGAAGTCGTCAGCGGCACCAGCTATTTGCAAGTGGTGACCTTCGATGACCAGGGGCCACAGGCTCAGGGACTGCTGGCCTTCTCGCTGTCCAGTGACCCGGAGTCGAAGTACTCCCGGGACCAGACCCTGGCGTTCTCGAAGAAACAGTTGAGTGTGTTGCCGTTCACCGAGCAGCAGATCACGGCGGACCCGCAGTATCAGACCCTGACCCTTCGCGAGCAGGATGAAAAAGCCGGGAAGATGGCCAAACAGTAAAACGATTGGTACTGGAGTGAAGAATGGAGGCCGCACCCCCGCAAGGGCTGCGGCCTTCAGCTTTTCGGAGGCTGTTGCGGAATGGCGTTGAGGACCGGGTTGCCGTCCTTGTTGCGGGTCAGGTAGACCGGCAGCACCTTGGGCAGGGACGCCACCAGGCTATTGAGTTCCTTGATGTTGTAGATGCCGCCGAGGCGGATCGAGCCGGTACTGTTGTCGGCCAGCATCAGCGGCTTGTCCAGGTAGCGATTGATCAAGGGCAGGGCATCGGACAGCGCCAGATCATCGAGCACCAGTTTGCCGCTGCGCCAGGCCAATGAATTATCGTTGGCGTAGGTCTGGCTGATCTGCGGGGTGAAGTCGCCGTGTTTATAACGCGCCTGCATCGCGGGTCCGAGACGCAAGCCATCGCCCGGAAGATCATCGTTGCTGGTTACCAAAACCGAACCCTCAATCAGGTTGACTCGCACCTGATCCTCATACATCCAGACGTTGAATTGAGTGCCGGTGACCCGAATCCTGCCATCCGCTGCCCTGACGATGAAGGGGTGAGCGGTGTCGTGACTGACGCTGAAAAAAGCTTCGCCCTTATCCAGCGTGACCCGACGATGATCCTTGTAGTTGCTGAACGTCAGCTCACTGCCCAGGTTCAG
Source organism: Pseudomonas silesiensis (assembly GCF_001661075.1). Classification (NCBI taxonomy): domain Bacteria; kingdom Pseudomonadati; phylum Pseudomonadota; class Gammaproteobacteria; order Pseudomonadales; family Pseudomonadaceae; genus Pseudomonas; species Pseudomonas silesiensis. The sequence continues at coordinate 2,912,477 of NZ_CP014870.1, forward strand.
CTCCACCCGACTGCCATCGCTCAGGGTGACCTGACGAACCGTATCGCCGGCTTCGAAGTGCTGGTAGGCATCGGGAAGCCAACCGAGGTTCCAGCCGCTATAGGCGGCCAGTGGCAACGCCAGGGCACACACGGCGGCGGCGATGCCGACCGTGCGCCAAGGCGTTGCAGGTTTGATCCGGACCGCGGGCACGATGGCGTCGGGACGAGGCAAATCCCCAGCGACTTCCCAAATGTCCAGCATGGCCTCGTACTCGACCGCATGAAGCGGATGAGCATCACGCCATTGTTCGAACGCCAGGCGCTCTTGCGCAGTGCAGTCGCTGGCGTGCAGACGCATGCACCAGTGCGCAGCGGCATCGGTGATGGCGTCATATTGGGCTTGCGAGAGAGGGCTTTCGGTCATTGACTCATCCTGATTTCCTGCATTCTAACCTTGAGCGAAGTCGGCGAGAACAACCGTCATGGCAATTACCCATCAAACAGGAATGTTTTTTACTTAAACATCCTGAAAAACCGGTAGTTGCCATGCAGCGTCCATAAAAAGAGTGAAAAAATAATCAAAAACTTTTGGTTTTCAAGGCAAGACTGCCGGTGTAACCGGTACGGGATCCAGTTGCCGGCCCATTTCACAGATGAGCATCGCAACCGAGTCCGCATTGCTCAGAATCGTATCTATCCGTAAATGCGGTTTCACACGGTCCAGGAAGGCGGTTCGGGCGTCTTTCAATGTTTTGGTACCGGTAATTTTCATTGTCTGCTTGGCGATATGAGCGGTTTCGGGAATGGAATCCAGGCTTTCCCATAAGCCCGTAGACTTGTTCTTTCGGGCAAATAACGCTCCACGGGGCGTTGCCATCGACAAGGCGTCACGCTGGATTCGTTCAGATTTTGCTTTCAACTTCGATCCGGCTTGCGTGGCAGTGTCGATGAGATCGGTGAAGGGGAGTCTTGCCTCCAGATAGGCGATGTCGATCGTCTTGGCGAAATGGTGTGAAAACTCATGGATAAACGTCACTGCCTGGGCATGCGCATCGACCTCGAAATGTTGCGGCACAAAGAACTTGTAGTCATCGAGTTCCGGATCGAAGAAGGCATCTGAGAAGTACACTCTTTTTTGCATGTCGGTTTGGATGGTAAATGCAATCACATTGTCTTCCGGTGAAGTGTTGAAACCGACGACGAACCTTTTGGTATCGAGATCGTCCAGCCCCGGATCCACCAGCGCCTGGCAGATTGGCACGATAACTTTTTTGATTTTGTCCAGAATTGAGGTGTCGATTGTGCTCACGTCAAAAAACTTTTTCAGATAGGTGTCAAGTCGGGTGCCTGGAGCGGCGGTACGCAACTGTGTGAAGTTGTGAAGGCAATTAAAGGCGTAGTACCTGGCCAAATCCATTGCTTGCACGATAGTCTGGGCTTTGGCGGGATATTTACGACGTATTTCATCCATCCCTTGTGCTTCGATGTTGAACGATGCCGTTGCAATCCAACGGGTTGTGACATTGTTCGCGAAACGGGATATTGCCTTGCCATAGTGAATGGATTGCGGGTCCGCAGCGAGTACCAGATGAGGACCAGGGGCTTTTTCCAGAAAGGGGCCCTTTTGCGTGTCGTTCATCATGCGCCAGGCTCCACCGTGTTTTGCGACGCGATAGACTTTGCCCAGAACAGGGGCGAAGTGATGGGTTGTCGTAGGGTCGCGATAGGTGCCCTCCGTTGCATCTTTCTGAAACTTTTCCAGATCGACAGTCGGCGATTCATACGCTTGCGCTGTTGTCCGGCTCGCGGAGGTGGTGTTGATGGATGACCACTGCGGCGCAACGACAGGTTGTTCTGCGGGGGGGGCTGTCAGGATGACTGGCGCAGGGGTAGAGGCTGGATTTTCCTGCATCATCCGCCCAAGGGTGATCATCTGCGCCGCACCAGAGACGAAGGATTTGAATGCGTGTTTCCAGTGTTGGTCTTGCAGCGCCTCTGCCGAGTCCTTGAAATCCTTGTAGGCTTGCCACAGAAACAGACCACAGGACAATTTGCCAGGCAAGAATCCAGACAGCAGCTTGATTCCGGAACTGAACAGCTCCTTGGCTTTTTCCCAATCGGTTCGCGCGGTAACCGTGGATTGACTGCCCAGCATCTGCTTGAGCAGCAGGATGTTGTCTTGGAATAGACGCTCCAGCACATTCCCGGTAATGGGATTTGAAGCGAGGGTCATTTCCGTGGTTTCGCCCACGGTGGATTCAAGCAGATTTTGAAACGTCGCCCGGGACGATTCGGGCAGGCGCCGGATCAACAGGTCCTGCAATGGCCCTGGGGTATTGAGTGCGCCAAGCAGTCCGGTCTCGGTCTCGAACTCGGTGAAGGGTGGCCCGACAAAATAGGGCGCGTAGAGCACCTGCCGACCGGCCACGTCTTTGCCCGGGCTGATCAGGTACATCCCCAGTGCGTCGACGGCTGTGGCACCGGCCGTGGAGATCAACTGCAGCGGGCGGATGATAGCGTCTGCCCCTTTAACCGCGGCCCGTGCCGTGGCATTGGGCATGTCCAATAGCTGCTCGATTGCGTCGAACGCCTGCTCCGACAGTTGCTCTTGCAGTTTAAGCGCGTGGGCCTCTTGCAACAGGTGCCAGGGCAACTGCTGGAAGTAGCGCAGTTTTCGCGCTTTGGCAGCGTCGCTATCACCCGACAATTGTTCCGAGAGCAACTGCTCATACACTGACTTGATGTTCAGCTGTAACAGCAGCTGCTTGACAGCCTCGGTATCCATCTCGTTCGGAAGCGGTTTTGAGGTCGTCGAGGCGATGGTAAAACCTGTTCCCTGGAGCACATTGACGTGATTCAGGGCAAATTCGGTCAATGTTTGTGCAGGGCCGGCGATGGCTAACCCAGGAGTGACCTTGACATGATCGGGGTCAATGAAATTGCCCTGGAAGCGGGTTTTTTGCAGGGACACCAGTTGCTCGTGGACATAGATAGCCAGGGTTTTTATGCCATGTAGATAATCTTTACACTCCGACAGGCTATGGCGGTGTTGCTCCATAATTTCGACATGTTTTTGCTGTTCCCCCAGCGATGCCATTCCCAGCCAGGCCGGCAAAGTCTGGCGGGTTGCAATGGCCTTGCCAATATCCTTGGCTCGCTGCAGATTGGTGCAGATGGGTTGCTGCTTAAGTGCGTTCAGGGCTTTTGTCTGTTTCGTTTCTGTCAGTTTCAGCGCGCGAACCTGGTCGCAAACCGCCAGAAAGTGATCGATGGCCGTCTGCTGACGATGGAGCAGCAGATTATTTTCGATCTGACGAAAATTACCCAATTCGTACGTTTTATGGAACATGCGCTCGGCAGGCAGGAGATTTTCAAGCAGCATCAGCCGCTTGATCGGGTCAAGCAGGCGTCGTTGCAGCTCGGTCCTGGCCGTGGCGACCGATTCAAAGGCCTCCAACCCAAGCGCCGGGGTCCAGAGAATCGCCCGGCCGGAATTCTGTGTATCCAGGCCGCCGCGTTCGGTGAGCATGAAACAATGGTGCACGGCCAGCGACGATGTATGGCCCGCGGTTTCAAGGCTGAACCAGTAGGCATCCGGGCGAAATCCATTCAGCGCTTTACGCTGGCGGCGGGTGGGGCGGTCGGGGTCGAGTACCGTATGGACAATGGCGCTATCGACTTGCGACAATGTGCGGTTAAGTCGACGAAGGTTGGCCTCGCCACGAATACCCACCGACAGGGCATTGGCCAGTGCGGGTTTCATGGCTTCCAGGCTGGTTCTCTGCAGCGCACCGGTCTCGACAGGTTGCGCCTGCCACTGCGCTTCGAGAGCTGATTTCACGCTATCGAAGGTTTTCGACAGCGTTGTCGCCTTGTCGGCCAGAACAATTGACGGACGCGATTGCCCCGTAATGACCTGCTGGGTACTCCACCGACCCTGCGTCGGCATTTCCAACAGCTGATTGTCGATCATGCTGCGCACGTCCAGTGCCTTGTCGAACAACGCCGCAATACTCACGTCACCATCGCTGTGACGGAACACCCCCAGCGCGTATTCGACGTTATGCAGCTGTTTGTCGATGATTGAGTCAAACAGCGACTCGAAAACTGAACCTGCAATCGCTTCGCCGGAAACCTGAGCATCCTTGAAGCCGAGAAAGCGATGGCGATCTTCTTGTGTCAACAATTCGTACAGCTCATCGTCATGCCCTTTGGCAACGACCTTGGCGCGCACGGTGTCATGTAAGTCTTCAGGGCTCTCAAGCACCTGCAATCCGCTGGCGGGGGTAAAGAGATAGGCATCCGGTTGAGCAATCATGAATGAGCCGGCCAGCTCAACGAAATTCGCTGCGTGTTCCCACAGGCGCACGGCTTCAGGAACCAGCGGCGATGGTGCGGTTCGAGTGGTACTGCGGTCGAATAAAACCTCCAGTGCCCGACTCTGTTCAGGACTGATGATCTTGTCCTGTCGCTTGAACAGGATGTCCGCCCGAGCCTTGTCGCTGATGGCCTGGATAAACAGCTTGCGCCGGGATTGCCCATTCGGCAGAACATGATTCCAATACGCCCGCAGTTTTTCGCCGAGCAACCAGGTCAGCCCGGCGGACGCGGTCTTGACTGCCTTTTTCCATATCTCATTGTCGCGCTCGGCCTGGGCCTTATCGTCAGGTACCAACGTTCGGTCCGGGTGGTTGAACGCCAGGGTCTGGTCTGATGGCCAGCCTTGGTGGCGATAGAAAAGCATGAGGGCGTCACTGAGGGGCATCGATATTCCCGATGCGGAGTTCACACTCGAATCGATCCCGAAGTCGACCCGGGTGTCCCGTTGCTTCAGTCCTGCAAAAGAGCGGCCTAACAAACCGTCAAGAATCTCATTCAGCGAATCTGTCAACGGTGGCAGTTGAATCAACGCCTCCAGCAACCGCTGTGCATTCTGTTGCTGATTGCTCTTGATGACTGTTTTCTGGTCGTCGAATACCTCGCCCGTGATGATTTCGCGAGTGATCTCGGTGACTGTTTCGCCTTCCAGTTCGATGCGTTGGGCTATCGAGGCAAAACGCAACAGTTCATCGCGCTTGGACTCGTTGGTCAGTCGCAGAATCAGCTCTGCGGTGAGTGAGTCGACGTCATCGAACTTCTCGATCCCCCCGTAGGGCGTATACAGAATCGCATCGTTGTCGTCGGGCGTGGATGACAACATGAAACATCCGGCCAATGGCACCGGCACCTTGTCCTTAACCTTCAAAAACAGTTTTTCGGCAGACATGGGAGGCGTCTGCTTTTGTCGAAGTTCATCGCTCGCCAACTCGATATGGCTGAGCCAGGAAAAGTCCTTGCTTGAAAGGGAATGGGTTTTTCGGAGTTCTTCGTGCGTACCCGGTTCATCCAGCACTTGCGGAAAAAACAATGGAGAGGGAGAAGTGGTCATGGAGGTCTCGATGGGATCGCCACGTGGCGAATAATGAATGGGCCTCCAACCTAGGTGATGCCCGCGCGGGCAAGGTGGTAAATAGTTATCGCAGTGTGCCGTACCGGGTCGGTTACATTGAGCCGGTTGAGCGGCATTCAATCAAAAGATTGACAGCCGGCTCGGGTCGCGTTGTTAATCGGTTTGCATAACCCTCGTACGCTGTTGCCCCCTCCAATAATTAGTCTGGAGCTTCAGATGTCTGCGCCACACGATCAAGTGTCTACGGCTGTCTCGCAAAACCTGTCCCTCGAAGCGCTGACGGGATTGCTTGAAAAGATCTTCCTGCGCCAGGGCACCTCGGCTGACGTCGCTCGCGTACTGGCGCAAAACTGCGCCAGCGCCGAACGCGATGGCGCCCATAGCCATGGCGTGTTTCGCATCCCCGGGTACGTATCGACATTGCAAAGCGGCTGGGTCAATGGCCAGGCCGTGCCAGTGGTCGAGGATGTCGCCTCGGGTTTCGTCCGGGTCGACGCCGGCAACGGTTTCGCCCAACCGGCGCTCGCGGCGGCCCGTGCGTTACTGGTGGAAAAGGCCCGCAGTGCCGGGATCGCGGTGCTGGCCATTCGTAACTCTCACCATTTCGCCGCCTTGTGGCCGGATGTCGAACCCTTTGCCTATGAAGGGCTGGTGGCGCTGAGTGTGGTCAACAGCATGACCTGTGTCGTGCCGCACGGCGCCGATCGTCCCTTGTTCGGGACCAACCCGATTGCTTTCGCCGCGCCGCGGGCCGATGGCGAGCCGATCGTCTTCGACCTGGCCACCAGCGCCATTGCCCATGGCGATGTGCAGATCGCCGCGCGCAAGGGCGAACGGTTGCCCGAGGGCATGGGCGTGGACAGCCTCGGCCAGCCGACCCAGGATCCGAAAGCGATTCTGGAAGGAGGCGCGTTGCTGCCGTTTGGCGGGCACAAGGGCTCGGCACTGTCGATGATGGTGGAGCTGTTGGCGGCGGCGTTGACCGGGGGGAATTTTTCGTTCGAGTTCGATTGGTCGAACCATCCGGGCGCCAGGACGCCCTGGACCGGCCAGTTGCTGATTGTCATCGACCCGAGCAAGGCGGCTGGACAGAGCTTTGCCGAGCGCAGCCAGGAACTCGTGCGGCAGATGCACGGTGTGGGGCTCAAGCGTTTGCCGGGGGATCGACGCCACCAGCAGCGGGCCAAAGCCGCTACCGATGGCATCCAGCTTGATGCTCAGACGTTGGCGGATCTGCGAGAACTGGCTGGACTCTGAAATCTGCTGTTCATACTGGAACGGCGAGCCCGATGGTTAACGCCGGCCAATGTAGGAGCGAGCCTGCTCGCGAAGATCTCAAGGACACCGCGTTTGTTCAGAAAAAACGCGTCATCGTTAACGTCCATCGCGAGCAAGCTTGCTCCTACAGCTTACCGCCTACCCAGCAGCAACCCGACCACCAGGCCGAAACCGGCGGAGATGGCCACGGTCTGCCACGGATGACCACCAATGTAGGTCTCGGTGGCTTCGACCGCAGGCAGGGTCCTGTCGCGTACGCTGGTCACCGAGTCACGCGCCTGCTGAAGTTTCTGGGCGATTTGCCCACGAAGGGTATCCGCTTCCTCACCGACCAGTGAGGCACTGCTTTTGAGCAGTTTTTCCGACTCTTCGATCAGAGCCTGAAGTTCGCTGAACGCTTGATCCTTGATTTGATCTTCGGCGACTTGTGCGGCGGTTTTCCGAGCCATTGAGGTACTCCTTGCAGTGAATGGGCAGTAAATAATGGAGTCTGCGACCGTGGAAAAAGTTGCAGCGAATTTGCCTGCCGACCTCATCCTGATGAAAAATCCGGCGCAGGAAATTTCTTTCTACAGTGTAAGATGTCGCCTATTTTACGCAGCAGGTATTTCCCATGAGCTTCAATCTGGCCGACAGACCCCTTGCCGAGCGCGCCGCGCTTGAAGATGAGAAATCCCGTCTGTTCGAGCTCTGGCAAAACAACCTGGGCAAAGCCAAGGGCGAGGCGGCACGGTTGTTCGGCGAACGCGCCAAGCGCAAAGGCAAATGGGCCGAGTGGGTGCGTGCCGAGCTCGACGGCATGTCGCCACCGGAATTCGCAAACATGGTGCGCAGTGAAGTCAATCGGCTGATGGCTGCGAAATAGATGTCCATCTGACACTACCCCTTTAGGCTATTTCGACAGCTGCAATATGGTCATTGCGCGCGCGCAAAGCTCGCGACAATGGCTTCTCGCACTTTCAAAACCACCGGATCCAACTGGGTGCTGGTGCGCCAGCCCAGTTCGATCGGGTAACGCGGCAGGTCCAGCGGGCAGGGCAGCAGCGCCAGGCCGCTGAGCGCCGCAATGCTTTGGGCAGCGTGGGCCGGAATCGTCGCCACCGCCTGACTGCCCTTGAGCAAGTACGGCAACGCCGCAAAGTGCGTGGTCGAGGCGCTCACCCGTCGACTCAAGCCCAGCGCCGCCAAGCCTGCATCGGTGATCCCGATAAAACCGCCGGACGACACCAGTATGTGCTCGCGGGCGACGAACTCTTCCAGGCTGATGCTGTGTTGTCCCTCAGCCAGGCTCGCAGGATCGACCAGGCACTGATAAATGCCCTCGCCGAGCACCTGGCGGCTGAGCAAGCGTTCGGCGAAACCGCCGGCGGTGATCGCCAGATCGATGCTGCGCTCCATTAGCGCCTGGGCAACGATCTGACTGTGGGTCTGGCGGAAGATCAGCCGCAGCCCTGGCGCGCAGAGGGCGATTTCTTCGATCAATCTGCGCCCGTAGGCGATCTCGAAATCATCCGACAAACCCAGTGTGACCGAGCGCCCGTCGTAGTGATCGGCGTCAGGATCGACCATCGCCAGGCTCTGCCGGCATTTGTTCAGCGCCTCGCTGACCACCGGCTTCAATTGATTGGCCTTGAGTGTCGGCGCCAGGCCGCGACCGGTGCGCACGAACAATTGATCGCCATACAGCTCGCGCAAGCGGCGCAATGCGGCGCTGACTGCCGATTGCGTCACGCCCAGCCGTAACGCGGCACGGCTCGCGCTGGACTCCTCATGCAGGGCTTCAAAGACTTTAAGCAGATTGAGATCGACGGTTGCGATATTCATCGTGTTCATATCATTCAGCAGTGAATCGGTCTTTATTCATGATCCGGCGACGGCCGAGAATGAGCAACACCTCATTACCTTTCGGAGACTGCCATGCCCAAGTCAATTGTTGCTGCGCTGCAAATCGGCGCCTTGCCGGGCGGCAAGGACGAGACCCTGGAACAAATACTGTCGTATGAAAACGCTATTGTTGAGTCCGGTGCCGCGCTGGTGGTAATGCCCGAAGCGCTGCTCGGCGGTTACCCCAAGGGCGAGGGTTTTGGCACGCAACTGGGCTATCGACTGCCGGAAGGTCGTGAAGCCTTTGCCCGGTACTTCGCCAACGCCATCGACGTGCCCGGTGTGGAAACCGAGGCGTTGGCTGGCTTGTCGGCACGTACCGGGGCCACGCTGGTGATCGGTGTCATCGAGCGCGCTGGCAGCACTTTGTATTGCACCGCGTTGTACTTCGATCCGCAGGCGGGGCTGGTGGCCAGACACCGCAAGTTGATGCCGACGGGTACTGAACGGCTCATCTGGGGCAAGGGTGATGGTTCGACCTTGCCCGTGATCGACAGTCAGGTCGGGCGGATCGGTGCGCTGGTGTGCTGGGAAAACATGATGCCGCTGTTGCGCACCGCGATGTACGCCAAGGGCGTGGAGGTCTGGTGCGCGCCAACGGTGGATGAGCGGGAGATGTGGCAAGTGAGCATGCGCCACATCGCCCACGAAGGACGCTGCTTCGTGGTCAGCGCCTGCCAGGTTCAGGATTCACCGCAGGCCCTGGGCGTGGACATCGCCAACTGGCCGGCGGACCGGCCGCTGATTGCCGGCGGCAGTGTAATCGTCGGGCCGATGGGCGACATTCTGGCTGGGCCTCTGCGCGGCGGGCCCGGGTTGTTGACCGCCGAGATCGACACCGATGATCTGGTTCGCGCCCGTTACGACTTCGACGTGGTCGGGCACTATGCGCGCCCGGATGTGTTTGAACTGACGGTGGATGAGCGGGCTAAACCCGGCGTGCGCTTCACTGCATGACTTCCCTTTGGGGTGGGCTTGCTCGCGAATGCGGTAGGGCAGTCAAGTTATTTGCTGGATGTGCCAGCGTCTTCGCGGGCAAGCCCGCTCCCACAGTTGATCGGTGTTGTCCGGAAGTTTTGTGGTCGACACCGGCCCTTTGTGGCGTGAGGTTCAGCGCTGCTGCAGCCACTCTTCGCGGGTGATTTCCCATATTTCTCTCGGCAATCGCCCACTGACGAAATCCCCCTCGTCGGTGCCGATCAAGCGCATGCCCGTGCGTTGCGAGAGTTTGCGCGAGCCGATATTGAGCGCCGCTTTCGGCACACGCAGCACTGAACGACCGAGGGTCTTGAACCAGTACCCGGTCACGGCGGCACTGGCTTCGCTCATCAAGCCCTGGCCTTGCCACTTCGGTGCGAGCCAGAAGCCGCGGTTGTTGTCCTGTTCATTCATCAGGCTGATATTGCCGATCAGTTGCCCGGGTGCCGACTTCAAGCGGATCGACCAGTGCCATTCCTCGCCGCGGGCCATCGCCGGCAGGGCGTTATCGCGCAGATAAGTCAGCGCACCATCGGCGGGATAGGGCCAGGGCACCAAGGCGTTCAGATAGCGCACCACCTCCCAGTGCGGGAACAGTCGCTGGATCGCCTCGGCGTCGGTCAGTTCCAGCGGGCGCAGGATCAGGCGTTCGGTGTAGAGCGTGGGGGTGTCCATGTGTATTGCCTCCTTGTCTGTCCCTATTGAACGTGATCGCCAGCGCCGGATTTACCTGGGTGTGAAAGTCGGCCCCGGCAGGCTGAGCTTGCCACTGTCGACAAAACGCAGGGTACCAAACAGGCCACCAGCCAGCTTGCCGCGCAGCACGTACGGCATGTTGTTCAGGGTCTGCGTCTGACTCAGGCCCAATGTCTGGCGCAGTACAGAGAACGCCGAGACGCTCACCGGCACGGTCAGGACGGTGTCGGAGAAGCGTGCAATCGTGCCCATCTGATCACTGACCCCCGAGGCCAGTGGCTGACCGTTGACCTCCAGGTCCAGGGCCACGCCGTTGTAGTCGATCGCGGTTTCATTGGGGTTTTGCACGCGTATCTTCACGGCAAAACGCACTTCCATGTCCTGGCTCGGCAGCGGTTCGAAACCGACCACGTTGACGTTCAGCGGATCGCGATTGGGCAGCAGGGCACAGGCGTTCAGGGAGAGGAGCAGCAACGAGAGGGATAAAGCGATGAGTCTGCGCATTGAGGGGCTCTCGACAGAAAAGGGACCGAACCCCCGATGGCTCGATCCTTGAGCGCTGTTCGGCGGTTCAACCTGTGCGACCACGTTCACTGTGAGGAGTTCGCTGCGGACTGTCACCTGTGGTTCGGCACCGCCGAGCACGGGCTTGGGCATCAGTTGCAGCGACGGTGCGACGATTCGACCTGCTCGCGAAGGCGGCGTGTCAGTCGATAGCAATGTTGGATGTGCCTGCCTCTTCGCCGGCAAGCCGGTCTCGCTCCCACAGGGGCATCGCTGCCCCTCAGGCAAACGCCGCGAGCAAATCTTCCTCAAACGCCTTCTGCGCATCCCCCGCCACCTGCGCGCGATGGCGGGCCAGATGAAAGGCCACATCGAAACTCATGTCGCCACGGCGCACGCTCCTGAGCAAACCCTTGTCCTCCCAGCTCCTGGCAAAGTGACTGGGCAGATGCCCCACATGCTTGCCAGAGAGAATGAAGGCGAGGGTGCCTTCGACCTGCTCCGAGCGCGCCGAACACAGCTTGCCCTGGAACGGCTCGTCGTTGCGCAGGAAGCGGTACGGGTGATCGACCCGGTCGCAGGCCTGGAGCGCCTGATCGTCCGGCGCGTCGTCTGTGAACAGCGGATGGCCGGGGGCGCAATACAGGTGCTGGGTTTCGGTGAACAGTTCGCGGTAGTCAAACGCGCTTTGCACCTGTGAGAAATAGCCGATCGCCAGGTCCAGCCGCTGTTGCAACAGCAAGCGCTCCATTTCGCCGGGCATCGCGCTGATCAATTCGAGGCGTACCGATTCGTCCCGCTCGCGAAAGCGCCGGATGGCCCCGGCCACCCGTTGCAGCACCGATTGATCGAGCGCCTCGGACAACCCCAGCCGTACTTCGCCGATCAATCGACCCGCCACGCCGTTGGATTGATGGCGGAATGCTTCGATGGATTCGAACAACCCCCTTGTCGCCGTCAACAGTCGTTCACCCTTGGGCGTGACCTTGAATCCGCCCTTGCCGCGACTGCACAACCGATAGCCGAGCCGGGTTTCAAGCCTGGCCATTTGCTGGCTGATACTCGACTGGCTCAAACCCAGCTCACCCTGGGCCGCGCTGAAGCCGCCGCATTCGACCACGCTGACGAACAGCCGTAGCAGGTGCAGATCGAGATCGTGCAGTTGGCCGAGCATCAAACATTACTCCAGGATAAAGTCAGGTTAACAATCTTTATATTTTTCCAATGTATCCGACTCGGCATCCTGCAACCACTTCCTCCGGTCAGGTGTTCGTCATGGCTCCGCTATCAAGGCTGTGTTTACCCGCGTTGTTCCTCGCCATGGCCGTCCCGGTGCAGGCCGGGGACAAGGTTGTCAATCTGTACAGTTGGGCCGATTACGTGGCGCCGGAAACGCTGCAGCGGTTCGAGCAGGAAACCGGTATCCACGTGCGTTACGACACCTTCGATTCTTCCGAAGTCCTGGAAACGAAATTGCTCACCGGTGGCAGCGGATATGACGTGGTGGTGCCTTCGTCGAGTGTGCTGGCCCGTGGTCTGGCGGCCGGTGCGCTGAGGGAAATTCCCCACGAGGGCCTCAAGGGCTACGCCAATCTCGACCCGGACTTGCTGGAGAAGCTCGCCGCCGTCGATCCCGGCAACCGTTATGGCGTGCCCTACACCTGGGGCACCCTGGGTCTGGGGATGAATGTCGAAGCGGTGAAACAACGCTTGCCGAATGTGCCGCTCAACAGCCTCGATCTGCTGTTCAAACCCGAGTACGCCGGCAAACTCAAAGATTGCGGCATCGCCATTCTCGATTCGCCCCAGGAAGTGTTTGGCCTGGCGCTGCATTACCTGGGTAAAGATCCCTATAGCACTGACAAGGCTGCTCTGTCAGCCGCCGAGGCGTTATTGCGTCAGCTGCAACCGAACGTCCTGTACGTTGCCACCGGACGCCAGATCAGCGATCTGGCCAACGGCGACGTCTGCCTGGCATTGACCTACAACGGTGACGCCAGCATGGCCGCCGATCAGGCGCGCAAGGCCAACAAACCGTTCGAGGTGGCGTACCGGATTCCGCAGGAGGGCACGCTGATCTGGCAGGACAACCTGGCGATTCCCAAGGATGCGCCTCACCCAGAGGCCGCCCGTGCCTTTATCGAATTCATGCTGCGCCCGGAATCCGTCGCGGCGCTGACCAATACGCTGTTTTTTGCCACGGCCAACCAGGCGGCAACCCCGCTGGTGGATGAAGCGGTGCGCAGCGATCCGGACATTTACCCACTGGCCGACGTGCGAGCGCGGCTGTACGCCGACCAGACCATGAGCCTCAAGGACATGCGCCAGCGCACTCGCCTGTGGACCACATTCCGTAGCCGCCAATAATAAGGAGCCTTCAATGGACGTCCCTGTGCAGAACGATCAAGCCCTCACCCGTGACAGCCTTTACGGAACAGCCGCCGAAAGTACCTACGCCGGTATCACCAGTTTCATGCGTCGTCGCTACAGCCGCGACTTGCGCGGCGTCGACGTGGCGGTCAGCGGGGTGCCGTTCGACACGGCGACCAGCAACCGCCCCGGCGCACGTTTCGGACCGCGGGGCATTCGGGCCGCATCCACCGGGATTGCCTGGGAGCGCCACTGGCCGTGGACGTTCGATCCGTTCGACCATCTGGCGGTGGTCGACTACGGTGATTGCGCCTTCGATTACGGCACGCCGCAGTCGGTGCCGGAAAGCATCGAGGCCCATGCCGAGCACATCCTCACTGCCGGCAGCGCGATGCTGACCTTCGGTGGCGATCACTTCATCACCTATCCGTTGCTCAAGGCCCATGCCCGCAAACATGGTGCGTTGTCGCTGATCCACTTCGATGCCCACAGCGATACCTGGCCGGACGAGGGCGGCAAGCGCGTCGATCACGGCACCATGTTCTGGCACGCGGCCAGGGAAGGCCTGGTCGATCCGTCGCGGTCGGTGCAGATCGGTTTGCGCACCACCAATGACGATCATCAGGGTTTCGAGGTGCTGGATGCGCGACAAGTGCATCGGCGCGGGGTCGATGCGATTGTCGAGGCGATTCGGGCGCGGGTCGGGGATAACCCGGTGTACTTGACGTTCGACATCGACTGCCTCGACCCCGCTTTTGCCCCGGGTACCGGGACCCCGGTGTGTGGTGGCTTGAGCACGGTGCAGGCCCTGGAAATCCTCGGCGGCCTGCGGGGGATCAATCTGGTGGGGATGGACGTGGTGGAAGTGGCGCCGGCCTATGACAGTGCGGACATCACGTCATTGGCGGCCGCGACCCTGGCGATGGAGATGCTGTGCCTTTATGCGGCCAGGCACAAGGTCGATAGGTAAAACGCAACCCTTTGTGGGGTTTGCTCGCGAAAGGGGGCTGACATTCAACATTTACATTGACGGAACCTTTTCGCGAGCAAGCTCGCTCCTACATTTGATCTATGTCAGACCACTGGATCGGCGCTCGGATCTTCCGCCTGGATATCTCCCTGCCTTGGACATGGCATACTGCCGCGCATGAATCTCGACTCCCCCCTCAGCACCTGGCAGCACGCCATCGAACACAAGGGCTTCGTCCAGGACGAGGCTCAGGAACATGCGGTCTGGGCTTTGCAGAAATGTTACGAAGCCCTCCATGACGGGCAAGCGCCGATCACCGGGGTCTACCTGTGGGGCCCGGTCGGGCGCGGCAAGACCTGGTTGATGGACCAGTTCTACCAGAGCCTGCAGGTTCCGGCCCGGCGTCAGCATTTTCATCACTTCATGGGCTGGGTGCATCAGCGCTCCTTCCAGCTGACCGGCACTGCCGACCCGTTGCAGGCACTGGCCCGTGAACTGAGCCAGGACGTGCGGGTGTTGTGCTTCGATGAGCTGTTCGTCAATGACATCGGTGACGCGATCATTCTCGGGCGCCTGTTCCAGGTGATGTTCGAGCAGGGTGTGGTGGTGGTCTGCACCTCCAACCAGCCGCCGGACCAGCTCTACGCGGATGGCTTCAACCGTGACCGGTTCATGCCTGCCATCGCGGCGATCAAGCGGCACATGCAAGTGATAGCGGTCAATGGCAGCGAAGATCATCGCCTGCACCCGGGTACCGGTTTGCAACGTTACTGGGTAGCATCGCCCGGGCAGACAGGCGCCTTGGCAGACGTGTTCCATGCCCTGGCTGTCGGCCAGTCGGTATCCAGCGCACCGATCAAGGTCGGCTACCGTTTTCTCGAGGTGGTGCAGTCCAGTGAAACCGTGCTCTGGAGCCGTTACTCCGACCTCTGTGAACAGCCCTTTGCCGCCATGGATTTCATGGCGCTGTGCGACACCTTCAAGGCTATCCTGTTAAGTGAGGTCCCCAACCTCAGTGCGCAGAGACGCGCAGGTCGCATCGCTCGCGGTACCGAAGATGGTGTCGAGCGGGTGGTGGCGGGCGATCGCGAGTTGCCGCAATTGTCTGTGAATGACGACGGTGTGCGTCGTTTCATTGCCCTGGTGGACGAGTGCTACGACCGTAAAGTACCGCTGTACCTCGAAGCGCAGGTGCCGATGGAATCGCTGTACACCGAGGGTTATCTGGAATTTCCGTTTCGCCGCACCCTCAGCCGTCTACAGGAAATGCAGTTGCAACGTTTCGCCGACGCTTGATATCGGGAGGAGCGAAGATGAATCAGCCGCTGTCTCACCATTTGTTGACCATGGCCTATCAGAATGCCTGGGCTAATTATCGACTCGCCGGAGCCTGGAGCCAGTTAAGCCAGGATGAGCTGACTGCGCCCAGAGTCAGCTTCTTCCCCAGCCTGCGCGGAACGCTCAATCACATCCTGACCTGTGACTGGTTCTACGTGGATGCACTGGAGCGGGAACTGCGCGGCGATGACCCGCATCCTGACTGCAACATATTTTTCAGGCACGACGAGCCCTGTTCAACGGCCGCTGAACTCAAGCACGAGCAAACCCTGGTAGACCGCCGGCTGATTGCCTACTGCGAGCAAATGCGTGACGCAGACCTCAGTAAAATCGTGACCATCGACCGTGACACACCTCAGCATGACAGCCGTTTGCGCTTGCTGTCGCATCTGTTCGAGCACCAGATTCATCATCGCGGGCAGGTGCATGCCATGCTCAGCGGCACCCCGGTCAAGCCGCCGCAACTGGACGAGTTTTTCTGCGCCGGCGAGTCGGGGTTGCGGGCGGTGGATTTTGCCGAGCTCGGGTGGACGGAAGCCTTGATCTGGGGGTCGTAGGAGCGAGCTCGCTCGCGATGGACTTAAGAGCGCCGCGTTTAATCAGCAAACACGCGTTATCGTTAACGGCCAGCGTCGGAACGCCGCCCGGAGCAAGCTCGCTCCTACAGTGGACCGCACCGCTTAACTGACCGGCAATGCGGCAACCCTGGCTCCTACAATCGGTCATTTCGTCTTGTAGGACTCGGTCACTTGCGCGGTCTGATCGTCCGGGACCCGGACCTCGGAACCTTTGTTCTCCTGGGCCTGCTGTTGAACGGGTCGCAGGCTGTCGAAGTAATACCGCATCCGTTCTGCCCCGCCTTCGGCCAAGGCGGTGGCCGAGACAAACGTCATCAGGCCGGCGATGATCAGGGGTGTGCGTTTCATGGTGTGCCTCCCATCAGGAATGTCGGGTGCCTTTCGTCCATGCTCCAAGGCGATGTCGAAGGTCCATTATCTGCCGATTCCGTTAATTGGGCGTTAAAACGCTAGAGTTTCCAGTCCAGGCTCAGGGTGACTGTGCGCGGGTCGCCCCAGAACACGCCGTTGTAGAAGCCGACGTTGTCGTAATACTTCTCGTCGAACAGGTTGTCGACATTCAGCGAAGCGGACAGGTGCCGGTCGAACTCATACCGCGACATCAGTTTGACCACGGTGTAGGCCTTCTGACGGATCTTCGCGTTTTCGGTGATGATCTCGCCTGCCGCGTTACGCCCGACCGGACGCCTGGAGTTCCCGAAGACATCACTCTGCCAGTTCACCGCGCCCCCCACCGTCAGCGCCTGCCAATCACCCGGCAGGCGATAGGCCGTGGAAAGCCGTAGCATATTCAGTGGCTGGTTGGTCATGGTCCGCTGCTTTTCGCCGTTGACCGAGTGGGTATAGGTGTAGCCGGCCGTCATGTTCCAGCCGGCCATGACCTCACCCGAAACCTCGGCTTCGAAGCCCTGGACCTTGTTGCCTTTTCCGCCTGACTTGAAGAACTCCTCGCCGGTCACCGGGTCTGGGGGCACCGAATCGTCAAGCTCCGCAACGTTGTCCTGTTTGCTCCAGAACAGCGCGGTGGCCAGGTTCAGGCGTTCTTCCAGGAGGCTGCCCTTGAGCCCCAACTCATAGTTGCTGCCCACCACCGGTTCGAGGTATTTGCGGTTGCTGTCGCGATTGGACTGCGGTTTGAAAATGTCGGTGTAGCTGACGTACAGGGTGTATTCGGGTGTGAGGTCGTAAAGCAGCCCGGCGTAAGGCGTCCAGATGTCGTTATGTTGCTGGCGGGTGGCATCGACGCTTTCCAGCTGCAGGTTATCGTCATAACTGTTGGTCTTGCTCGAGGCCTTCCAGCTGCCATAACGACTCCCGAGCACCGCGTGCAGCTCATCCGTCAGGCTCAGGCGAGTGGCCAGGTAACCGGCCTTCTGGCGAGTGCTGTCTTTTGATCCTGCAAGGCTGGTGACGGTATCGGGGTACTTGGCGATGTTGCCCATGTATTTCCAGTCGGGAATGCTCAAGTAGTCCGGCGGCAGTGCACCTTCAATCAGGTAGGGGCTTTCTTCACTGCGCTCGGCTTCGCCATACCCGAGCATCATTTCGTGTTCCCGTCCGAACAGCGAGTAGGGCCCCGCCACGTTGAAGTCATAAGCCTTCATTTTCTGCGTCCCGAGCATGTGGCCCAGGTAGGCGGTCATGCCGCTGCGGTCCTCGTTCGGGAAGCCGCCACCGCCGTAATACAGCTTGCCGTCGGTATCGCTTTCGCGGTGGGTGTAGGCCGCTTTGAAATGCCAGCCCGCGCCCAGTTGTTGCTCCAGCGTGGCGAATGCAGTCTTGTCCTTGATCGGCCAGGAACTCCAGGACGTGGCCATATTGGTGGAGCGTCCCAGGTTTGCTTTGCCTCCGTCGGAATTCCAGTACGGCAAGGTGCCATAGGAGGAGCCCTGCACGTGTTTATTCTGATAGTCGTAACCCACGGCCAGCAGGGTGTCGTCGGTCAAATCGGCTTCGAGAATGCCGTAACCGACTTCCCGTTGTTGCTGATACTTGTCGCGGAACGATTCGGCATCGCGATAGGCCAGCACGCCGCGACCTCGCAGCCGGCCGTCAAAGGCCAGCGGGCCACCGACATCCAGGTAACTGTAGTAGTCGTCATAACTGCCACCGCTGACACCGGTCTGGACTTGCCACTGCGCTGTCGGTCGCTTGCGCACCATGTTGATGGTGGCCGACGGGTCGCCCGCACCCGTGGTCAGGCCGGTCGCACCGCGAACCACTTCGATGCGGTCGTAGATGATGGTGTCCGAGTCGGACTTCATGTAGCTGAAGGTATTGAGCATGCCATCGACCTGGAAATTGCTGATCGTGTAGCCGCGGGAGGAATAGCTGACCCGGTCCGAGTCGTTGTGCTGGACCACTATGCCGGTGGTCTGGCCCATGGCTTCGGACAGCGAGCCGAGCTTGAAGTCGTCCATCTGCTGGCGAGTGACCACGGACACCGATTGCGGCGTTTCCTTGATCGACAGGTTCAGGCGGGTGGCGGTGCTCATGGCGCCGGTGGTGTAGGACTCGGTGTTTTCGGTGGTGTTGCCCAGACTTTGGGCGACGACATCGGTGGCGTCCAGTTCGAGGGTGTGACCGGGCGCTTGGTCGGCGTCGGTTTCAGCCAGCAGATCCGGGCACAGGGCGGCACTGCACAGGCCCAGGGTAAACGTCATGGAACGGGTGATAGGCGCGAACATCGCAGCCGACTCCTTGTCTTCGAGGGAAAAATTCCGTTTGCTCAAAGACGAAGGGGAGGGCGGGGATTTAGCGATAAACGAGAATAATTATTATCTTTGGGGTGTTTCTGTCAGATTAATCCCTGGTCAGGGCGCTCCGATGGGTTCTTTGTAGGAGCGAGCTTGCTCCGGGCGGCGTTCCGACGATGGATGGTAACGATGACGCGTTTTAACTGACTGAACGCGGCGCTCTTGAATCCATCGTCGGAACGCCGCCCGGAGCAAGCTCGCTCCTACAGGGGGATCTACTTCTGTACAAGCTCCGGGGCAGGTGGCAAGGCCTTTGGCTTCATCAGGCTGAAGTCGATCAGCGGCCGCTGCTGGCGCTCGTAGGGGTTGCCAATCATCAAGGGCCGGGGCTTGAAGCTGTCGCTGACCAGGCTCTTGCTGCGATCGAGTTCATCGAAGCTGAGCCCTGCGAGATCGGCCCAGGTATGAATCAGGTGCGAGCTGCTGTACGGCCGCTCCAGATCGCCGGCAAAATTCCAGTCATGGGTTTCGCGCCATTTCGGCGAGGCCCAGGCCATGAACGGAATGGTGTACATCGGCGCTGTCGGTTTGCTTTCGTTGCGCCCCAGGGTGCCATGGCCAGGGGAATCGAACACATCTTCGCCATGGTCGGAAAGGTACATCAGGAACCCGTTCGGATCGGATTTGGCGAAGCCCTTGATCAGGCTCGAGACCACAAAGTCGTTGTACAGCACTGCATTGTCGTAGCTGTTGTAGGTCGGCACCTGGTCATCGCGCACGCCTGGCGGAACGCCTTGGCGGTCCTTGAACTTGTCGAAGGTCGATGGATAACGGTATTGGTAGCTCATGTGCGTGCCGAGCAGATGCACGACGATCAGCTTGCGCGGCGCAGCGTCGGTCAGGGCCTTGTTGAACGGTTCGATCACATCGCCATCGTACTGGGCGGCGTTCTGGTTGCGGTTGTTGTTCAGGTACACCTGCTCGTCGGCCTGCTGGGAGAAGGTGGTCAACATGGTGTTGCGCTTGGTCATGGTCTGCTGGTTGGTGATCCAGAAGGTCTTGTAGCCCGCCTGTTTCATCATGCTCACCAGCGACGGGGTCGACAGGTACAGGTCCGGATTGTCTTCGTCGGCGAAGGTCAGCACCTGTTGCAACGCCTCGATGGTGTAGGGGCGCGGAGTGATGACGTTATCGAAGACCGCCAACTGGTCCTTGAGCTTGTCCAGCTCCGGCGTGGTTTCCCGTGGGTAGCCATACAGGCTCATACGCTGACGGTTGGTGGATTCACCGATCACCAACACCAGGGTCGACGGCTGCCCGGCCGCCGAATCCTTGAGGTTGTGCAGCGGCGGGATCTTGCTCGCGCTGGTGAGCATGTCCTGCATGCCGGCCAGCGTGTCGAGGTAACGGTGATAGGCCACGGCCATCTGCCAGGGCACGGCGGGCTCGATGCGGGTCTCGAATTTCTCGAAACCACTCGCCAGGCTGCCGGTGCGGACGGTGTGTTTGATCAGCGGATAACCGATCACCGCCACCAGAATGGCCGTTGCCGCGACCAGTGCCCGCCCGCGGGGCATGTACACCGGACGCAAACGCGTCCACAGGAACCAGGCGAACAGCGTGTGGGCGAGGAAGGCCGCCACCATCCACCAGGCAAAATACTGGGTCATGTACTCGCCCGCTTCAGACACGTTCGACTCGAACATGATGAAGATGACGCTTTGGGAAAATTCCTGCTGGTAGATGAAGAAATAGCCCAGGCTCGCCATGGAACAGGCCCACAGCACCACGCCGATCAGCGCAGCCATTACCCGGGTCTGTTTCGGGTACAGCAGCATTGGCGCCAGCCAGATGGCGCTCATGATAAACGCCTGGCGAAAGCCCGTGAAACCGGAGGTGCCCGTCAGCTGGATCAGTAGTTGGGTAATGCCGGAAAAATACCAGAAGAACAGAAACAGCCAGAGCAATCCTGCCCAATCGAAACCATTCGCAGACGTGGTGCTGCGTTTAAACAAAGCCATTCATCGCTCCAACCTGAAATCACTGTCCTCCGTCGAGACGTGAATGTCAGCGACGAACGGGAGGGCACGCGTATACCGAGCGGCCACAATGCGCCGGAGTATCGGCAGGTGGGTGTGAAAAAAATGTGATTGGCAGACAGGGGAGTGGGGGTGATGTATCTGGAAGCAGCAGGGGGCTGCTTCCGGTTCAAGCGAAGGGATCAGGCGTGGGGAGCACGCTGTGCGACGGGCCAGGACTGAGCCTGAGCATCTTGCGTAAGCAGGCGCAGTTGCGCGACTTCCTGCCTCAACTGGTCGCGCTCGTCTTTCAACTGGCGCAATTCATCGCGACGGATCGTGACGTAAAGGGTTTGTGCTGGCCGTGCTGCTAGTAATGTGCCCATTGCTCACCTCGCAAATGGCTGATTCAACTGTAAATTAGCTCCGACGTCGGATGCTAACTTACTATCGGCGCCGATTTTGATTTCTTTTGCACAAGAATGGAACTTTTTTATTTTTCATGGTCGTTGTGTCTTCGGCACGATTTCTGACGTTGTGAGTCTGGATCGGGCACAATGCCCGGAAACTTCGTCTCGCCGCTCTGGACTAACCCACATTAGTCGCGTTGGGCTATAACCTTTGACACACTTTATTTGTAGTAGGGAGCATCGGAACATGCAACTCGGGATTATCGGACTGGGCCGCATGGGCGGCAATATTGCACGGCGCCTGATGCTCAACGGGCACACCACCGTTGTTTACGACCGCAATACCGCCTTCGTCGAAAACCTGAGCGAAGCGGGCGCCACGGGCGTTGCCGACCTCCCGGCCCTGGTTGCCGGCCTGGCCAGGCCACGGGCGGTCTGGGTCATGTTGCCGGCCGGCGCACCGACCGAAGACACCATCGACACCCTTAGCACTTTGCTCGAAGCCGGCGACACCATCATCGACGGCGGCAACACCTTCTACAAGGACGACATCCGCCGGGCGAAAACCTTGTCGGAAAAAGGCCTGCACTACATCGATGTCGGCACCTCGGGCGGCGTCTGGGGCCTGGAGCGCGGTTACTGCATGATGATCGGTGGCGATGCCGACACCGTTACGCGTCTCGATCCGCTGTTCGAAAGCCTGGCACCGGGCCTGGGCGACATTCCGCGTACCAAGGACCGCAAGTCTGATGACGATCGCGCTGAACGTGGTTATATCCATGCCGGGCCGGCCGGTTCCGGGCATTTCGTGAAGATGATCCACAACGGCATCGAATACGGGATGATGCAGGCCTTCGCCGAAGGCTTCGACATTCTCAAGACCAAGGCCAGCACCAACCTGCCGGAAGACCAGCGTTTCGACTTGAACGTCGCCGACATCGCCGAAGTCTGGCGCCGTGGCAGCGTTGTCTCGTCCTGGCTGCTCGACCTGACCGCCGACGCGCTGGCCAGCGATCCGAAGCTCGACGGGTACGAAGGCGCCGTGGCGGACAGCGGTGAAGGTCGCTGGACCATCGAAGCCGCCATGGAGCAATCGGTGCCCGTGCCGGTGTTGTCGAACTCGCTGTTCTCCCGCTACCGCTCGCGCGGGCAAGGCACCTTTGGCGACAAGATTCTCTCGGCCCAGCGCTTCGGCTTCGGCGGCCATGTGGAGACTGCGAAAAAATGACCCGCCTGATCCGCAATAAATCCAAGGCAGAACCCGCACCACCGACCACGCTGTTCCTGTTCGGTGCCCATGGTGACCTGGTCAAGCGCCTGCTGATGCCGGCGCTGTACAACCTGAGTCGCGACGGTCTGCTCGGCGATGGATTGCGGATCATCGGCGTTGACCACAACGCCATCAGCGACGAGGCTTTCGCGAAAAAACTCGAAGACTTCATTCGCGTGGAGGTGGCTTCCAAGGTCGGGAAGGGCGATACAGCCCTGGATCCGGACTTGTGGGCCAAGTTGGCCAAAGGCATCAGCTACGTCCAGGGCGATTTCCTGGACGACAGCACCTATCAGGCCCTGGAGGCAAAAATTGCCGCCAGCGGCACCGGCAACGCCGTCTTCTATCTGGCCACCGCGCCACGTTTTTTCAGTGAAGTGGCGCGCCGTCTTGGCGCTGCCGGCCTGCTGCAAGAAACCCCCGAGGCCTTCAGGAGGGTGGTGATCGAAAAACCCTTCGGCTCCGATCTACACACTGCCGAAGCCTTGAACGCGTGCCTGCTCAAGGTGATGACGGAAAACCAGATCTACCGGATCGATCACTATCTGGGCAAGGAAACCGTACAGAACATTCTGATCAGCCGGTTCTCCAACAGCCTGTTCGAAGCGTTCTGGAACAATCATTACATCGACCACGTGCAGATCACCGCCGCCGAGACCGTCGGCGTGGAAACCCGTGGCAGTTTTTATGAACACACCGGCGCCCTGCGGGACATGGTGCCCAATCACCTGTTCCAGTTGTTGGCGATGGTGGCCATGGAACCGCCGGCAGCCTTCGGTGCCGATGCGGTTCGCGGCGAGAAAGCCAAGGTGGTCGGCGCGATTCGCCCCTGGTCGGTCGAGGAGGCACGGGTCAACTCGGTCCGCGGCCAATATGCACCCGGAGAAATCGATGGCAAGCCGTTGCCGGGGTATCGCCAGGAAAACAACGTCGCGCCCGACAGCAACACTGAAACCTACGTGGCACTCAAGGTCATGATCGACAACTGGCGCTGGGTCGGCGTGCCGTTCTACCTGCGCACCGGCAAGCGCATGAGCGTGCGCGACACCGAGATCGTCATCTGTTTCAAGCCGGCGCCCTACGCGCAGTTCCGCGATACCGAGGTCGATGAGTTGCAGCCGACCTATCTGCGGATCCAGATCCAGCCTAAAGAAGGCATGTGGTTTGATCTGCTGGCCAAACGGCCTGGCCCTGCGCTGAAGATGGCCAATATCGAACTGGGTTTTGCCTACAAGGATTTCTTTGAAATGCAGCCGTCCACCGGCTACGAGACTCTGATCTACGATTGCCTGACGGGCGATCAGACGCTGTTCCAGCGCGCCGATAACATCGAGAATGGCTGGCGCGCCGTGCAGCCGTTCCTCGATGCCTGGCAGCAGGACGCGAGCGTGCAGGGCTACGCGGCTGGCGATGACGGGCCGCAGGCCGCAGAAGATCTGCTGACTCGCGATGGTCGCGTCTGGCACGGCCTTGGATGAGTGAGCCGACGCAACACCCCATCCGGTTTTTGCTCAGTGACATGGACGGCACGTTGCTGCTGCCCGATCACAGCCTCAGCCAGCGCACCCTCGAAGCGGTCCGATCGTTGCGCGAGGCGGGCGTGCTGTTCAGCCTGGCCACCGGTCGTCCGCCCAAAGCCATGCTCCAGCAGATCGAAGCCCTGGGCGTCGACCTGCCGACGGCGGCGTTCAATGGCGGCACCCTGGTCCATCCCGACGGCAGTATCCTGGTCGCGCATTACTTGCCGGCCACGGCCGCGTTGACCACCTTGACGCTGTTTGCCGATCTGCCGGATATCGAAGTCTGGGTATTCAGCGGCGGCGACTGGCTGGCGAAAGACCCCTCCGGGCCCATGGTGCCGCGCGAGCAGCACGGCCTGGGATATCCGCCGGTGACGGTGGAGAGCTTCGAGCCGTATCTGGAGCAGATCGACAAGATCGTCGCCGCCAGTCACAACACCGAACTGTTGATCGAACTGGAAGCGCAATTGCTGGCCAAGGTCGAGGGGCAGGCTCAGGTTTCACGTTCACAACCGGTGTACCTGGATGTGACTGCAATGAAAGCGAACAAGGGCGAAGCGCTGGCGACACTGGCCGAGTTCCTCGGTGTGCCCCTGGAGCAGACGGCAGCCCTGGGCGATGGCGGCAACGATCCGGCGATGTTTCATCGCGCCGGGTTGTCGATCGCCATGGGGCAGGCGGAAGAGGCGGTGCAGCGCCAGGCGCACGTGGTGACCGGGACCAACACCGAAGAGGGTGCCGCCCAGGCGATCGAGCGGTACATACTCCCTCGTTAGTTCACTATAAAACCTGTGGGAGCGGGCTTGCCCGCGATAGCGGTCTGACAGGCAACATCGATGTTGAATGTGCTGGCCTCATCGCGGGCAAGCCCGCTCCCACAGGGTCGTGTTCTCCCACAG
Organism: Pseudomonas silesiensis; assembly: GCF_001661075.1. NCBI lineage: Bacteria > Pseudomonadati > Pseudomonadota > Gammaproteobacteria > Pseudomonadales > Pseudomonadaceae > Pseudomonas > Pseudomonas silesiensis. The sequence continues at coordinate 2,937,316 of NZ_CP014870.1, forward strand.
GGTCGTGTTATAGCCAGTAACTCACCGCATACCAGCCAAGCACCCCCATCACCACCGTATACGGCAACGCCATCCACACCATCCGCCCATACGACAGGCGAATCAGCGGTGCAATCGCCGACGTCAGTAGAAACAGGAACGCCGCCTGACCATTGGGTGTCGCCACGCTCGGCAGGTTGGTGCCGGTGTTGATGGCTATCGCCAACGTCTCGAAATGCTCACGGCTCATATCGCCGGCGATGAAGGCCCGTTTCACTTCCGTGATGTAGATGGTCGCGACGAACACGTTGTCGCTGATGGCCGACAGCAAGCCGTTGGCAATGAACAGCATGCCTGGCTGTTGTTCCGTTGGCAGTGCCAGCACCCACTGGATCAGCGGAGTGAACAGTTGCTGGTCGTGAATCACCGCCACCACCGCAAAGAACACCACCAGCAGCGCCGTGAACGGCATGGCGTCCTTGAACGCGTTACCGATGCGGTGCTCGTCGGTGATGCCGGTGAATGAAGTGATCAGCACGATCACCATCAGACCGATCAGGCCGACCTCGGCGATGTGAAACCCCAGCCCCGCAATCAGGATCAGCGCCGCCAGCCCCTGCACGATCAGCGCGGCGCGCTGGCGTGTGGTGCGTGCGGCGTTGTCTTCGGCGGCGTAGTTGGCCAGCACGACACGCACGTTGTCCGGCAGCAGCGTGCCATAACCGAACCAGCGCAGTTTCTCCAGCAACACGCAGGTCGCCAGGCCCGCCACCAGTACCGGCAAGGAAACCGGGGCGACTTTCAGAAAAAACTCGGCGAAGTGCCAGCCCATTTCATGGCCGATCAGCAGGTTCTGCGGCTCGCCGACCAAGGTGCAGACGCCACCCAGCGCCGTACCCACAGCGCCGTGCATCAGCAGGCTGCGCAAAAAGGCGCGGAATTGCTCGAGGTCTGCGTGATGCAGTCTGGGCAGATTCTGGTCGTTACCGATCGGGGTGTCCTGCCGCGGATCGTCGCCCGAGGCGACACGGTGATACACCGAGTAGAACCCCACCGCGGCACTGATGATCACGGCCGTCACGGTCAGGGCATCGAGAAACGCCGACAGGAACGCCGACAGAAAGCAGAACATCAGCGCCAGCAGGGTCTTGGAGCGAACCCCGAGCAGCAGTCGCGAGAACAGGAACAACAACAGGTCTTTCATGAAGTAGATGCCGGCCACCATGAACATCAGCAGCAGGATCACCGGGAAGTTGTGCACCAGTTCGTCATAGAGTGCCTGGGGCGTGGTCATCTTCAACAGCAGGGCTTCAACCAGCAGCAGGCCGCCGGGCATCAACGGATAACACTTGAGTGCCATGGCCAGGGTGAAGATGAATTCCAGCACCAGCAGCCAGCCCGCCACCACCGGCCCGACCGTCCACAACACCAGGGCGTTGAGGATCAGGAAGCCGACAATGCTGGCCTTGTACCAACGGGGGGAATGCCCGAGAAAATTGTGCGCGAACGCCTGGGCCATTGAGCCGGACATTGGCTACTCCTTGTAATAAGAAGCGCGCAAGTTGCCGTAAGTGAAAGGGAAGATCAAGTGTAGGAAAAATCCTTTGGATTAACCCAGGTAACGTGCGACGACGGCCCGATAGTTGTCGTCCAGTGAAGAGCCCGCCACCACGATGCTTGCGTTCGTTTGCACGGCCAATGAAGTGGCAATATCCCGGGTGCGTCCCAGGCGGGTGCGAACCCAGCCGGTACCATTGCCAAAACGGCAATCGAGCTGTCCGTCGGGCATGTAGCGGGCCAGAATGAAATCGCCTTCGCTGCCGCCGAGGGTGGCGCCTGCCGTCAGCACGCAGCCGTCCGGCAAGGCCAGGGCGGCATTCCATTGGCAGCCACTGTGACCGATTTCCTGCAGTTGCGGATGGCCGCCGTTGCAATGGATGTCCGGACGGCCGTTGCTGTGGACTTTCAGTGAAAGACAGTGCATCGGGTCGCGACTGTTGCCAAAACACTGCAAGTCGCCATTGTCGTGCTGGATGATCTGGCTGACCTGAGCGCTGCGCTCTTGTGCCTTGAAACTCATGAAGCCGTCGACGGCGAAACTATCGTCGAGCCGGCCGTCGGTGTGATAGCGGGCCAACAGGCCTTCCTGGGGGAAATTGATCGAGCCGCCCACCAGAATCCGCATGTCTCGTTGAACCATCAGGCTGCTGATGCAGGTGTTCATCAGCAAATGCCTTACGATCACGAAGCCACGACCATTGAATGTGCTATCGAGTGAGCCGTCGGCATCGAGTCGTATCAGCAGGCCGACATGATCGGCCAGTTCAAAGTGATGATTGGCCAGCAGCAGGATGCGCCCGTCCTCCTGCACCCGGACGTCACAGGCTTCGGAGCCTGGTACACCAGGGGGCAGCCAGCCGTCGCGCGCACCCAGGGAAAGATTGCCCGGCAGGCGCACCACGCAGCGACCATTGTCGCCAAAGCCTTGAGCCGGACGGCCATCCTGATCGAACAGGGCGAGGGCAGGCAGCGTCCGGTGCGCATTCTCGTAATGCAGCCCGGCCAGTAGAATGCGCCCATCGGCCAGGACATGGACTTTTCCTCCCATGGCCTCGAAGCCGTGTTCGAACTGGCCGATGACGCTGCCTTGATGGCCGAATACCAGATCGGCCGAGCCATCCTCCAGCAGGCGAGCCAGGCCGAAGCGGCTACCGCCTGGCGTGCCGACCTTTGCCGCTATCAGTAACCGGCCCTGTGAATCGATGGCCACCCCGTTGGCCATGCTCCAATTGCTGCCGGCGAAATACACTTGGGTCGTGCCAGTTCCGGCGAAGGATAAATCGAGTGCTCCGGCGTTGTAAGTTGTTGTAGTCAAGGCAAAAGCGGTCTGAATCGACATGCACGCATCTCCTTGCGAGTCGTCCTGATCCAGAAGTTGGCTGGCGACTTTATTTAAGAGAATCATTCAATCCCTGAATGCACGGATGCACAACAGTGAGAACGAACAGGCGGAGGGTCGTATTGTGCCAGAACAGTGTCTTTTCGACCCATTGCCTAGCCTGCCAAACAACTGGAGGCGCCAGGTTGGAAAAACAGCGGTCAGCAATGCGAATGACATGCAGAATCAGCAGGTTGCCGATTGGGGGAAGGGTGCGGGTTACCCTGAAGTAACCCGCGAAATGCTTAGTGCGGCATGGACCACGACTGGAGTTGGTAACCTTCCTTGCTCAGCTCTTCACGAACTTCTTCCAGCAAGTGCTCGAGTTGCGCGGGATCGGTATAGGCACTGCTCGGGATTTGCTTGCGACCGATGCGGTCGGTACGGTCGATGACGCTCAGGCTAAGTTCGCCATTGCCATCCTGTGGGGCCCAGGCCACGCATTTGAAGGGTTGGAATGCGCGGCCGGCGATCAAAAGAGCTTCGTTGATACGGAGCGGGGCGTTCATGGGATCGTCTCTCTATATGCCCAATCAAGTGAAGTGCCGGCGGTTGGGCTTACCGTTCGGCTCGTTACTTGTACTGATGCCCGCAACCGGGGGGTGGGTCACATGCAATTCAAAGATATTTCAACTTTCTTTCATTGGCCGAGGATCGCCCGGGTTTTGAAAGCTGAATGAAAGATTAAAGTCGTTAGGAAACTAACAAAGCAACTTCTTATAACTATTTACGCATCGTTCATATAGACAAATGGTACAAGGACCCGTCAAAAATCTTGCTAGTGTTACAACCGAGACCGCCAAATGACTGTTTTTAATAATATTTCATATATTTGGCGCCAAGGAACAGTCATGAGCGAAGCGCCTGCCTTACGACGTCTATTAGTAGTGGACCCCTGTGACGACTGCCATCGGCTATTGCCGGGTTTACGCTCTGTGGGATGGGATGTGGACAGCTGTACCCTGGAAAACGCCGCAGACAAAACCTGCGACGTCGGCTTGTTGCGATTGCAGCCTTTTCACCTCGAGCGACCGGACTTGGTCAAGGAACTGATCAGCCGCAGCGGCACCGAGTGGATTGCCGTACTCAATCAGGAAGTCCTGCGCCTGCAGAATGTCGGCGACTTCGTTTGCGAATGGTTTTTCGATTTCCACACCTTACCGTTCGATGTGTCCCGGGTTCAAGTGACGCTGGGCCGGGCATTCGGCATGGCGCGCCTGCGCGGCCAGGGCACGGTTCATATCGATCAGCCCGAGCATGAACTGCTTGGCGACAGCAAGCCGATTCGCGAACTGCGCAAGCTGCTCAGCAAACTGGCACCCACCGAGTCTCCGGTATTGATTCGCGGCGAAAGCGGGACCGGTAAAGAGCTGGTCGCCCGCACCCTGCATCGACAATCACAGCGACACAGCCAACCCTTTGTCGCCATCAATTGCGGCGCGATTCCCGAACACTTGATTCAGTCCGAACTCTTTGGTCATGAGAAGGGGGCCTTTACCGGCGCCCATCAACGCAAGATCGGGCGGATCGAAGCGGCTCATGGCGGAACGCTGTTTCTCGACGAAATCGGTGACCTGCCCCTGGAGTTGCAAGCCAACCTGCTGCGCTTCCTCCAGGAAAAACACATCGAGCGTGTCGGCGGCAGCAAGCCGATTCCAGTGGATGTGAGGGTGTTGGCGGCAACGCACGTCGACCTTGAGGCCGCCATAGAGAAAAAACGTTTTCGCGAAGATTTGTACTACCGCCTGAACGTACTGCAAGTCGTCACCGCTCCCTTGCGCGAGCGTCACGGCGATCTGTCGATGCTGGCCAATCATTTTTCCCATTTCTACAGTCATGAAACCGGCCGCCGCCCGCGCAGTTTCAGCGAAGACGCGCTGGTTGCGATGGGCAAACATGACTGGCCGGGCAATGTTCGCGAGTTGGCCAACCGGGTGCGCCGCGGGCTGGTGCTGGCTGAAGGACGGCAGATCGAGGCGCGGGACCTGGGGCTGATCAGCCAGCATGCGATCGCCACACCGATGGGCACCCTCGAAGACTACAAGACCCGTGCCGAGCGCCAGGCGTTGTGCGATGTATTGAACCGCCACAGCGACAATCTCAGCGTCGCTGCCCGGGTATTGGGGGTGTCGCGGCCGACCTTTTACCGATTGCTGCACAAGCACCAGATCCGCTAGGCGCTACAACAACAAGCCCCGCTGCGATGGAAGTCGCAGCGGGGCTTTTCGGTTGTGGGTCAGAAGTAATACGGGAATTTCAGGCTGAAGGTAAAGTCCGGCGCATCGTCCGTCATGCCGATGGACAGGTTGGGGACGATGGTCAGGTTGTCGGTGGCCGCAATGGTCATGCCGATGTTGAAGTAACCGGCGTTGGCATCGCTTGAAGTGACCGATTGCCAATCGCCGCCATCTTCCCTGATCTTGCTTTTACGTTGCACCAGGTCAGACACCGAGAACGACATACTCATCTTTTCGTTCAACGCAAACGCGATACCGGCACCGATCTGGAAGCTGTCGCCGATACGCACCTTGCCCGGGGTTTTCTGGTTGACGGTTGAACTGATGTCGTCGAAAGATTCCTCGAAGTTGTGGGTGTAGGAGAGGCTACCGAACAACACGGCCGGGTCGAAGGTCTTGACCAGCGAGATGCCAGGGGTGATCGACCAGACGCCGTTGCCGGTCGGCAGGGACTCAGGGACGAACAGATTGGTGTTGGAACTATCCTGAACCAGCTTTATACCGAACGGATCCTCGCCGGTAGGTGCCTTGACCCGCAAGGTGACCACCGCATCCGGGGTGTTGACCGACTCGTCGAGGAACTTGTAGGCAATACCGAAGTTGACGTCGCCAATGGTTGGATCGCGGTCGACGGTGCTTTCGGTGGTGACGCCTGCGGACCCCTCGTTCCCGCCGCCGGACTGGTAGGTCGATTCGCGGTAGATCACCGGCACGTTCAGGTCGAACTGCCAGCGGTTGTCGAAGTTGTAGCGGCCGGTGAGGTCGAGTGTCCAGGTATCGGCCTTGATCCGGTCCAGGTTGATGTTGCCCAGAAAGATCGAGTCCAGCGCGAGAAAGCCGTTGAGGATCAACTGGCGCGTATCGTACCGCGAATAGGTCAGCCCGGTTTCCAGGCTGAACTTGCCGCCGCCGAAGAACCCGCTGGCCTCGTCGTACAGGTTGGAAACGCTTTGTGCCGGCTGTGAATCATCGGCCAACGATTGCCCATAGGAACTGCCGCCGCCCCCGGCTGCACCCCCTGAAGCCGCCGCGGCACCGGTACCGGTCGCGACTTGTGAATTGCCTCTGAGGTCGGCTGGCGACTTGGCCAGGCGTTTGGGTTGCTCGGTTGCCGGTTGATCTTCGACCTGGCGGACCCGTTGTTCGAGGATCGCCAGTGCTTTTTGTTGTACTTCGTATCGTTGCTTCAGCTCCAGAAGCTCCTGTTTCAGAATCTCCACATCCGATGCGGGTGCTGCTTGCAAAATCGCCGCGGGAAATAAAGTGCTCAAACATACTACTGCACGCAGTGATACTGATCGATACATGAAATAAGCCGTCCCTTAATGCCCAATGATCGAGACTCAGCGTAGTTCAATATCCCAGACTGCGTAGTGCGTTAAGTTGAGTCAGGTTGCAGTCCAGTGCGCCTGCGCTCGGGCCATTATTGTTCAGCACTACATTAAGCTGAGTCAGGTTATTGACCATATTGCTGCTACCCAGTAACCGCGTGTTCTGCAGCAGGCCACCCTGGGCAACTTGCTGCATGGCCGAGCCCTGGTTGTTGTTGGCCTGAATGGCCATCTGGATGCCGCCACCGGTGGCGGAAATCGCCACGGTGCCGGCAGCACTGCTGCCGGTAATGGTTTGCCCGCCCATCAACACCTGGCCCTGGCCAGGGTTGAGGGCCGGTGCATGCCTGGCCTCTTTGACGTCGATGGCGACGTTATTGTAGGCCGTGTTGCCATCGCCGGCGGCGCGCACGCTTTGGGTGATCCCTTGCGCGCTGTTCAAGCCGGCGCCGCCGATGACGCTGCCGGTGCCTTGCCCGGGCGTACTGCCGTCACCGGACTGGCCAAAGGTTGAAACGTAGAATTCGGGTTTTATGGTGGCTGCCTGAATCTGCATCGAAGTGGTTGCCCCGATCAAATCGCCACTGGCATTACGCCAGGTACTGCTCATGACTACACCGAAACTGATGATCCGTCCCGGCATGACATAACGGCCGCGCAACTCACTGAGCTCATGGTCGTTGATTTCGATGGGTTTGAAGCCGTTGGCATGACCTGAAGCGCTCGCTGCCAGACAGGCAGCGGCCAGCCAGTATGAGGTTTTCATCTGCTGCTCCCGGAGCATCCTGCCCCACTATCATCTTGGGCGATTAAAAAAAGTCGCTCTGTATGAAACCAAAATCCATCAATTCGGCATCTTTGACCGGATTGAAGTTATCCAGCTTGTTCTTGGCTGTCAGGGGTTCCGGTGGACTGCGCAGTGCATTGGTTTTGTCATAACCGGGACCTACGATAGCGAAGACAATACCGTTCCAGCCTTTGATAAAGTCATCATGGGCGTAGCGTTTGTGACCCAGGACAGGGTCGCCGATGTAGACCCAATCCTTGTCTGCCCGCTGCATCACCACGAAGTGCTTGTAGCCGCGGATGTCCATCAGTACCACCACCGGAATCGTCACTGCATCCAGCTTTTCAGGTGGGATCTTGTAACCCCTGGCGCGCATGCCGATGCTTTCTATGTAGCGCTTCATGTCCAGCATGGAAAAACCTTGGGTACGAACAAGGTCCTGGTCAGCGTTGACCAGCATGCCTTTGACGATGTGCTCTTCATCGACGTCGAGCCAATAGGCTTGGCGTAACACCGTTGCCAGTGCGGCAGCGCCACAACTGAAGTCGGTTTTTTGTTCGACGATGTCGCTGAACTTGCGCTCACGCAAACTCTGGACTTCCTTGTAGACCAGTACGCCGCCAGGTAGCGCGGCAACCGGCATCTGTGCGGCCTGAGTCAGGCCAGACAGGCAGAGCAGGGCGAAAAGGGCAGTCTTACGCATGATCGATACGCCTTTGCGGACTGTGGAAAAGCCCCGTTGCCGGGGCTTTTATTTCGATCGCGATTACAGGCAGACGTTGCAGCCGGCAGCGATGGACAGCGAGTTGCTTTGTTGGTTGCCTACACCCGATGCTACGTTGGCGCCGCCGTTGCCGGAGAAGCCGTTCATCGAGCCCGACATGGTGGCAGTGTTGGTTACAGGGGCTTTCCAGCCATTTGGGGTCAGTTTTTGTTCAGTGGTTACGCCAGCCAGGCCGAATACGCCGACAGCGACGAAATCAGACTTGGTGACATCGTCATCGCCACGACCACCTCTGTTGCCATAACCATGGCCGTTGCCGTGATGGTCATCCTCTCTGGACACAGCTTTGCCAGCTGCGACAAACGCACCCCCAGCGGTAAAGGTGCCTGTGAGCGTGTCTTTCTTGTAAACCTGGGTGCCATGGTTTTCGACATTCATCCCAGTGGAGCTTTGGTTAGCCGCCGCCGCCGCGGTTGCTACACGGCCGCCCGATACAGCGATGGCCAGGTTGTTTTTCTGTTGGTTGAAGCTGCCGGAAGCCACGTTCATGCCAATGTTGCCGGAACCGTTGTTGCCTGCGTTGTTGAGGGTCGAGGAGTTGCTACTGGAGTAGTTTTTTGCAGAGTTGCCGGTGTTGTATTGAGTCGCGGCAGAAAGGGCGGTTGCGGAGCCGAAGATGAAGCTTTCGTCGGAAGTGGCCAGTGCGGCGGCGTTGTCTTGCTGGTTACCGTCACCGGCTGCAACGTTGGCGCCCATGTTGCCGTTGGAACCATTGAGCGAGTTGTTGCCTTTGGCGTCGTTCTCGGTGCCTGAGTTGGATGTTGTATTGCCATAGCTTTTTTGCACGTCCAGCACGGCAGCCTTGGCGCCAGAGCTGAGTGACAGCAGAGTGTCAAAGCTTGGGCCGCGATCATGCCCGTTGTTGCCGTGACCATTGCCGTGGCCATTGCCATGACCGCGATCATCATCGCGACCGCCTGCTTGTGCCGCGATTGCCATTACTGCTGCCAGTGCGAAAACCAGTGGTTTGAGAGCCATTGTAGGTTTCATGGTGTTTCTCCGTGCTTATTAGTTGGTTAAGTGTTTGCTTTCTAATTGCACTGCGTTTGGTCTCAGTCAGAGACCCGGATGCTCAGGGTGTTAGCCATGCGGTTCCCCACCCCGGCACTCTGGTTCACCTGAATCACTCCTCGGCTGCCGGTGAAGGCCTGGTCGCTGATAGCGACCTGGCGACTACCGATTGGAATGCCAGTTGCTCCTGAGTTTGGTTGCAACGCCACGTTCTGTTGAGAAAGGGCGCTATCGTCGACGCTTTGCGGTCCGGCACTGATGCTGATGCGCATTGCGTTGGCCATTTGGTTGTTGGCCCCGGCACTCTGGTTGACGCCCAGTACACCGTTGCCATTGCTGAAAGAGCTGCCACTTATCGTTGCTTTCGCGTTCATCGACGGGTTGGCGGCCGTGTCGATTGCCTGGATGACCCTGGTCGTCGCTCCCGCATCGGTGCCGATGGCGATGGCACGCACGTTGGTTTGCTGCTGTTGATCACCGGCTGCCTGGTTGACGTTGAAGTTGCCTTTGTACTGAGTGCCGGAGTTGTGAATGTCGGCGTTGTTAACCACGCGAACACCGGAATCAGCCATGGCGCTGGTGCAGCCCAGCAGAGCAAGTACGATCAGGGAGCGCGTCATGTCATTGGCCTCCGGCCATTTTGCTCAGGGGGGCGAGGCCGGAAGTCATTGCCCGATTGATGGTTCCCGAAATCGCGCCGCCACTGCCGCCACCATTAGCTGCTCGCATGCCAGGCATGCCGTTGGGGCTGGTGATGACGTTGAGGCCTTGCATGCCTGAGCCATTTGGGGGGATGTTGTTGCCAATGGAGGAGCCGCTGGCGACGTTGGCGAAGTCGCCATCGCTGAGCTCGGAATTGCTGAGGCTTCGGGTGACTCGTTCAGAAGGATTGACGTTGACAGCAGTAGGGTTGGGATCCTTGCCTCCGTCGCGGCCGATGTGCACCGGCTGAACGTCACGTCTGACCACGATGACCCCATTGCCTTCTGCTTGAACATTGAAGCTGAATATCGAGGTGGCGAATCCGACCAGCAGGAGGTGGGTTATTCCGTTGTTGAAAGTTCCCATGGCAACTGTTCCTTCTTCTGCGAGCTGGATCTGTCAGCGTTATGAAGGAGAGAGCGAAAGCTGTGCCGCTTTTTGATAGTCTTGGTAATTCAATAGCTTGCGAATTATGCCGCCAGGGGGCGTGTTAGGCACTGTTTCAAATCTGAGACAGTGCAAAGTGCCTGTATCAGGCCAAAGCGGTTGCGATGCTCTAGATCAAGGGTTGACGGCGATGTGTTTCATTTTCTTAACAGTGCTGGTGTAAAGAATATGAAGCCGTTCAAATGGCGAGTTTGAGCTCGGAGGGGTGTTTCAAAAATGGACACTTTCCCCCCAAAACAGGGGAATGCCGCGTCCGGATTCGCGAAAAACAGTCAGGAATCGAGTAGGAGTTCAACCGCCTTCAGGGCCTGGATGCGACGGGCTACCCAATCGCCCTGCAGCACCTGAACCGGTTGTCGATGGTGCTCCAGCCAGGCGAGGGTTTGATCGAAGAACGCCCGGCGTTGACCCAGTTCGGGCTGGCAACGCTGGCCGTCATCCGTCCAGGCGACGTTTTCGGGAGATAACAGCAGGTGCAAGTCGTAGCGTCTGGCCAGCAGTGCCTGTTCGATCCAGGCGGGGCAGTCACCAAACAGGGTCTGGCTCCAGAGGATGTTGCTCAGCAAGTGAGTGTCGAGCAGCAGTAACCGCGGCTGTCGGGCACGGGCCTCGTCCTCCCATTGCAGCTGTCCGCGGGCTATATGGGGAATATCGGCCAGGCAGGTGTCGCGCGGGTTCTGCTCGATGAACCAGCGGACATATTCGTCCACCAGGACGCCGCCGAAATGCGCTTGCAGCTGCGCCGCGAGCCAGCTCTTGCCACTGGATTCGGGCCCGGTGAGTACCAGGACTTTCATGTGCGCAATACCGGGTCGGCGCGCCATTCCCGCCAGCCTTGCACGGCGATCAGCAAAAACAGCGCGTAGAGGCCGGCGGTCAGGTACATCCCCTTGTAGACAAAAAGGCCGACGAAAACCACATCGAGGGTGATCCACAGTGGCCAGCATTGCACGCGCTTCTGCGCCATCCAGACTTGGGCTACCAGGCTGAAACCGGTGAGCGCCGCATCGAGCCAGGGTTGGGCGGCATCGGTCCAGTGGGCCATGGCAGCACCCAGCAGCAGGCTGCCCATCGCGCCGACGGCCAGGCTGAGCGTTATGGATTGACCATCGAGCTGGCTGATTTGCCGCCCTTGACGGGTTTCGCCCGCGCGCGTCCATTGCCACCAGCCGTACAGTTGCAGGGCGGCATAAATCACTTGCAGCAGCATGTCGGAATACAGCTTCACTTCAAAAAAGATCCAGCTGTAGAGCAGCACCATGACCAGGCCGATTGGCCAGCACCAGGGGTTCTGTTTGACGGTCAACCAGACGGCAATGACACCGAGGGTGGCGGCAAACAGTTCAAGCCCGGACATGGGGGTTCCTTGGGGAAAGTTGGGGAGGGGGATTGTAACGGGTAGGCGTGGGTGGCGGGTTGTTCGATCGTGTACATATCCGTTGCGGTTTCTGGTTTCTTTGATCGTGGGCATATCCGGTGCGGTTGCTGGTTTCTTTGATCGTGTACATATCCATTGCTGCGGTAACGGCTACTTAGGGTTTCGCCCTTACGGCGACTCACTTTTTTTTCAAACGCCAAAAAAAAGTAAGCAAAAAAAGGCTCGCCCCAAGCGTCCGGCCCCTCGCTAGGGCTCGGCGTTCCTTCGCTCCGGTGTCCATCCGGGGACACAGCCCGCAGGTTGGCTTCGCTACGACCTACATGCAGCGTGTTCGACTGCGTCGAACGGCGCTGCGCGCCACTCCCCGGATGAACACCTCCACTCAGCCTCCCGATATAGGTGCGGGTGGATCAAGATCAAGAGCTGCAGGCGAGCTAACGCTCGGCCTGATGAGTGGTGATAAGCGCTAGTGTACCCGGACCCCTGTAGGAGCGAGCTTGCTCGCGATGGTCGTTAACGATAACGCGTGTTTACTGGTTAAACGCGGCGCTCTTGGGTCCATCGCGAGCGAGCTCGCTCCTACAGGGGGACGCGTACGCTTCAAAGGATAGGCCGGCCGGTAGGCCGCCTCGCTTTGGCTTTGGCGGTGCACGCCCCATCGAGAGGCCGAGTGGAGGTTCTGCGTAGTGGGCAACCCGGCATGGATGCCGGGTTAGCCGCCCCCGGCCATGGATGGCCGATGGCGGCGGGCCCACGGAGCAGGACCGGAGCGAGGGCATGCCGAGCCTAGGCGAGGCACCGAACGAAAGGGGCAAGAGCGCTTGGTTACTTGGCGCTCTTCCAAGTGACCCGCTGTAAGAGCGGAACCATCAGCGGCCGTTACCGCAGCAACGGATATGTACCCATCAAAAGCCAGCAAAAAGCGCTACACCCGAAACTGCCTGAGCAACCCGTTCAACTGCTCACTCAGTTCCTTGAGATGCACACTGGCCAGGCTCGATTGTTCCGCCGCCAGCGCCGTGCTGTGGGACAAGCCGGCCGCCTGGGTAACGTTCTGGTTGATGTCCTCGACCACATGGGCCTGCTGCAGGGTTGCGCTGGCGATGGAGGCGTTCAGTCCGTTGAGGTTGCGCAGCGCCTGGCCAATGGCATTGAGGCTCGCACCGGCCAGTCCGGCCTGTTCGATGGTCAACTGCGAGGCGCGACTGCTGTCACCGATCACCTTGACCGCCGCTTCGGAATGACTTTGCAGACGCTCGATCATCGACTGGATTTCAGCCGTGGATTTCTGCGTTCGCTGGGCCAGCAGCCGCACCTCATCGGCCACCACCGCAAACCCGCGCCCTTGCTCGCCGGCCCGGGCCGCTTCGATGGCGGCGTTGAGGGCCAGCAGGTTGGTTTGCTCAGCGATGGAACGGATCACTTCCAGGACGCTGCCGATCTGCGTGCTTTCGGCGGCCAGGGTGCGAATCACGTCTACCGCCTGATCGATAGTGGAAGACAGCTTGTCGATCTGTTGCAGACTGCTATCGATGTTGACCTGGCCCTGCTGCGCCTGAGACTCGGCATCGCGCATTTCGCTGGCGGCGTGCTCGGCATTCTTGGCCACGTCCTGCACGCCGTAGGTCACTTCGTTGATGGCCGTGGCCACCTGTTCCATCTGTTGGGACTGCTGCTGGCTGCGTTGCTGGGCCTGAGCGGCATCGTTGCCCAACTCGTTGGAAGACTGGCCCAGGGCGTTGGCAGAGGCCTGCAGTTCGCTGATCACCTGGCGCAGTTTGGCGGTGAAGGCATTGAAGTGGCGAGCCAGTTGTGTGACTTCATCCTGGCCGTGGGTGTCGAGGCTGCGGGTCAGGTCGCTTTCGCCGCTGGCGATGTTGGCCATGGCGTTCACGGCTTGCTGAAGCGGACGCACGATGCTGCGGGCAATCAGGATCACCAGCAGCGTCATGATCAGGGCGATCACCAGGCCCATGAACGAGGCCTTCCAGGCCTGGGCGTAAAATTCGTCCTGCATGTCATCGATGTACACGCCCGAACCGATCACCCAGCCCCAGGGTTCGAACAGTTTGACGTAGGAGGTTTTCTCGACCGGGGCGCTGGCACCCGGTTTCGGCCAGCGATAGTCGATCGTCCCGGCACCCTTGGCCTTGGCCACGGCGACTATTTCGTTGAACAGCGCGAAACCGTCCGGATCGCGAATCGTCGAGAGGTTCTGTCCATCGAGTTTCGGATTGGTCGGGTGCATGACCATGACCGGCGTGAGGTCGTTGATCCAGAAATAATCGTTCTGGTCATAACGCAGGCCGCGAACGGCCGTCAGCGCCTGCTTCTGCGCAGCTTCCCGGGTCAGGGTACCGGCGGTTTCCAGGCTTTGGTAATAACTCAGAATACCGCTGGCGGTCTGCACCACATGCTGGGTTTTCTGTGCCTTGGCGTGATACAGGTCCTGGTGAATCTGTTTGAGCATCAAGGTGCCCAGCGTCATCAACATCAGGACGGCCACGATCAAAATGAGCCACAAACGTCGGCTGATCGACAAATTGCGCAAGCTGTTCATAACGCTGTCACTCCGGTTTCTTGTTCTTGTCATAATTGATCGCCAGCCTTCAACCACGCGATGCCGGACAGGCCTGGAAGCCTCAATCCTTATAAAGGCGGCAGCGTTAATCGGGCTTGTCTGATAGGATTTCGGCCCCGCGCGGAAAAACCTGAGTCTAAGTTGATTTTTCACGGAATTTTTATGGTTTTGTGGGGGAATTGCGCGCGCGGGACTTCATCTGCACTGATCACAGTGGCGTTCTGAAAATATTAACGGGGCATGCCGTGGCGCATCGCTTCTTGGGGGATTGATGGATCTTTGGACCGCCTTTCAGGCATTGATACTTGGCGTTGTTGAGGGACTAACGGAATTTTTGCCCATTTCCAGTACCGGGCACCAGATCATCGTGGCCGACCTGCTCGATTTCGGGGGTGAGCGGGCCATGGCCTTCAACATCATCATCCAGCTCGGCGCGATCCTGGCGGTGGTGTGGGAGTTTCGCCGCAAGATCTTCGATGTGGTCGTCGGCTTGCCGACCCAGCCAGGCGCTCGACGCTTTACCGCGAACCTGCTGATCGCCTTCATGCCGGCGGTGGTATTGGGGGTGATTTTCGCCGACCTGATCCACCATTACCTGTTCAACCCGATCACGGTGGCCACGGCGCTGGTCGTGGGCGGCGTCGTCATGCTGTGGGCTGAACAGCGTCAGCATGAAGTGCATGCCCACACCGTCGACGAAATCACCTGGAAAGACGCCCTGAAAATCGGCTTTGCCCAGTGTCTGGCGATGATTCCTGGCACCTCGCGCTCCGGCTCGACGATCATTGGCGGTTTGCTGTTCGGCTTGTCGCGCAAGACCGCCACCGAGTTCTCGTTCTTCCTGGCGATGCCGACCATGGTCGGCGCAGCGGTGTACTCGGGCTACAAATACCGCGACCTGTTCGTGCCGGCTGATTTTCCGGTGTTCGCCATCGGCTTCGTCACCGCGTTCATCTTCGCGATGATTGCCGTACGCGGCCTGCTCGTGTTCATCGGCAGTCACAGCTACGCGGCGTTCGCCTGGTATCGCATCGTGTTCGGCCTGTTCATCCTCGCCACGTGGCAATTCGGCTGGGTCGACTGGACCGCCGTCACGCCATGAACGACGCCAGCGCGCGCAACAAACCCGGACGCGGGTCCGGGGGCGAGCTTCGCCGTCCCCGGCTGAAGCTGCTGGTGTTTGCGATCCTGTGCGCGCTGCCGCTGTCGGGTTCGATGACGATGTGGCTGGGTGGCATTTCGCGGGTGCCCCTGGCGGCCTATGGCATTGTCAGCGGGCTGGCGTTCCTGCTGTATTGGAGCGACAAGCGCAAGGCTCGGCTCGATCGCTGGCGCATACCGGAAAACCTGTTGCATGCAGTGGAACTCGCCGGAGGCTGGCCAGGCGCCTTGCTGGCCCAGCAGGTGTTTCGGCACAAGACGCGCAAGCTTTCGTTTCAGCTGCTGTTCTGGATGATCGTGCTGCTGCACCAGGTGTTCTGGATCGACCAGTTGTTCCTTGGCGCACATCTTTTCGCGTTGCTTTAAAGCAGCAGTCCGACCTGGGTGCGCTTGGGTAACTTGCGCACCACCAGTTGATGGGAGCGTTGCAACAACGCTTGCAGTTCTTGGGCGCCGAGCGGGTAGGGCGTCGCCATGATGATCCACTGCGCTCGCGCCAGATAAGGCGCCGGATGAATCCCCGGACGGTCGCAATGACCGAGAAACAGATCCTTGTCGACCTTGAACGCCAGGGATTCGCCCCGCAGGTTCTGCAAGGCGAACATCTTGTTCCCGGCAATCGAAAACACCCGCACGCCGCCCCACTTGTAGTCTTCCCGCGCACCGGGCAATGCCAGGCAGAACTTCGCCACATCCTCTTCGCTCATGCGTGCGGCTTTCATAACAATCGTTCCCCACAGGCGTTGAATGATTCGATCAAATGGTCGATCCAGGCGCGCACCGCCGGCATCACCCCGCGCCGATGAGGGTAGACCGCTTGCAGCCAGCCGCCAGGCAACGACCAGTCAGGCAGCAACTGCACCAGTGAGCCGTCTGCCAGCGCTTGCTCGCAATACATCATCGGCAACATGGTAAAACCCTGGCCCGCCAGGGTGCAGGCCTTGCGCACGATGAAATCGTCGATACCCAATCGTGCTTCGAGGGTCAGGTCGACGCTGTTGCCCTGTTGGTCGAGCAGGCGGATGTGCACCATGCGATCGGCTTCCAGCGCGCCAAGTACCGGGAGATTTTTCAGATCTTCAGGGTGGTTGATCTCACGGCCGTGCAGGAAGGCGGGGCTGGCGACCATCGCCATTTGCGCCTGACGCAGGCGTCGGGTGACCAGCAAGGGGTCTTCGTCGCCCAACTCCCGCACGCGCAGGGCGACGTCGACGCCCTCGGTCACCAGGTCGACCCGACGATTGAGCAACATGACCTCCAGTTGAACTTTCGGGAACTTTGCCAGGAAATCGCTGATCACGTTCGGTAGAATTTCGTGAGCCAACCCTACGGGACAGGACACCCGCCAATTTTCGAATTTTGCCTAACAATGAACAGGTTAGGTTGATCCGTGATTTGATAAATTGTCAAAAAGTCGAATTTAACGCAAAGAAATCCGGCTTTTCTCGGGCACCTAAACCCTAGTCAAATCCACGATAGCGGATCGTGTCATCTATCCCACAAAGCTGCTTCGGCGACGCACGTCAGATTATTTTCCCGCAACATTATGTGGAATGTTTTGTGGCTACGCGAAAGAAATCACCCTGTTTTAGACGCTCCCGTAGCCGTCAAACCGCGCGTTGAAGCAGGCGTAGCGAGGAGACCAACATTTCAAACTAGTTTATCTGAGTGCACACGTTCATTCGTCCTTCCGCTCTGCATTCTTTCCGTGGCTGATTACAAAGTTCGATCTCCACACTTATTGAAGGCCTGCTCTAGATGATCTAGCCATGCTCGAATTGCGGGTAGCACACCGCGTCGATGTGGATAGGCGGCCTGTAGCCAGGCCGGCGGGCAGTGCCAATCAGGTAGCAGGCGTACTAACGCGCCACTAGCAAGTTCAGCTTCACAATACATCATCGGTAGTACAGTGAACCCCAGCCCGGCCAAGGCTGCTTCTTTGCGCATTTCGAAGTCCTCCACGCCCAGCCGCGCGGGCATTACCAACTCGAAGCGTTCGCCTTTTGAATTGTGCAATCGAGTACGGGCAAGACGATCTGAGTCAAGAGCACCAAGGAAAGGCAAAGTAGTCAGCTCTCTTGGATGACTAAAGTTGTGCGCTTTAGCAAATATTGGAGAGGCCACCACTTCAGTGTGGGCTTCTCTCAGGCGGCGGGTCACGAGATTTGGCTCTTCGTCTCCGGTCTCCCGTACCCGCAGTGCAACGTCAATGCCTTCGTTGATCAAATCTACACGACGATTAACTAAGAGCAAATCTAGTTGTACCTGCGGGTATTGCAGCAGAAAGTCTCGTACAAGCGGACTAAGAAATTGACTGGCTAAGCCCACGGGACTGCTGACTCGCAGCGGCCCTCGTGGCTCAGCTGTGACGCTGGCAACCACCTCATCGGCCAACTCAGCCTCAAGCAGCATCGCCTGGCAGTGGCTCAGATAGCGCTCACCCAGTGCGGTGAGTTGCATCTTGCGGGTCGTGCGTTGTAGCAGTCTGGCGTTCAGGCGCGCCTCAAGCTCTGCGATGCGTCGCGACAGTCGGGATTTAGGTACACCCAAAAGGCGTCCGGCGGCCGCGAATCCGCCAGCTTCGACGACTTTGGCGAAATAAAATAGATCGTTCAGATTCTTGGGATCGCCGACTGTCACTTGAGTTAAACCTATCCGAATCAGTAGGGGGTGATAGTACGATGAAAAGGCGGGCTTCCAATTCAGAATTCAAAGCTTGAAGTCGAATAACGACGAGGGCGACCGGATCCCGTAAATTCTGCTTCGATCGTACTTCACGCGTCACGCCTCTCGACCAGATCAATCATTTCCATAATCAGGCTCATACTCCGATACCAATAAACACGTTGTCACTCATCGATGAGCATCCTTGCCAGCCTAGGGCCGGTAACACCACACTACGGGCGTGTCAGCGCTACCGACTGTGCCAAATCGAAAACGATACGGGCACGCCAAAACCCGGCACCCTGGTTTTCGGCCTGTATCAATGCTTGATTCAGCAGCTCATTCACATATTTGCGTGATGACGGCGTAGCGTCTTTGAGCAGCAGTTGTCCCTTGACTCTCAGCAGTTCTGGCAGAAACCATCGCTCATCACGCGACGAGGCAATACGTATGGTTTCATCGATCGTCGCCAGGGCCTGCTGGTTCAAGCCCAGCATCGCCATCCCTTGCACACCTTCGCAACGCAGCAGGCTATAAAACGGACTGGCGCCTTGCTGGTCCATTTCGCTCAATGTTTCACTCAGTCCGCGTAAACCCTCCTCTGGCTTATCCTGACGAATCAGGAGAATGCTTTCGAAGCATCGAGTGAGTTGGCGCCAGATCGGCAGGTCATGCCGAGCGATGCTTTTCTGCATCGTGGCGAGATGAATACTCACCCTGGATAGATCGTCGGCGATCAGCGCCATTGGCAAGGCACTAAAGCATAGGGTGTACCAGAGGGTTGCGGGGTGATTGAGGGTGATGGACTTCGCTACATTCTCGTCGATATGCAATAGAGCCTGGTTAACCTCACCTTGCAGCAGCTCAATATGCGCCTTGATACCGTGCGCCCCTGACTATGTCCTCGTACCGCGATCGAGACTCGACGATTTCACAACGGCTTACCGGGAAGCAATACAGCGTTTATTCCCAAAGCTTGAGGACAATCTGGACTATACGAGCATCATCAATGATCGACAGCTGCAGCGACTCACCGGCTATATCCTCGATGCGGAACAGAAGGGCGCCGAGATTATTCCGCTGTTCCCGGCTCTTCAGGGGAGGCGGTTACCACACACGCTCATTTTGAATCCCTGCGACGACATGGACGTCATGCGCGAGGAAATATTCGGCCCGCTCCTGCCCGTTGTGACCTATGATCGGATCGAAGAGGCCTTGCACTACGTAACAGAGAGGCCCCGGCCACTGGCTCTCTACTATTTTGGCCATGACAGGAAGGAGCAGGAGCGAGTGCTTTACCAAACACACTCAGGCGGTGTATGCCTGAACGACACGCTGATGCATGTAGCGCAGGACGACTTGCCTTTTGGTGGTGTCGGGCAGTCGGGAATGGGGCACTATCACGGGCACGAAGGTTTCCTCACGTTCAGCCACGCAAAAAGCGTGTTCAGCAAGGGCGGAATCAACTCTGCGCGATTGATATATCCACCCTATGGGAAAACCATCCAGAAAATTATCTACTGGCTGTACCTGCGATGATTGACCTAGCAATATGGAATTTGACCATTCCTGTCGGAACACCTTCCAAGGTTATTGATACCCCGCGTTTGGTAGGCGGTTATTCGGATCGTTACTTTCGATCCGGCAACACCCTTTTTTTCTGGTCACCGGTGACGGGGTCTACCACCTCCAAGTCAGAGTTTCCGCGCAGCGAGCTACGTGAGACGTTTAATGATGGACGTTTACGCAACTGGACCTATCCGGAAGCCGACAATGCGCTGAAAGCTACATTAGCCATCAACCAGATGCCTTCTTCCGGCAGGGTTATCATTGGGCAGATCCATATTTACCAGGGCAAAGGTCCGTTGCTGAAGGTCGAGTACCTGTACGACGCAGGTAAGAAAAGGGGCGATGTTGTCGCCAAATATCGGCAAAAACCCGGCAGCGACGACATTGCCGTCACCATCGCCAAGGACATTGCCCTTGACGAGCGTTTCTCTTATAGCGTGAATTTGAGTTCCGCCGGTTATCTGAAAGTCAGCGCCGAAAACTACAGTTGGGGTCAGCAGTTGAGTTCGAGCTGGAAGAACAAAAAGCTATACTTCAAGGCCGGCGTCTATACCCAAGACAACACCGGCTATAACGATGAAGGCGCCAAGGCGACTTTCTATAAACTGGATGTTGGCCATCAGAAAAAATGAGCGCGCTCGTGATTGCTGCCCGTCACCACAGGTAGCTCGCTACTCAGTGAGGCTGGAGAGCTTCTATCTCTGGTCGCTGGTTTCAGGGACATGCGGAGCCAAAGGATGACGGCATTAAGAGAGTTGGGTTAGGGAGCAGGCAGAGAAGGCAGAGAAGGCAGGGTAGGGCACTGAACGTGACCTGCTATCACTCACGCAGGAAGGGCATTCTGCTAGCTTGACAACTTTTTGGGTTTTTTGGTCTTTCTAGGAAAACATTGAGGTCTTGCATGCGGGTCACTCGATTGTTCTATCAGTGGGACGAACTATCGCATTGTTGCCATCTAATCAGCTATTGGTTTCGCCTGTAGGATGATCTCCATCAGATCGCCATGAGCGGTCCTCACTTGGAGATCCCACATGAAATTGCTGCATATCGATTCGAGCATTCTTGGTGACAACTCGGCTTCCCGTCAGTTGAGCAGCGAAGTCGTCAAAGCCTGGCAAACCGCCGAGCCGAGCGCCGTGGTGACTTACCGTGACCTGGCTGCCGATGCCATCAGCCATTACTCTGCCACCACCCTGGTGGCTGCCGGCACCACGGCTGAACTGCGCAATGCCGCACAACAGCACGAAGCCGAGCTGAGTGCCCAGGCGCTGGCTGAATTCCTTGCCGCCGATGCCGTGGTAGTTGCAGCCCCGATGTACAACTTCACCATCCCGACCCAGCTCAAGGCGTGGATCGACCGCATCGCCGTTGCCGGTCAGACCTTCCGCTACACCGAAGCCGGCCCTGAAGGCCTGTGCGGCAACAAGAAAGTGGTGATCGTGTCGACTTCCGGCGGTCTGCATCTCGGTCAGGCCACTGGCGTTGCCCACGAAGAGTACTTGAAGGTGATGTTTGGTTTTCTCGGCATCACCGACATCGAGTTCGTCCGCGCCCATGGCCTGGCGTACGGTGATGAAGTACGCACCAAAGCCATGAGCGATGCACAGGCGCATATCAGCGAGCAGCTGTTCGACGCCGCATAAGGCGCAGGCAAGCGGCCTCAAACAGCTCGGGCAACAGGCAAAAAACTCTGTATTCTGATCACGCAAGTGCCAGATGCGGAGTTTTTTGTATCTGGGTGTTGCAGGTTCTGGCCCGGGATATGCAATCCAAGGTTGCCGTTTCCGGTCACGTAACAGGGTGGGGCACCCTATGAAGCGTCTTTGTGCAAGTTTACTGATGTGTCTGCTCGGCAGCCTGAATCCAGTGCACGCCGCCCCTGCGCCGCATCCGCACTGGAGCGTCGGTTTCCATGAGATGAGCTTTCTCGATCCGCTGGATCAACAGCCGATGCGCGCCATCGCTTTCTATCCTTCCAGCGACAAGGAACACACCAGCACACTCGAGGGCTATACCGTCGAAGCCGGCGAAGACACTCGCGTGGCCATCGGTCGTTTCCCGATGCTGATGCTGTCCCATGGCAACACCGGAACCCCGCTGGCCCTGCACGATCTCGCCACCTCGCTGGCGCGCAAGGGGTTCGTCGTGGTGGCGGTGATCCATCCTGGCGACAACTCCAGGGACCACAGTCGCCTGGGTACCTTGAGCAATCTGTACGGCCGGCCGATCCAGGTTTCCCAGGCCATCACAGAGGCCCTGGGCGATCGCATGCTCGCGCCCTTCGTCAACGCCAACCAGGTCGGCGTGATCGGTTATTCGGCAGGTGGGGAAACCGCATTGATCCTCTCCGGTGCGACGCCTGACCTGGACCGTCTGCGCCGCTACTGCCAGGAGCGGCCGGATGATCGCGATGCGTGCAACACTCAAGGCGAATTGATCGTTGACCGCGATGACCTGCAACCGGTGGCAGACCCTCGGGTGCATGCCTTGCTGCTGATGGCGCCGCTGAGCCTGAAGTTCGGGCGCCATACCCTGGCCGACGTGCATGTGCCGGTACTGCTGTACAGCGGCGACGGCGACAAACTGGTGGCATTCGACAAGAACGCCGCAGCGCTGGCGCGCAAGCTGCCGATCGCGCCGGACTTCAAGTTGCTGGCCGGGGCGGGGCACTTCGTGTTCATGGCGCCTTGTACCGAAGAACAACTGGCGGCGATGCCTGCCTTGTGCACTGACGCTGACGGCGTCGATCGCAAGGACATTCACCGCACCATGATTTCTGAAGCGGGGCGGTTCTTTTCCCATGCGCTGGGCAAACCGGACAGGGCCGGCATGCAAACCGCCGATCAATAAGGTACACGCTGTCCCCCTGTAGGAGCGGGCCGCGTCTGTCAGGCCATTGCGCGGCGTTTCAGCAGCAAGGTCAAACCGAGTCCGCTCACCGACAACAGCGCCGCACTGAAGAAAATCCACGAATACCCCAGGTTCAAGGCGATTGCCCCCATCAATGGCCCGGCAATCGCCAGCGCCAGGTCGAAGAACACCGCATAGGCGCTCAACCCTGCGCCGCGACTGGAATTGGGCACCTGCTTGATCGCCTCCACACCCAGTGCCGGGTACACCAACGACAAGCCGAAGCCGGTCAGCCCTGCGCCGATCAACGCGTAAGTGGTCGAGGGCGCAAGCCATAGCAGCCCCAGGCCCAGGGTTTCAATGCTCATGCAGGCAATGGCCGAGGTGAATCCACCAAAGCGGCCGATGCTGGAAATGAACAACAGCCGCGCCAGGATGAAACAGACGCCAAACACCGTCAGGCAGTAAGCCGCGCCGACCCAGCCGCGGCTGACGTAATACAAAGTGATAAAAGTGGTCAGGGTGCCGTAGCCGATGGAGGCCAGGCTCAGGCTCGCGCCAAACGGCGCAATGCGCCCGAACACCGCCCAGAATGGCAGGCGTTCGCCGCGAATCACCGGTACCGAGGGTTTGTTGCGGATCAGCAGCAATGCCGCCAGCGCCAGCAGTGACAGTGCGATACCCAGGCTGGCGAACCCCAGCTCACCGACCATCACCACCCCCAACGGCGCACCGATGGCGATGGCACCGTAGGAGGCGATGCCATTCCAGGAGATCGAACGGGCAGTGTGCTCAGCGCCGACCTGGCCCATGCACCAGCTGATGGTGCCGACGCCGATCAGGCCCTGGGCGACCCCCAGCAACAAGCGGCCGGCAATCAGGATCAACAGGCTCGGCAGGGGAAAACTTTGCAGCAGCGTTGAGATCAAGGTCAACACGCCACTCAACACAATCCCCGAAAGCCCGTAAACAATCGCCCGCTTGGTGCCGATGTTGTCCGACATGCGCCCGGCCATGGGCCGGCTGAGCAGGGTGGCGAGATACTGGCAGCCGATGGTCATTCCCGCCACGACGGCGCTGAAGCCCAGCTGTTCGTGCACATAGCCCGGCAAGACGGCGATCGGCAGGCCGATGCACAGGAAGGCAATGAAGGTATAAAAGACGATGGAGACGATCTGCAGGGTGATCGCCAGGGAGCTTTGCGGGGGCAGTTGCTGCACAGACATAGGGCTCGTTCGCGGGCGGCGGTAGGAGAATTGCATCATGGCTTGGGTCGGGAATAAAAGGAAGCAGGCTAACGATGTTGATTGAGATCCGGGCTGCGTCTTCAGTATTGGCTGTCAGGGCCTCTTCGCGGGCAAGCCCGCTCCCACAGGGTTTTGTGCTGTACACGGGCTTTGTGTACGACATAAACCCCTGTGGGAGATTCTATGGTTGAGGGGAAGCCTCAACCTGCTTTCGGTTGGTATTCGCTCTGCCCTTTCAGCAGGGCGAATACGATTCGAGCGAGTTTGCGAGCCAGTATCACCAGCGCTTGCGTGGTACTGAATCCTCGATCCCTTTGCTCCTGGTAAAACCCGTTCCAGGTTGACGTACGGCTGGCCGACATGGCCGCGTTGTGCAGAAGTCGGCGTGCCTCGGGATCTCCACGTTTGGTCAAGCTCCTTCGACCGTCTTTCTGTCCTGATTTCGAGACTCGCAAATCCATTCCTAGAAAAGCGATGAATGCGTCCGCGTTTCTGAAGTCGCCTCGTTGAAATGCCGCGATCAGGCGAGCGCCCGTCAGAAATCCGATCCCTTCAACTTTCATGCAGCGCTTTAACTGAGCGAGTAAGCCAGCCTCTTTCAAGTGATCATTGATCATCTTTTCAACCAGCACCTCAAGCTTCTGCATTGATGCTACTTGCGCGGCAAAGGCTGTTTTGAGGAGCGGTTCATTCGACCAGCTTTGCACCAAGCCAACTCGGGCCTGAACCAATGCAGAACGACGGCGAAAAAGACTCAAAAGCCTGCGATACAGGGGGGAAGGCGGGATCCATGGATGCAACTCTTCGTGTTCGTTCTTCAGGTAGCGAGCGAGCAATTTGGCATCCAGCGCATCGGTCTTCGCACGAATTTTCACGCCTTTGCGGTAATGGCTCAGCTCATAGCCATCCACCATGTAGATCGTGCAGCCGGCCTCATGGGCCAGATCGGCAAACTCTAAGTGATAGATATTGGTGGACTCAATGGCGACTTCGACAGCCCCTGGCAAGCCCTTCAGCCATTGCTTGATCGCCGTCTTGTTGTTGGGAATCGTCTCAAGCAGATCCAGCTCAGCTTGAAAGATCACCAACTCATTCTTGGCGACATCGACGCCAACGATTGGCATCAGGACAGAAACTGGCATTGCCATTGAAATTCCCCCGAGATATGGTTTTGAACACTTGAAGGGCTCACCCAGGGGCGCAGGCTTGTTCCTATCGTCGGTCTTAGCCTGATGCATTCTTTATCGGCGCTTGAGTGAAAGGAGGAGGGGCGAAATCTCCCACGGATCTGTACTGCGTCAACAGTCAGAATCGGGCTTTGTCCCTTCTCCTCCCTTCAAGTCCTAGCATACAAGCGGGCTTGCCCGCGAAGAGGACCTCAGCACCGGCAAAATCATCGGCCATGAAATGCAAAAAGCCCCGTCACAAGGACAGGGCTTTTACTTGCATCTTGCAGCTTGAAACTAATCGCTGCTGTTAGAACACCACACCCTGACTACGCAGGTAGTCATCATAAGTACCGCTGAAGTCGATCACGCCGCTGGCGCTCAATTCGATGATGCGGGTGGCCAACGACGATACGAACTCACGGTCGTGGCTGACGAAGATCAGTGTGCCCGGGTAGTTCTCCAGCGCCAGGTTCAGCGCCTCGATGGATTCCATGTCCAGGTGGTTGGTCGGTTCGTCCATGATCAGCACGTTCGGCTTTTGCAGGATCAGCTTGCCGAACAGCATGCGACCTTGCTCACCACCGGAGATCACCTTGACCGACTTGAGGATCTCATCGTTGGAGAACAGCATCCGGCCGAGGGTGCCGCGAACGATTTGCTCGCCGCCCTGGGTCCACTGACCCATCCAGTCGAACAGGTTGCAGTCGTCTTCGAAGTCGTGTGCGTGGTCCTGGGCGTAGTAGCCCAGCTCGGCAGCGTCGGTCCATTTCACGGTGCCGGCATCCGGAGTCAGTTCATTGACCAGGGTGCGCAGCAGGGTGGTTTTACCGATACCGTTCGGGCCGATGATCGCCACGCGCTCGCCAGCTTCAACCTGGAAGCTGAAGTCCTTGAACAGCGGCTTGCCGTCGAAACCCTTGGCCATGCGCTCGACGATGACCGCCTGACGGTGCAGCTTCTTGGTTTGTTCGAAACGGATGAACGGGCTCACGCGGCTCGAAGGCTTGACCTCGGCCAGCTGGATCTTGTCGATCGCCTTGGCGCGGGAAGTGGCCTGCTTGGCTTTCGAGGCGTTGGCCGAGAAGCGGCTGACGAACGATTGCAGCTCCGAAATCTGCGCTTTCTTCTTGGCGTTGTCCGACAGCAGTTGCTCGCGGGACTGGGTCGCCACGGTCATGTACTCGTCGTAGTTGCCCGGGAACAGGCGCAGCTCGCCGTAATCCAGGTCAGCCATGTGCGTGCACACGCTGTTCAGGAAGTGACGGTCGTGGGAGATGATGATCATCAGGCTGGAGCGCTGGGTCAGGATGTTTTCCAGCCAGCGGATGGTGTTGATGTCCAAGTGGTTGGTCGGTTCGTCGAGCAACAGCACTTCCGGATCGGAGAACAGCGCCTGGGCCAGCAACACGCGCAGTTTCCAGCCCGGGGACACTTCGCTCATCGGGCCGAAATGCTGCTCGATGCCGATACCCAGGCCCAGCAACAATTCACCGGCACGGGATTCGGCGGTGTAGCCGTCCATTTCGGCGAACTCGGTTTCCAGCTCGGCCACGGCCATGCCGTCTTCTTCGGTCATTTCCGGCAGCGAATAGATGCGATCGCGCTCGGCCTTGACCTTCCACAGCTCCTCGTGGCCCATGATCACGGTATCGATCACGGTGAATTCTTCGTAGGCGAACTGGTCCTGGCGCAATTTACCCAGACGCACGTTCGGCTCGAGCATGACCTGGCCGCCGGACGGCTCGAGGTCGCCACCGAGGATTTTCATGAAAGTCGACTTGCCGCAACCGTTGGCGCCGATCAGGCCGTAGCGGTTGCCCGCGCCGAATTTGACCGAAACGTTTTCGAATAGCGGCTTGGCGCCGAACTGCATCGTGATGTTAGCTGTAGAGATCAAAGGTTTTTCCTGCGAAGCATTCAGAGTAGCTAGGGGTGCGGCAGTACCGATTCAGTACCCGTTTCCGGTATTCAAACCACGGGAAATGCATCCCGGTCAGAAGCGGAAGGTCCATCTGGCAATAAGTGGACAGCAGCATATGGAGCGCTTGGCCCGAGTCGAAGTGCGCTGATACGGCTTCATTTCCGTCATCAACCAAGGGGGGCGCGTAATGTTTGGCGGCGATTGTACTGGTCTGGCTCTTTAAACGATAGGGCGTTGAGGCCATACGGCTACTTTGAGGCCATCGGGGGACAGATTTTCACCCCTGAATGCTAACAGCTTGTTACAGTCGGTGGCTAAAATGCCATCTTTGGTCCAGAGGCCGACAGTCGGCCTGCGCTCAGGGACGCGCCGCCGGCACCGCCGTTTCGATATCAGACGCTGCACAAGGCCCCTCGCCGCAACGCATCCAGGGGACGCAGTTTGTTCACTTCTGACGTGTGACGATTTCCCGTGAAGCTCATCATTGCTGTGATTTATGTTGTATCGATTGCATACGTTCACTTGCGCGGACGCGTGCGGCACAAATTGGGCCGCCAGCTGAGTGATCACTCGACGTTTCTGGCACCGGTCAATTGCGTCCTTTACCTGTTCTCGAAAACCCCCGACAGGCCTTATCTCGACACCGCCGATTTCCCTGACTTGAGTCCGTTGCAGACCCATTGGCAAGACATTCGCGCCGAAGGCCTGCACCTGCTCCGCGCCGGCGAGATCAAGCGCTCCAGCCAGTACGACGATGTCGGCTTCAACTCGTTCTTCAAGACCGGCTGGAAGCGCTTTTACCTGAAGTGGTACGGCGACAGCCACCCTTCGGCCATGAAGCTCTGCCCGCGCACCACTGAACTGGTGCAGAGCATCGGCTCGATCAAGGCGGCGATGTTCGCCGAGCTGCCGCCGGGCGCCAGGCTGGTCCGCCATCGCGACCCGTATGCCGGTTCCTATCGTTACCACTTGGGGCTGGACACGCCGAACGACGCCGGTTGCTACATCAACGTCGATGGCGAAAGCTACCACTGGCGCGACGGTGAAGCGGTGATCTTCGACGAGACCTTCATTCATTACGCCGAAAATACTACCGATCAAAACCGCATTATTCTGTTCTGCGACATTGAGCGGCCAATGAAGTATCGCTGGGCGGCTGCGTTCAATCGCTGGTTCAGCCGCACTGTGATGGCGGCGGCGGGCTCGCCGAACGATGTGGGCGACAAGACCGGTGGTATCAACCGCCTGTTCGGCAAAATCTACAAGTTTCGCCTGCGGGCCAAGGCGCTGAAGAAGCGCAATCGCAAGCTTTATTATCTGGAGAAGTGGGCGATTCTGGGAGGGTTGCTGGCAGTATTTGTGCTGATCTGAGTTCAGCGTTGTTGCATACGGCCCCATCGCGGGCAAGCCCGCTCCCACAGGTCCAGTGTCTGCCGCCGAATATGTAGCTAACACTGAACCCTGTGGGAGCGGGCTTGCCCGCGATGGGGCCGGCACATCAGCCGAAAAACTGTCGGGTACCTGATAATCGGTCAGCCACTGGAACGCTTTGAAGTTTTTTTGGCCGGCGCCGGCTTGTCGCTCGATTTCGCTTTCGCTGCAGGTTTGGCAGCCGCCTTGCCCCCCAGACTACGCTTAAGCAGTTCAGTCAAATCAATCACATCCGCAGTTTTGCGCTCCTCTTCACCCGTCGCCGTTTCCACGTCCTCGATCTTCCCTTCATGGGCCTTTTTCTCCACGAGCGCCATGATCTTGTCTTCGAAACTGTCGCGATAGTCTTCAGGGCTCCACTCGGCGCTCATGTCTTCGACCAACCGTTTGGCCATGTCCAGTTCGCCCTTGACCAGCTTCGCACTGGTGACGTCGCTGCCCAGTTCGAGCGTTTCCAGGCTGCGCACTTCGGCCGGCCAGCGCAGCATCACCAGAACCATGGCCGACTCCAGAGGCATCAGCGCTGCCAGGTGCTGGCGAGTATGCAAGACCACATGGGCGAGGGCGACCTTGTTGGTTTTGCTGAGTGTTTCGCGCAACAGCGCGTATACCTTGCCGCCGCGTTTATCAGGTGCAAGGTAGTAAGGTGTGTCGATGTTTTGCAAAGGGATCTGATCACTGTCGACAAAAGAAAAGATGTCGATGGTTTGCGTGGACAGCGGGTGCGCCGACTTGATTTCCTCTTCGCTGAGTACCACGTAGCGACCCTTTTCGTACTGCACACCCTTGACGATGTGCTCTTTGGTGACTTCCTTGCCGGTGACCTTATTCACGCGCTTGTAGCCGACCGGCTCCATGCTGCGGCTGTCGAGCCAGTCGAAATCCACCCCTTGGGAAGACGTCGCCGAAACCAGCGCGACAGGGATATGCACCAGCCCGAAACTGATTGCGCCTTTCCAGATTGCCCGTGCCATCGTTGTCTTCTCCCAAGTGATGATCAGGTGACCCGTAGCCCGGCGCAAAAGTTTCAGCCGCTTCAGGCCGCGTCTCGTGGGCGGATCAGCGGTACGGTCAAAGGGTGTTACATCTTGCCGGGGAGGTTTTGATTAACAAATGCGAACCCCGGGCGTAGCGTGCTATCGAAGACTCTATCCACGCTGACCTTCAGAGGCCTCCCGATGAACCGATTAATGCTTGGCATCGCCGCGTTGGCATTGAGTGGTGTGCTGAGCCATCCGGCCCAGGCAGACGCATCATCATTACGGCTGGCACAGAGCCCGACGGGCCATTCAGGCAATCCCTACAACAGCCCGATTCGCCGTGCCAACCCCAACAGCATGCAGGGCACCCAACCCGGCGCTCCGATCATACGCGGGCCAAACACCGTACCAGTTCCGCGACCACCGACCCTGGACAACGGCGGGATTGGCAACCGCTATCCCCAGGACAGAACGGTTCCCTCCAGCCCACCGACATTCATACCCAATCCGCCTCATCGAGACGCAGGCACCAGCAACCGTTGAACGGCAAGACGCAGGTCTGCCAGCCATTCTGACGACAAAAGGAATCGTGCATGTTGCGTAAAACCTTCCTGGCCACACTCTGTGCCAGCACCTTGATCACGGCGATCGCACCGGTGTATGCCGCGCCCATTCAAGAACTGAAAAGTGAACAGGGCACCCTCGAAGTCACTCCGATCGTCGAGGGCCTGGATCACCCGTGGGCCCTGGCGTTTCTGCCCGATCGCCAGGGCATGCTGGTGACTGAACGTCCCGGCAACCTGCGGCTGGTCAGCGCTGACGGCAAACTGTCGGCCCCGCTCGACGGCGTGCCGAAGGTCTGGGCCAAGGGGCAGGGCGGCTTGCTTGATGTGGTGCTGTCGCCCGACTTCAAGCAGGATCGTACGGTCTACCTGTCATACGCCGAAGGCGGTGGCAAGGGCGACAAGGCCGGAACAGCGGTCGGCCGCGGACAATTGTCGCAAGACCTGAAGACAATCAACAACTTCAAGGTGATCTTCCGCCAGGAGCCCAAACTGTCGGTGGGCAACCATTTTGGATCGCGTCTGGTGTTCGACCGCGACGGTTATCTGTTCATCACCCTGGGTGAGAACAACGACCGGCCGACGGCCCAGGACCTCGACAAGCTGCAGGGCAAGGTCGTGCGCATCTATCCCGATGGCAAGGTGCCGGACGACAACCCCTTTGTCGGTCAGACCGGCGTGCGCCCGGAGATCTGGTCCTATGGCCAGCGCAATCCACAAGGCGCGGCGCTCAACCCCTGGACCGGCGTCTTGTGGGAAAACGAGCACGGCCCCCGGGGCGGCGACGAGATCAACATTATCGAGCGTGGCAAGAATTACGGTTGGCCGCTGGCAACCCACGGCATCAACTATTCCGGCCAGCCAATTCCGGAAGCCACGGGCAAGACTGCCGAAGGCACCGTTGCGCCACACCATGTCTGGGAAAAATCACCGGGCCTGAGCGGCATGGCGTTCTACGACGCCGATCGCTTCCAGGCCTGGCAGCACAACGTGTTTATCGGCGCGCTGGTCACTCAGGAGCTGATTCGCTTGCAGTTCGACGGCGACAAGGTGGTTCACGAAGAACGGTTGATGGGTGAACTGAACAAACGCATTCGCGACGTGCGGCAGGGGCCGGACGGCTATTTATATGTGTTGACCGATGAGGATGACGGGGTGCTTTACAAGGTCGGTCTGAAGTAAAGATCGTTCGTCGTGTCCGTGAGCAAGCCTGACCCACAGGGTCTGGGCCAATGCAATCAGCCCGACGGTAGTGATATGGGTCAAAGAACTCGTTTTTTAGTCTTGCGTGTGGGTGGGGTCGGCAGATACTGAATCAACGTCGTTACAAATTTTATGCCGTGAATCTTGCAAATTGCAGGGTCGCCATCAGCCTTTATTGCATTTTGCATGAAAAGGCCGGCTGACAGAGCAGCTAATTCATTGAATTTACCGATGAGCTGCACGGCGAAATTCGCGGCATGTTTTATGCTGTAGCTGGCCATGAGCTGACCGGCTTTTTATTTGAGTCAGCGGCTAAACCGGAAAACACTCAGATGAGGACTTGATAAAGCCCGCAGGGAACATGAGCGGGGGATTGGTACTGATCGACGTGGATGTTTGATTGGCATTCTCATATTAAGGAGAGGGTCGTAATGTTTCTTTCTGCCTTGGAACTTCGAAACATCATCGAAAGCAGTTTTCTTCCGAAACGTTGTCAATGTACGCTGACACCGGAACTGTCGATGACGATTAAAGTGTATTCCGATCGTGAAACCGATCACCTCGATCTGATAAAGACGGGTATAGATGCTAAACATCTCAATGGCTGCAGGGAAATCAATGAGTTGATTACCGAGTTGCGGGAAGACATGCAAAAAAGGGCCGATGTGCAGCCTCTGCATCCTGACAGGAAAGCGCTTTAACCCACGGCTTCAAGACTTGCGCCGGGTCTGGAGAGCAGCCAGACCCGACGCCATCTTACGATTGGATAGCATGCCCGAACCGATATGGCGAGCGAGCCATTCGCCGAGAAAATCTGGTTGCCTGATCAGCTTTGCATACTGCAAGCGTCGGATAGTTTTCGATAAGTGATTTGAGCAGGCTGGCCTGACGTGTCGATGTATTTCATTTCGGCTGTAATGACTTCGCAATACAAAGTCGTGGGCTCGGTCAAGGAGATGACCTTGGCGATGTGCAATGGCATCCCGTAGTGATACGCAGGGACTTGGGTTTGGGTCGAGGACGTATCGGCGGCCTGAGCAAGACCGGCGAAGGCGGTGCAGGCGAGGGCAACTGTCGACAACAATGTGCGCGTGTTCATGAACGGTCTCCAATGCAGGCGAAGAGTCAGCTCGACGTAGCGTCGAACCTGCCGCACTGGGCGTCAGAGAGATCTGAGGGCGTGCGGTCCAGTAAAGTTTTGGACCGCAGCGTTAACAAATGGTTAAGCCGGCTGAATGCCACCTGTCGGCGGTTTCCTTTTCTTTAAAGCGTTGCGACTTGCCGTCGATAGCGTTCGTAGGCCAGCTGACTGGCCGCCACATTACCTGCAATCGGCAGGGTTTCGCTGGCCGGATCGAGCTTCACGCAGCGCTCGCACACGTCCGCCAGGCTGTGTTCATGGCCGTTTGCCCAAGACGTGCACCACGCCGCCTGAATCGCAGCGCCCAGCGCCGCGGCTTCGCTTTGCCCGGTGCAGATCACTGGCGTGTTCATGATGTCCGCGACGATCTGCCGCCACACCGCGCTTTTCGAGCCGCCGCCGATCAGGCAGATGCTGTGGCTTTGCAGGCCATTGCGGCGCAACACGTCCAGCCCATAACGCAAACCGTAGGTCGTGCCCTCTACCACGGCGCGACACAGGTTGGCCTGGGTCAGGTTGGTCATGGTCAACCCCAGCAGGCTGCCCGTGGCATGGGGCAGGGCCGGCACCCGTTCACCGTTGAGAAACGGCAGCATGCACACGCCTTCGGCACCGATCGGCGCTAGTGCGACAAGCTCGTTGAAGCGCTCGATATCCAGTTCGAACAACTCGCGAATCACCCCGGTGGCATTGGTCAGGTTCATGGTGCAGATCAGCGGCAGCCAGCCACCGCTGGACGAACAGAAGGTCGCGACCGAGGCGTCCGGACTGACCTTCGGCTGATCGGCATAGGCGTAGACCGTTCCCGAGGAACCAAGGCTCATGGTGATTGCGCCGGGCTTGATGTTGCCGGTGCCGATGGCGCCCATCATGTTGTCGCCACCGCCGCTGGACACCAATGCCAGCGGGTTGATACCCAAGTGTTCGGCGATGTGCGGCAGGACGGTGCCAACGGCCTGGTGGGCGTCGATCAGCTCCGGCAACGCGGCTTGCAGGCGGCCGCTGGGGTCGATGTCGCGCAGCAGCTGTAAGTCCCACTGCCGGGTGCGAACGTTGAAATAGCCCGTGCCCGAAGCATCGCCATACTCGCTGCAACTGCGGCCGGTGAGCCAGTAGTTGAGGTAGTCGTGGGGCAGCAGGATGCGGGCGATGCGGGAAAACACTTCCGGGTGCTGTTCTTTGGTCCAGAGCAGCTTTGACACCGTGTAACCCGGAGCGATCACCACGCCGAGGCGTTCCAGCGAGCCTTCTTCGCCGCCCAGATGGGTCAGCAGGCAGTCGTTCTGCGCCGTGGATTCGGTGTCGCACCAGAGTTTGGCCGCACGCAATACCTGGCCTTTATCATCGAGCAGGACCAGGCCGTGTTGCTGGCCCGAGACGCCGATCCCGAGGATGTCCAGGCCGTCGACGCCGGCCGCGAGCAGCGCTTGGCGAGTGGCGCAAGTGAATGCTTCCAGCCATTGCGCCGGGTCCTGTTCGCGACGGCCATTGGCGCCGCTGATCAGGCTGTGCGCCGCGGCGCCCTGGCCGAGCACCTCACCGCTGTGCGCATCGAGGATGAGGGCCTTGGTGCCTTGGGTGCCGCAGTCGATGCCGAGGAAGAGTTGTTGGTTTGCCATGGAGGATCCTTTGGATCGTCAGGTCGATATCAGTACACATTCAACATTTATGTTGTTTGTCAGTCAGCCATCGCGGGCAAGCCCGCTCCCACAGGTTTCTCTGGTGTACACGGGATTTGTGTACGACATAAAACCCTGTGGGAGCGGGCTTGCCCGCGATGACGATAGCAACTTCACTGCAGGACTCAGGCGAGTACTCGCTCGAGGGTCTTGGTCACTCCAACCTCCCGCAAACTGTTACAGCACCACTCGAACGCCGCCACAAACTCCGGCGAGTTAGGTATCGCCGCACCAAAAATCTCCTCAACCGCCAACAACCGCTGGGTGATCAACGCATCATCGGCCACCAATGCCTGGCAAAACGCCGCGCGTGGATCTGGAATCGAGTACGTATCGCCCTGCTCATCCACCCCCTTCAAATACAACGCCCAGGCCGCCACTACCAGCGCCGCACGCTTCGTCTCGCAGTCAGCGGCAATCAAACCATTGATGGTCGGCACGGTGAACTTGGGAAACTTAGACGAACCGTCCGAGCACACACGCTCCAGCTGATCGGCAATCGCCTGATTGGAGAAGCGTTCGACCAGGGTGTTCTTGTAGTCGGCCAGGTCGATTCCCGGCACGGGCGACAGCTGTGGCGTCACGTCCAGATCCATGTAGGCGCGCATGTACCGGACAAACAGCGGGTCGTTCATGGTTTCGTGGACGAAGCGGTAACCCTTCAGGAATCCCAGGTACGTCAGGGCCAGGTGGCTGCCGTTGAGCAGTTTGATTTTCATGTCTTCGTATGGCGTGACGTCGTCGGTAAACTGTACGCCGACCTGTTCCCAGGCCGGACGCCCGTTGACGAACTTGTCTTCCAGCACCCATTGCGCAAAGGGTTCGCAGACCACCGGCCAGGCATCATCGACGGCATGCCTGTCCGCCAGTTGCAGGCGATGTCCGGTGCTGGTCATCGGGGTGATGCGGTCCACCATGGCGTTAGGAAAACTGACGTTGCTGTCGATCCAGTCGCGCAGCTCGGCATCGCGCAGGGCAGCAAAAGCCAGGAGCGCCTTGCGGGTGACCGCGCCGTTGTGCGGCAGGTTATCGCAGGACATCAAGGTGAATGCCCGCGTGCCGGCGGCACGGCGCTTGACCAGGGCGGCGCAGAGAAAGCCGAGCACGGTTGTCGGTGCATCCGGATGCGCCAGGTCATGTTGGATCTGCGGCAAATGGGCCATGAATTCGCCGTTGCTGTCGTCGATGCAGTAGCCACCTTCGGTGATGGTCAGAGAGACAATGCGAATCTCGGGGCTAGCCAGCTTGTCGATCAGCGCCTGGGCGCCGTCTTCGGCCAGCAGCATGTCGCGGATCGCGCCGATCACCCGGACTTCGGTGTCGTCGGTGTCGCCCAGCTCAAGCAGGGTGAACAGGTAATCCTGCGCCTTCAGGTCATCCCGGGCGCGACGGTCTTCGGCGCGCAGGCCGACGCCGCAAATGGCCCAGTCCAGATCCTTGCCGGTGTTCATCAGGGCGTCGGTGTAATACGCCTGGTGCGCGCGGTGGAAACCGCCGACGCCGATGTGCGCGATGCCCTGGCGGGTGTCGCTCAGGGTGTAGGCGGGCAGGCGCACCTCGGAGGCGAGGTGATGCAGATTCTGTTTGTTCAGTTTCATCACAGGCTCTCTGAGTTCAGGCGGCAACGCGCAACGGACGGGTCAGCGCCACGCCGTCGGCATCGAATAAATGGCAGTGTCCGGCGTCCAGGTGCAGGCTCAGGGTTTCGCCATAGCGGCTGGCCAGGTCGCCGCGCACGCGCAGGGTCAAGGCTTCGCCGGACGCGGTCACGACGTGGCAGAAGGTGTCGCTGCCCAGGCGTTCGCTGACGTCAGCGGTGACCTGCAGGCTGCAGTCGCCGGGTTGCGCCAGCTCGAGGTGTTCCGGGCGGATGCCCAGGGTCACGGCGCCGCCGACGTTCAGGGTGGCGCCGGTGAACGGCAAGGTGATGCGGGTGCCGGCATCCAGCAGCACTTCGCAGCCGTGGCGCTCGACGCGGGTGACCTTGCCTTTGAGGAAACCCATCTTCGGCGTGCCAAGGAAGCCAGCGACGAACAGGTTGGCCGGCTGGTGATAGAGCTCCAGCGGCGAGCCGACCTGTTCGACCCTGCCGCCATTCAATACGACGACCTTGTCGGCCAGGGTCATGGCTTCGACCTGGTCGTGGGTCACGTAGATCATGGTCGCTTGCAGTTCCTTGTGCAGCCGCGACAGTTCCAGGCGCATTTGCACCCGCAGGGCGGCGTCGAGGTTGGACAGCGGTTCGTCGAACAGGAAGATTTTCGGGTTGCGCACGATCGCCCGGCCGATGGCCACGCGCTGGCGCTGGCCGCCGGAGAGTTGCTTGGGTTTGCGCTCGAGCATCGGCCCGAGTTCGAGGATGCGCGCGGCGTCGTTGACCTTTTTCTCGACCTCGGCCTTGGGCACGCCGGCCAGGTCGAGGGCGAACGACATGTTCTTGCGCACGCTCATGTGCGGGTACAGGGCGTAGGTCTGGAACACCATGGCCAGGTCGCGCTTGGCCGGGCTGACTTCGGTGATGTCGCGGCCATCGAGCTCGATGGTGCCGCCGCTGACTTCTTCCAGGCCGGCGATCAGCCGCAGCAGGGTGGACTTGCCGCAGCCCGAGGGGCCGACGAAGACCACGAATTCCTTGTCGCGCACTTCCAGGTCGATGCCCTTGATGATGGAAAAGCCTTCGAAGCCTTTTTGCAGGTTCTTGATTTTCAGGTTGGCCATGGTGGTGGGCCTCCGTTTGTTGTTATTCAAATTGTGCCGGGCCGGGCTAT
Organism: Pseudomonas silesiensis; assembly: GCF_001661075.1. Lineage (NCBI taxonomy): Bacteria > Pseudomonadati > Pseudomonadota > Gammaproteobacteria > Pseudomonadales > Pseudomonadaceae > Pseudomonas > Pseudomonas silesiensis. The sequence goes on from NZ_CP014870.1 coordinate 2,973,837, forward strand.
TCCTGTAGGAGCGAGCTTGCTCGCGAAAAACCCGCAGGCACCGCGTTCTTCTGGGCAGTGCGCGTTATCGTTCACGTTTTTCGCGAGCAAGCTCGCTCCTACAGGGGGCGCGTTCTTCCAGGCAGTGCGCGTTATCGTTCACGTCCATCGCGAGCAGGCTCGCTCCCACAGGGAGGGCATCTCCCACAAGGGGGCTATCTTCATTTCACCGCGCCAAACGACAGGCCGCGCACCAGTTGTTTCTGGCTGATCCAGCCGAAGATCAGGATCGGTGCGCAGGCCAGGGTCGAGACCGCCGACAACTTGGCCCAGAACAGCCCTTCGGGGCTGGAGTACGAGGCGATCAGGGCGGTCAGCGGGGCGGCCTGGGACGAGGTCAGGTTCAGCGACCAGAAGGCTTCGTTCCAGCACAGGATCAGCGACAGCAACACCGTGGAAGCCAGGCCGCCCTTGGCGATCGGCAGCAGCACCCGGACCATTTCCTGCCACAGCTTCGCCCCATCCAGGCGCGCGGCTTCGAGGATGTCCCGGGGAATGTCCTTGAAGTAGGTGTAAATCATCCAGACCACGATCGGCAGGTTGATCAGGGTGTAGATCACGATCAGCGCGATGCGCGTGTCCAGCAGGCCGAAACTCTTGGCCAGCAGGTAGATCGGCATCAGCACGCCCACCGGCGGCAGCATCTTGGTCGAGAGCATCCACAGCAGCGTGCCCTTGGTGCGCTGGGTTTCGTAGAACGCCATGGAGTAGGCGGCCGGCACCGCGATCAGCAGGCACAGGGCGGTGGCGCTGAAGGAAATCACCACCGAGTTCCAGGCGAAACTGACGTAGTCGCTGCGCTCGTTGATGTGCAGGTAGTTCTCCAGGGTCGGGGTGAAGATGAACTGCGGCGGCGTGGCGAACGCATCGATTTCGCTCTTGAAGCTGGTCAGCACCATCCAGAAGATCGGGAAGAAGATCAGGATCGCGATGGCCCAGGCCAGGGTGCCCAGCAGCAGGCTTTGCAGACGACGGGAGTGTTGAAGGGTCATGGCAATGGCCTCAGGCTTTGTCGGTCAGGTTTTTGCCGATCATCCGCACCAGGACGATGGCCGCGATGTTGGCGATCAGCACCGCGATCAGGCCGCCGGCGGAGGCCATGCCGACGTCGAACTGCACCAGCGCCTGGTTGTAGATCAGGTAGGCGAGGTTGGTCGAGGCGTAGCCGGGGCCGCCGTTGGTGGTGGTGAAGATTTCGGCGAACACCGAGAGCAAAAAGATGGTTTCGATCATCACCACCACCGCGATGGGGCGGGCCAGGTGCGGCAGGGTCAGGTGCCAGAAAATCGCGATGGGACCTGCGCCATCGAGGCGCGCGGCTTCCTTCTGCTCCTGGTCGAGGGACTGCATGGCGGTCATCAGGATCAGGATCGCAAAGGGCAGCCACTGCCAGGAGACGATGATGATGATCGACAGCAGCGGGTAATGCGCCAGCCAGTCCACCGGCTGCGCGCCGAACAGTTTCCAGACGTAGGCGAGAATCCCCGACACTGGGTGGAAAATCAGGTTCTTCCAGATCAGCGCGCCGACGGTGGGCATGATGAAGAACGGCGAGATCAGCAGCACCCGCACCAGGCCGCGACCGAGAAACTCACTGGCCTCCAGCAAGGCACTGATCAACACGCCGAACACCACGCTGATCAGCAGCACGCTGCCCACCAGCAACAGGGTGTTGGTGGCGCCGGGCATGAACCCCGAATCGCTGAGGAAGTAGCTGAAGTTTTCCAGGCCGACGAACTGGTTTTCCCCGGGGTAGAGCAGGTTGTAGCGGATCAGCGAAAAGTAGACGGTCATGCCCAGCGGCACGATCATCCACAGCAGCAACAGCGCCACCGAGGGGCTGACCAGGAACCAGCCGGGGTTGGCCAGGCGGCTTTTACGCAGGGGTTGGGGAAGGTCGATGTGAGCTTTGGCGGTTGAAATATTCATGGTGATAGAACCAATAAGGAACAGACAAATGAAGATCTACTGTAGGAGCGAGGCTTGCCAGCGAACAGACAAATGAAGATCTACTGTAGGAGCGAGGCTTGCCCGCGAAGGCGGCTTGTCTGACACACCGCCTTCGCGGGCAAGCCTCGCTCCTACAGGGGGGGGCGGGCGGGGGTTATTTGGGATACCCGGCGCGCTTCATTTCACGTTCGGTGGTTGACTGGGCGGCAGTCAGGGCCTGGTCGACCGTGGTCTGGCCGATCAGCGCCGCGGAAAACAATTTGCCGACCTGGGTGCCCACGGCCTGGAACTCGGGAATGGTCACCAACTGAATACCGATGTACGGCACCGGTTTGGCGCTCGGCTTGCTCGGGTCCGCCGCTTTCAGCGACTCTAGCGTCACCTTGGCGAATGGCGCGGCCTGCAGATAGGCCTCGCTATAGGTCGAGGCCCGGGTGCCTGGCGGCACGTTGGCGATGCCGTCTTTTTCCGCGACCAACGCCCCGTACTCCTTGGAAGTGGCCCAGGTGCTAAAGGTTTTCGCCGCGTCCTTGGCCTTGGAACTGGTCGGAATTGCCAGGGCCCAGGAATACATCCAAGCCGAGCCCTTGTCGGTGGTTTCGTGCGGTGCGTAGGTGAAGCCGACATGTTCGCTGACTTTGCTCTGGGTCTTGTCGGTGACGAAGGAACCGGCCACGCTGGCATCGACCCAGATCGCGCACTTGCCGCTGTTGAACAGCGCCAGGTTTTCGTTGAAACCGTTACTCGAGGCGCCCGGTGGGCCGGATTTCTTCATGGTGTCGACGTAGAAATTCAGCGCGTTCTTCCATTCCGGGCCGGTGAATTCCGGCTTCCACTGCTCATCGAACCAGCGCGCACCATACGCATTGGCGACGGTGCTGATGAGCGCCATGTTCTCGCCCCAGCCGGCCTTGCCGCGCAGGCAGATGCCGTACTGTTCCTTATCCTTGTCGGTGAGCTTGCCGGCGAATTCGCCGATCTGGGTCCAGGTCGGACGTTCGGGCATGGTCAACCCGGCGTTCTTGAACAGGTCGGTGCGGTAATAGGTGATGGAGCTTTCGGCGTAGAACGGCAACGCGTAAAGCGTCCCCTTCACCGAGAGGCCGTCACGTACGGAAGGGAAGACATCGTCGAGCGCGTAGCTGGCCGGCAAGTCCTTCATCGGCTCCAGCCAACCCTTGGCGCCCCAGAGTGCGGCTTCGTACATGCCGATGGTCAACACATCGAACTGGCCACCTTGAGTGGCGATGTCGGTGGTCAGGCGTTGGCGCAGGACATTTTCTTCCAGCACCACCCAATTGAGCTTGATGTCCGGATGCTCGGCCTCGAAGGTTTTCGAGAGCTTTTGCATGCGGATCATGTCGCTGTTGTTGACGGTGGCGATGGTCAGGGTCTGGGCGCCGAGGCTGACGCTGCTGAGGGTCATGCAGGTGAGGGCTAGCAGAGCGTTTACAGAAGGTTGCATCGTGCACTCCTTTTCTGCACCTGGCGGGTTGCAGAAGGATGGTTATTGTTTTTGTGTCTTCCGAAGGCAGGAAGAATGTGCACTGATTACAACGTTCAATTGATGGCGTGACAAATCATCGGTCACACTTGAGTTGATACTATTTTGCACTGGGCGTGAGGGCGAGAGGTGCTGGGGACGGGTTTTGTGCGCTCGTTCTCGATCGAATCCGTACAGGTTTTAGCCGGAAAAGTTGACTTGCACCGCCGCTCCCACAGGGATAGGTGTTAACCCAGATTCTGTTCGGTCAAACGCTGCACCGCCAACTTGCGATAGTGCGACGGCGTCATGCCTTTGAGCTGCTGAAACCGCCGATTGAAATTGGAAATATTGTTGAACCCCGACTCGAAACACACATCGGTCACCGGTTTGTCGCCGTCGGCCAATAATTCGCAGGATTTGCTGATGCGCAGGCGATTGACGAATTCGATGAAGCATCGCCCGGTGGCTTGTTTGAAAACCCGGCTGAAGTAGGTCGGCTTCATGCCCAGGTGCTCGGCCACTTCCTCCAGCGGCAGATCCCGGGCGTAGTGGGCGAAGATGTAGTCCACGGCCCGGTTGGTGCGATCGATGTTGTGCTCGTCGGCCAACTGGGGCGTCGTGGCGCCGGAAAGCGTTTGGTAATCGTCGCAGGAGGCCAGCAGTTCCAGCAGAATGAAAAAGTGCCCAAGCCGGGTCACACCCGTCGAATCGGCGATACGCTGCATTAGGTCCATCGCCTGGCGGATGGTGCGTTTGCAGCGGAATTCGATGCCGTACTGCGCACGCTCAAGCAGCGGTATCAGGGTCTTGAACTCAGCGAACACCAGGTGCCCGCTGTCGAACAATTCGTCCGTAAAGTTGACCAGCATGTCGCGCTTGGGCACTACTTCGTCTTCGGCGACCTGGCTGATCCAGTTGTGGGGCAGGTTGGGGCCGGTGAGGAACAGGGATTCGGGATAGAAGTTGCCGATGTAGTCGCCGATGAACACCTTGCCGGAGCTGGCGACGATCAGGTGCAGTTCGTATTCCTTGTGGAAATGCCAACGCACCAGGGGGCAGGGAAAGCCATGCTGGCGATAGATGATGGACAACCCGTTGTGGTCGTCCATCAGCTCGTAGGAAGGGTCGGTAACTCTGGCAGTCCGGGTCATTTCAGTGCGCTTTTGTTGTTATCGCCCGCTGATCATGCCTCGTTCCAGCCGGTTAATGCTACCCGGTGGTTCGTCAAGTGATCAGACGGTTTTTCGCTTCAATCCATTGCGACATGTATTGAGTGCTCTTGTGCTGATGATGGCGCAGCATGCTGCCGGTGAAGTTATCCCTTCTGATGGACGAGAGGTGCAGGCGGCATTCGTTGATTCGGGCAATCAATGCCGGGCCGTGGCGGGTGCGCTGATAACGACTGGCCAGTAGTTGCAATCCTTGCGCTTGTGCATCCAGCCAGCGGGTCTTGTCCTTATAAAGTTGCACGGCGTTATCGGCGAACGCCTGGGCCGTCCGGGTCACCGCCCCTGGCCACGGCTCGTCGCCGTGCATGGCTTCTGCGCCGATCGGCGTGGTGACATTCGGCGTCCCGCACAGCATCGCATCAACGAGCTTGCCTTTGATGCCCGCCCCAAAGCGCAACGGTGCCAGGCACACACGCGCCGCCGACATGACTTGCAAGGCATCTTCCGCCCAGTTCATCACATGAAACCCTTGGGCCGCATTGTGCAGCGCAGTGGCCTTGGGCGGTGTATAAGCGCCGTAGATGTGCAACTGAGCACTTGGCAGCTGCTCGCGGATCAGCGGCCACAGGGTGGTTTTCATCCAGAGCACCGCGTCCCAGTTCGGCGCATGGCGGAAATTGCCGATGCTGAGAAAGTGCGCCCTTTCCTCAAAGGCCGCTGGCGGCGCGCTCGGCAGGTCGACCATCAGCGGGCACCCGTGCAGCAAGTTGCGCGGCACCTTGAATTGTTCGACCAGCAACTCGATTTCCACATCGGAAATCATCAGGTTCAAGTCACAACGATAAATCGCGGCGATCTCCCGTTTGGCCAGATCGGTCCCGGCCATGAACTCGAACTCTGCACGCAAAGCCTTGGCGAACAACTCGCTGAAATCATCGGCGTCGTCACTGGCCTTCAAACGCTCCTTGAGCCGTAGATGGCGGGCATCGCGCAGGCTTTGCAGATCGGAAGTCTCCAGTACACGCAAAGCATCAGGACACTGTTGTTCAACGCGCCAGCCGAATTGTTCTTCCATCATGAACCGATCGAACAGCACGACATCCGGCGCCAGTTGGCTGATGAAGCTGTCGAAACTGCTGTTGTTCAATTCGATCGGCACTTCGCGTATGCCCAGGGCCGCCAGGTCTGCCCGGTGTTCGCCAGTGCCCGCCGGACTGCTGAAGGTAATGTCCCAGCCTTGCTCCAGGAACGTCTCGAGAATTTGCATCATATGCCCGCCAGCCGCCGAAGAGCGGGGCTCGGGCCAGACGTAACCAATGACCAGGACTTTGGTTGCGCGGGGCTGACTCATGAATGGACATTCCTTGAAACGAGGGCAGGGGACAAAATCGGGGTGCGATTAAACCACAGGCCATGGCAAACCCCGTTGCCGTGTCGGTGCAGATCAGGCGTTGTTGAGCATAACTCTGACCTTGTCGCGCAGCTGCTCGATGGAGAACGGCTTGCCAATTACCTGCATCCCATCAGGTACCTCAATGCTTTCGGCATAACCACTGGCGAAAAGGATCGGCAGATCCGCACGCAGCATCCGCGCCTGCGTGGCCAGTTCACGGCCATCCATGACCGGCAGACCGACGTCGGTCATCATCAGGTCGATGTGCTGATCTTCGTCGTTGAGAAATTCCAGTGCCTGTTCGCTGCCATCGGCCTCGAGCACCTTGAACTCCAGTTCCTCCAGCACATCGACGATCAGCATGCGGACGATGGCATCGTCTTCGACGACAAGGATGATGGACGCATCAGGGGACATAGTAAGGGATCTCAAAGGTTGAAAAAGGCGGTGGCCGGTCGATCGAAATCGCCGGGCTCTTGCATGAGTAAGTAGCGGATCCCGACAAGTTCCCGGCGCTGATGAAAAAAGGATGGCTGGCAAGGATAACCGCTCCTTCGCGCCGGAGCAGCTGAATGTAGGATTTTGCGCGAAAACCTGTCAGAAAGTTGGATCGTCGTGGCGGTTTTGGGGCAAACTCCGTGGTTTTCAACAGATCGACAAGGCTTCCCCATGACCTCCGCGTCTTCGGTTGACGAGCAACGATTTCGTAAACTCCTGAGCCGCAACGTGAGTCTGCCCTTGGGTGTCGGCGTACTCAGTGCCGTGTTCTTCGTTTCGCTCATCGCCTATCTGCTGTCGGTGATCCAGTGGGTCGAGCACACCGACCGGGTGATCAATAACGCCAATGAATCGATAAAACTGACCGTCGATCTGGAAACCGGGATGCGCGGCTTCCTGCTCACGGGCGATGAGCAATTCCTTGAACCCTACGAAACGGCGAAGCCGCGAATCGCGGTCGCCCTCAAGACCTTGCTCGATCTGACGGCGGATAACCCGGTGCAAACCGACCGCCTGCACCGGTTGCAGGCTTTGCAGGATGAATGGGCCGCATACGCCACGACCATCATCGAGTTGCAGCGCTCACGTGGGGACTATCGCGCCGCAGTCAAGGCCGGGCAGGGCAAACGCCTGACCGATGAGATCCGCAAACAATTCGAAGACGTGATCGACATGGAGCAGCAGTTGCGCACCGCGCGCAACGAGGAAGTACGGCGCACCACCGTCTGGAGCATCGTCCTTTATATGCTGTTCATCGCAGGGATCAGCGCATTGCTGGCCTACATCGGCCGCCGGGATCTGCTCAACCTTTCACAAAGCTACAGTGCCAACCTCGCCGCGCAACAGGCCAGCGCCCGTCGCCTGGAACAGCAGGCCTGGCTGCGCAACGGCCAGACCGAACTGGCCGAACAAGTGCTGGGGCAGCTGTCGCTCAATGTGCTCGGGCGCAACATTCTGCAGTTTTGCGCGCAGTACCTCGGTACGGCGGTCGCCGCTATTTATGTCCGTGAAGAACACGGCGGTCTCAAGCGCATTGCCTCTTATGGCCTCTCCCGGGAACAGGAGGCGCTTGACCAACAGATCCACAGTGGCGAAGGCATTGTCGGCCAGGTCGCGGAACAGGCTCGCTTGATCCGCCTCGACAACGTACCAAGTGACTATTTCAAGGTCAGCTCCGGCCTCGGCGAAGGCTTGCCCCATAGCGTGCTGGTGGTGCCGACCAGTGACGATGACCGGATCAACGGGGTGATCGAACTGGGTTTCCTGCGTCCGCTCGACGAGCGCGATGTCGAACTGCTTGAACTGATTGCCGGCAACATCGGCACGTCCATCGAAGCCGCGCGCTATCGCCAACGCCTGCAGGAAGTGCTGGCCGAAACCCAGCAGCTCAACGAAGAGCTGCAGGTCCAGCAGGAGGAACTCAAGACCGCCAACGAAGAACTGGAAGAGCAATCGCGGATTCTCAAGGAGTCCCAGGCACACCTGGAAACCCAGCAGGTCGAGCTTGAGCAGACCAATGAGCAACTCGCGGATCAGGCGCAGATCCTGGCCGATCAGCGCGACGCCATGGACCTTAAGAACACGGAACTCAATCAGGCGCAGATCCAGCTCGAAGAACGCGCCGAAGAGCTGCAGCGTTCGAGCAAGTACAAGTCCGAATTCCTCGCCAACATGTCCCATGAGTTGCGTACGCCGCTGAACAGCTCATTGATCCTGGCCAAGTTGCTGGCGGAAAACCCTCAGCAAAACCTCAGCGCCGAGCAAGTCAAATTCGCCGAGTCGATCTACTCCGCCGGCAATGACTTGCTCAACCTGATCAACGATATTCTCGACATTTCCAAGGTCGAGGCCGGCAAACTCGAGGTGCGTCCGGAGAACACCAGCGTCGCGCGTCTGGTGGAAGGGTTGCGCGGGATGTTCCAACCGCTGGCCGCAGACAAGAGGCTGGACCTGCAAGTCGAATTGCAGCCGGGCGCGCCGACGATGATCTATACCGACCGCCAGCGCCTGGAGCAGGTCATCAAGAACCTGCTCTCCAACGCGGTGAAATTCACCGAAAAAGGCTCGGTCAGCCTGACAGTGGCCAACCAGCCTGGCGACGGTATCGCCTTTGTCGTTCGCGACTCCGGGATCGGCATTGCCGCGGACCAGCAGGACAGCATTTTCGAAGCCTTCCGCCAGGCCGATGGCACCACCAACCGCCGCTACGGCGGCACTGGCCTGGGCCTGTCGATTTCCCGCGACCTGGCGGCATTGCTCGGCGGTTCCATCAGCGTCACCAGCGAGCCAGGGCAGGGCAGTGTATTTACCCTGGTCTTGCCTCGGCAATACGTTGAACCGGGGGATGAGCCGGTCGAACCGATGAAGGCCTCACCGGTGGCCATGACCCCGAGAGTCACGCCCGCCGCGCCGGTGCCGCTGATCGCCGCTGTGGATATCCCGCGTTTCGACGACGATCGCGCAAAGGCGCCCTTCACCACGCGTTGTATCCTGGTGGTAGAAGATGAGCCCAACTTTGCGCACATCCTCTACGACCTGGCCCATGAATTGGGTTATCAATGCCTGGTAGCCCACGGGGCCGACGAAGGCTACGACCTGGCCAGGGAGTTCATCCCGGACGCCATCCTGCTGGACATGCGTTTGCCGGATCATTCCGGATTGACTGTCTTGCAGCGACTGAAGGAACACGCGCAAACCCGGCACATTCCGGTGCATGTCATTTCGGTGGAAGATCGCGTCGAAGCCGCCATGCACATGGGCGCCATCGGGTATGCGGTCAAGCCGACCACCCGCGAAGAACTCAAGGACGTGTTTGCCCGCCTCGAAGCCAAGCTGACCCAGAAGGTCAAGCGTGTGCTGCTGGTTGAAGACGACGACGTGCAACGCGACAGCATTGCCCGCCTGATCGGCGACGATGACATCGAAATCACCGCCGTTGGCCTAGCGCAGGAAGCGCTGAACCTGCTGCGCACGACCGTTTTCGACTGCATGATCATCGATCTCAAACTGCCGGACATGCTTGGCAACGATCTGCTCAAGCGCATGTCCACCGAGGATATCTGCTCGTTCCCGCCGGTGATCGTCTACACCGGGCGCAACCTGACCCGGGACGAGGAAGCCGAACTGCGCAAGTATTCGCGTTCGATCATCATCAAGGGCGCGCGCTCGCCCGAGCGTCTGCTGGATGAGGTCACACTCTTTCTGCACAAAGTCGAATCCGGGTTGTCCCATGAACGGCAGAGGATGCTCAAGACCGCGCGCAGCCGCGACAAGGTCTTCGAGGGCCGCAAGGTGCTGCTGGTGGACGACGATGTGCGCAACATCTTCGCCCTGACCAGTGCGCTGGAACACAAGGGTGCGGTCGTGGTCATTGGCCGTAACGGCCGTGAGGCGATTGAACGCTTGAATGAAATCGAGGATATCGATCTGGTGTTGATGGATGTGATGATGCCGGAGATGGACGGCTTCGAAGCCACCAGCCTGATCCGCAAGGACCCGCGCTGGCGCAAGCTGCCGATCATTGCGGTGACGGCCAAGGCCATGAAGGACGATCAGGAGCGCTGTTTGCAGGCCGGCTCCAACGATTACCTGGCCAAGCCCATTGACCTGGATCGCCTGTTCTCGTTGATTCGCGTGTGGTTACCGAAGATGGAACGCATTTAGTGGAAAGCATTTATTCCGGGGAGCGCAATAGCGAAATCGAATTGCGCTTGCTGATCGAGGCGATTTACCTCAAGTACAGCTACGACTTTCGCGATTATTCCGGTGCGTCGATCAAGCGTCGCGTCCACCACGCGTTGACCCAGTTTGAATGTGCCACTATTTCGGCGTTGCAAGAAAAGGTGCTCCACGATCCGACAGCGTTCATGCAATTGCTGCAGTTGCTGACGATTCCGGTCAGTGAAATGTTCCGCGACCCCTCGCACTTCCTCGCCATCCGCCAGGAAGTGGTGCCGTTGCTCAAGACCTATCCTTCGATCAAGATCTGGATCGCCGGTTGCAGCACCGGTGAAGAAGTCTATTCGATGGCGATTCTGTTGCGCGAAGAGGGCCTGCTCGATCGCACCATCATCTACGCCACCGACATCAACCCGCGTTCGCTGGATAAAGCCAAGCAGGGGATTTTCTCCATGGAGAATGTCCGCGCCTACACTCACAACTACCAGCAGGCAGGTGGCCAGCAGTCGTTTGCCGACTACTACACGGCAGCCTATGGCTACGCCATTTTCGACAAAACGCTGTGTGACAACGTGACCTTCGCCGACCACAGCTTGGCGACCGACAGCGTCTTTTCAGAAACTCAATTAATTTCATGTCGTAACGTATTGATTTACTTTAATAAAAAGCTTCAAGATCGCGCTTTCGGTTTGTTCCATGAGTCCCTTTGCCATCGGGGATTTCTGGTGCTGGGCAGCAAGGAAACCCCGGATTTCTCAGCGTATGGCAACCAGTTCGATCCCCTGATCAAACAAGAACGGATCTACCGCAAATCATGAACAGAGCAAAGGAATTGCCTTGTATGGAAGCGATTGTGATCGGCGCCTCGGCGGGCGGCGTGCAGGCGTTGCTCACGCTCCTCGGCCCGCTGCGCAAAGGTTTCGTCCTGCCGATCATAGTGGTGCTGCACCTGCCTGAAGCAGGTCGCAGCCAACTCGCCGAAGTCTTCGCGCGAAGAGTGGCCCTGCCGGTGCTGGAAGCCCGGGACAAGACGCCGATCCAAGCGGGGACCCTGTACTTTGCCGGGCCCGGGTATCACTTGTCGGTGGAGCAGGACCGCAGCTTTTCCTTGAGCCTGGAGGACCGCGTGCATTATTCGCGTCCCGCCATCGATTACCTGTTCGAGTCGGCTGCCGATGCGTATGGCCAGGCGCTGGCCGCGGTGTTGCTGACCGGCGCCAACCGCGACGGCGCGCACGGCCTGGCCAAGGTCAAGCATCGTGGCGGCCTGACCATCGTGCAGGATCCTGACGAAGCCCAGGTCGCGACCATGCCCTTGGCCGCGCTGGATACTCTGGCGCCAGATCACATCCTCCCCCTGCGCGGCATCGGCCGTCTGCTTGTCGAGCTGGAACGAATAGCATGCTAAGTAATATCCAAGCCAAACTGCTGATCGTCGACGATTTGCCGGAAAACCTGTTGGCGCTCGAAGCGTTGATCAAGCGTGAAGACCGTATCGTCTATAAAGCCTTGTCCGCTGACGAAGCCTTGTCCCTGCTGTTGCAGCACGAATTCGCCATCGCCATTCTCGACGTGCAGATGCCCGGCATGAATGGCTTCGAACTGGCCGAGCTGATGCGTGGCACGGAAAAGACCCGGAACATTCCGATCGTGTTTGTCAGCGCTGCCGGGCGCGAATTGAATTACGCATTCAAAGGCTACGAAAGCGGTGCGGTGGACTTCCTCTACAAGCCGCTGGACATCCACGCGGTCAAGAGCAAGGTCAACGTGTTCGTCGATCTGTTCCGCCAGAGCAAGGCGATGAAGCAACAGGTCGAAGCGCTTGAGCGAAGCCGGCGCGAGCAGGCAGCACTGCTCGAGCAGTTGCAGAGCACCCAGCTCGAACTGGAACAGGCGGTGCGCATGCGCGATGACTTCATGTCGATCGTCGCTCATGAAGTCCGCACGCCGCTCAATGGCCTGATTCTCGAAACCCAACTGCGCAAGATGCACCTGGCCCGGGATAACGCTGCGGCGTTCACCCTGGAAAAGATGCACGCAATGGTCGATCGCGACGAGCGGCAGATCAAAAGCCTGATCCGACTGATCGAAGACATGCTGGATGTGTCGAGAATTCGTACCGGCAAGCTGTCGATCCGGCCAACGCGCTTCGACTTGTCTGCGCTGGTTGAAGATTTGTTACAGAACTTTGCTCCACAGATCGAAGCCGCAGAGTCCTCGGTCACCCTGCAGGCCGGGCATCCGGTGGTGGGGCACTGGGACGAGTTTCGCATCGAACAGGTCATTTCCAATTTGTTGACGAACGCTTTACGGTACGGCGCCAAGAGTCCGATCACCGTGAAGGTGTACAGTGAGAACGGCCAGGCGCTGGTGGAGGTGCAGGATCTTGGAATCGGCATTGGTGAAGAGAACCAGAAGCGCATTTTCCAACAGTTCGAGCGGGTCTCGGCTAAACATGCCGTCGCCGGGTTGGGCCTGGGGTTGTTTATTTCAGAACAGATAGTGACCGCCCATGGCGGTTCCATTACCGTCCAGAGCCGGATTGGCGAAGGCGCCTTGTTTCGCGTTTGTCTGCCGCTGTAGGAAAACAGCCAGCTAAACGCAACCTCTGATCGACCCCACGGTCGTATCAGCAGCTATTGACCGAACAAAGGCTTCCCATGAGTGAAGATGCACAAGACGTCGTACTGATCGTCGAAGATGACCCCTCGATATTGATGGTGCTATCGGCCTATCTGTCGGGTGAGGGCTACCGGGTGCTGCAGGCCGAAAACGGCGAGCAGGCCTTCGAAATCCTGGCGAGCAAGCCGCACCTGGACATGATGATCACAGACTTCCGCTTGCCTGGGGGGATCTCGGGCGTACAGATCGCCGAACCCGCGGTGAAGCTGCGACCTGAGCTGAAGGTGATTTTCATCAGCGGCTATCCACAGGAAATCCGCGAGACTGACAGCCCGATCACCCGAAAGGCGCCGATCCTGGGCAAACCGTTCGACCTGGATGTGCTGCAGGAGCTGATGCAGGAAATGCTTTCGTAGGAGCGAGCGGTGCGGCGATCCGACTTGCCCGCGAAGAACGATAACGCGGTGTGTCAGACGTGACGCCTTCGCGAGCAAGCTTCGCTCCTACAAGAGAGGGGGGTCAGATCCGGATCATCTCCCGCACCTTCGCCGTCAACAGGTCAAAGGTGAACGGCTTGGTGATCATCTGCATGCCCGGGTCCAGGAAACCGCCGCGCACCGCGGCGTGTTCGGCGTAGCCGGTGATGAACAATACCTTGAGTTCAGGCCGGTACTGCCGGCCGATTTCCGCCAGCTGCCGGCCATTCATGCCGGGTAAGCCGACATCGCTGATCATCAGGTCGATCCGTTGCGCCGAATCCAGGATCGGTACCGCACTGTCGGCATCCGCGGCCTCGACAAAGGCGTAACCCAGCTCGCTCAACACGGTACTGACCAGCACCCGCACCGCCGGGTCGTCTTCGACGATCAACACCGTTTCGCCGTTTTGCGCGGACGGAGCGTGATGGACGTCTGCCGGAACATCCCGGGGCAGATCGCCACCGAAGCGCGGCAGGAACAAGCTCACCGTGGTGCCGTTGCCCACTTCGCTCTGGATGGCGACGTGGCCGCGGGATTGTTTGCTGAAACCATAAATCATCGATAACCCGAGGCCTGTGCCCTGGCCGATCGGCTTGGTGGTAAAAAACGGGTCGAAGGCCCGGTTGATGGTGCTTTGCGGCATGCCACAGCCGGTGTCGGTGACGCTCAGCATCACATACTCGCCCGGGTCGAGGTTGCTGTGGGCCTGGGTGAAGGCGCGGTCCAGATGCCGATTGCTGGTTTTCACCACCAGTTGGCCACCATCGGGCATGGCATCCCGTGCATTGATCACCAGGTTGAGCAGGGCGCTTTCCAGTTGGTTGGGGTCGGCCTCGGCCACCCACAGCTGTTCACTGAGCTGCATGTCCAGCTGAATGCTTTCGTTGATGCTGCGCTGCAGCAACTCACCCATGGAAACCACCAGGGTGTTCATCTGCACGGGTTTGGAATCGAGCGACTGGCGCCGGGAGAAGGCCAGCAGGCGGTGGGTCAGGCCGGCCGCGCGGTTGGCGGAGGTCACCCCCAGATCGATCAGGCTGTCCAGGTCGTCTGTACGGCCACGGGCCAGGCGCCGGCGCAGCAACTCCAGGCTGCCGATGATACCGGTCAACATGTTATTGAAGTCATGGGCGATGCCGCCGGTGAGTTGGCCGACCGCTTCCATTTTCTGTGACTGGCGCAGGGCTTCTTCGTTGTTGCGCAGCTGTGCGGTGCGTTCCTCGACCTGCTGTTCGAGGGTTTCGAGGGTGTTCTGCAACCGCAGCTCGCTTTGACTCAGGTCGATCAACCGATCCCTGGCTTCGTACTGTCGTCGTCGCCCGCGCAACGCGGTGGTCACCAGGCTGATCAGGGTCACGGGATGAAAAGGCCGCTCGAGAAAGGTGACATTGCCCAATTGTGGACCGAAGCGCGAGGCGGGGTTCTGTTCCGGGCCGCCATGATAGGTCAGCAAGACAATCGGCAAGTCCGACCAGGCCGGCTGTTGCTCGATCAGGCCGAGCAACGGCTCAAGATCGCTGCCCAGCAACGCCTCGGAAGAGATCAACAGCAGGCCTGCGCCTTGCGTCAACTCGCTGCAAAGGCCCGCCAGATCGCGGGTGATGACGCCGTCGAAACCCGCTTCGTTGAGCATCATCAGGGCAATCTGGCTGTCACGTCCCAGCGGTGCCAGAATGATCGCGCGCTCGGACATTGCTTCCATGACCGTCACGGGAGGTCTTCCCCGAGCAACGGATTGCTCGCACCCATATAAGTCGGGACTCCGCGCAATACGCCCTGGAACGCGTCCAGCGGTTCGCCGATCGTCATGCCCTGGCCGCTGATGCGGTATTCACGAATGGTCGATTCATGGCTGCCGGTACGTTTCTTGATGATCGAAATCGCTCGGCGAACCTTGCCCAATGCTTCGAAGTAACGCAACAGGATGACCGTATCGGCCAGGTAGGTGATGTCTACAGGGGCTTGCATGTCACCGACCAGTCCGTGCTGGGCGACGGTCATGAAGGTCGCGGCGCCCCGGCGATTGAGGTACAGCAGCAACTCGTGCATGTGCAGCACCAGGGCGTTTTCTTCAGGCATTGCCGCCTGATAGCCATTGATGCTGTCGATCACTACAGTCTTGATATCACGCTGGTCGACGCAACGGCGGACCCGGTGGGAAAACTCGCCGGGGGACAGTTCGGCGGCATCCACTTGTTCGATCAGCAGGTTACCGGTGTCTTGCAGGGCTTTCAAATCGATGCCCATGTTGTTCATGCGTTCGAACAGCAACCCCAGTTCTTCGTCAAAAATGAATAGGGCCGCTTTCTCGCCCCGTGCCACGGCCGCCGCGGCGAAGATCATCGAGATCAGCGATTTGCCGGTACCGGCCGGGCCGAGGATCAAGGTGCTGGACCCGGTCTCGATGCCGCCGCCGAGCAGGGCATCCATTTCCTTGATGCCGCTGGTCAATTGCTGACGGGAATATACGCCGCGATGTTCGGCGGCGACCAGGCGCGGGAACACGTGGACGCCATCGCCCATGATGGTGAAGTCGTGGAAGCCGCCGCGGTACTTCTGGCCACGGTACTTCACTACGCGGATCCGCCGGCGCTCGGCGCCATAGTTGGGGGTCAGTTCTTCCAGGCGAATCACGCCGTGGGCAACACTGTGCACGGTCTTGTCGAGGGATTCGGTGGTCAGGTCATCGAGCAACACCACCGTGGCGTCATAGCGCACGAAGTAGTGTTTGATCGCGAGGATCTGGCGCCGGTAGCGCAGGGAGCTTTGGGCCAGCAGGCGGATCTCGGACAGGCTGTCGAGTACCACGCGAGTCGGCTTGACCCGCTCGACCACTTCGAAAATCTGCTTGGTGGCTTCGCCAAGTTCCAGGTCCGAGGAGTACAGCAGGCTTTGCTGATGTTCGGCATTGAGCAGGCTTTCCGGGGGTGTCAGCTCGAAGATGTGGATGTTTTCATCCAGCTCCCAGCCATGGGACAACGCGCCCTGGCGCAGTTCGCGCTCGGTTTCCGACAAGGTGATGTACAACGAGCGTTCGCCGGCTCGCGCACCGGCCAACAGAAAATGCAGGGCAACAGTGGTTTTACCTGTGCCGGGTTCACCTTCGAGCAAAAACACATGGCCGCGGGACAATCCGCCGGCCAGGATGTCATCCAGACCTTCGATGCCGGTGGCGGCTTTTGCACTGAACAACTCGTTAGACGTAGACAAATAATGCCCTCTCAAGATCAGGGGAGACGAGGCAGCAGGCCTGAAGTGCCTGAATGGACTGCCTGATCACTTGACCTTTTGCCGCGAAGAGCGTTCAACACTTTTTGCTGTGGGTTGGCACGGGACTCGTTTACGCGGTCGCGGTCGGACGAACTTTTATAGCCCCTGCTGCAACGCCGGGTCGTCGGGGTTGAGCTGTTCCAGTTGCGCCAACAGAATCTGCACGTTCTGCAGTTGTCCGCTTTCCTTCCAGTAATTGATCAACAACACCCGGGCCCTGCGGTCGGCCGGGTGGCGCTGGACGATTTCCTGCAGCTGTTTCTGCGCCGCTTCCAGCTCCAGTTCGCCGTGCAGCGTGGTGGCCAGGTCGTAGCGGTAATCGCTGTTGTCCGGCTCCAGTTCCACCGCCTTGGACAGGCCGAGCAGGGCGAATTCACTTTGCCCGTGATGCAGCAGCCAGAGCCCCAGGGCATGTTGCAGGTAAGCCGAATCGGGTTGCGCCTTCAACTGTTTGGCCAATAGCAACCGGGCGGCTTCGCTCTGGCCTTGTTTGTCCAGCACTTCAATTTGCATCACCAGCGCGGGGAGGTTGCCGGGGGCAAGCCGCAAGACGTGCTCCAGCGCCTGTTGCGCTTCTTTCAACTCGGCATTGTGCAGGTGCAGTCGAGCCAGTTGGTAGTGATTGTCGGCGCTTTCCGGCTGGCTTTTCAGGTCCTGCTCCCAGGCGTCGATGGCGTGTTGCAGCGGCCCGAAATACAAACCGAGATCGTCTGGCGAAAGCCCCAGCAAGGCGTTCACGGCGGCATAGCGCACGCGCTGGTCGCTGTCATCGAGCAGCGGGCCCAACAGCAGGCTGCGTTGGCCGCCGGGCACCAGGCCGCTGATGCTGTTGATCGCCGCCACGCGCACGTCCGGCGATTCATGCTGCAAGTCCGCATCCGCCAGTTT
The DNA here is from genome assembly GCF_001661075.1 of Pseudomonas silesiensis. NCBI lineage: Bacteria > Pseudomonadati > Pseudomonadota > Gammaproteobacteria > Pseudomonadales > Pseudomonadaceae > Pseudomonas > Pseudomonas silesiensis. The sequence goes on from NZ_CP014870.1 coordinate 2,991,309, forward strand.
CAGGGCCACGGAGCTGGGGTAGTTGGGCAATTCGGCATGCAGCCAGATGCGTCGCTTCGGTGAAAGGTCCGGGCGCGCCAATTGCTGGTACAGCACCCGGGCCGCACCTGGTTGACCCGCGCGCGCCTGGTCGAGGGCTTCGGTGTAGCCGCGCTTGATCGCAGCCGGCACCGCGGGGGTGGTGCTGCGCAGAAAAAACCAGGCAAGGCCGATGGCGAACAGAACGCAGAGGCTGATGATCAGATAGCGGCGGGACTGGGGCATGCAGGAATCCGGGAGCTGGCAAGCTGTTGCAGAGCCGCCAGCTTCGGTCAGGAGGGGCCGTGAGTCAATTCCTGACGCCAACATCCTGACTGAAATCTGTCGAGGCAACACAGCAATGACTACGCTTGCTGGAGATGACCCAACGGGCATTCCCATGCAAGCGCTGCTTTTATACTTCAAGGCGATGCTGAACCCCGGGCGCGGGGTGCTGCTGTTCGCCTTGCGGACGATCGCCGCCGGGCTGTTGACCCTGTACCTGGCCTTCCTGTTCGACCTCGACCAACCCAAGTGGTCGATCATGGCGGTGGTCATCGTCAGCCAGCCGTTGGCTGGCATGGCCCTGGCCCGCAGTTTCGGCCAGGTCATCGGCACCACCCTCGGGGCCGTCGTGGCGGTATTGATCATGGCGATCTTTCCCCAGGCGCCGTTGCCTTTCATCCTCACGCTGGCCCTGTGGCTGGCACTCTGTACCGCCGGCGGTACCTTGTATCGCTACACCAGTTCCCAGGCGTTTGTGTTGAGTGGCTACACGGCGGTGATCGTGGCGCTGCTGGCGGTGCCTGACCAGGACGGCACCTTCCTGCTGGCCGTGACCCGTGTGACCGAAACCCTGTTGGCGGTGGCTTGCGTGTGCGTGGTCAGCTTGCTCACGGCGCGACCGGAAGCCGTGGCCCGGGATTATTTCGCCCGGATCGATCAAGTGATCAAGCTGCTCGCGACCCATGCGGCCGCCGTCATTCGCACCGAGGAAAGCGAGGCCGACTTCCGCCGGCGGCAGATGAAGCTGTTGGGCGAGATCAGTGCCCTTGAAGGGGTACGGCGACATTTGTACTTCGATGCGCCTCGCCTGCGTAGTGCCAACGGTCTGGTGCAGTTGCTCGGCAATCAATTGGTGCTGCTGACCTCGCGGCTGATGGCGTTGCGTCACCAGCGGGAACTGCTATTAGAACGCTGGAAAGGTGCACTGCCCGTCGACTCACAGCGCCTGCTTGCCGAAGAACTGGTGTTCCTCGATGAAGTGGCCCGACAGGGGCGCTCGTTATCGACCGAGGCCCGCCACCATTTCACTGCGCTGCAACAACGTTTCGATGAACTGGCCTACCGCTCTGAACGACTGGCCGAAACGATGCCGGCCACGTTGCGCTCCCTGGCGTGGTCGCTGCGTTGGGAGCAGGCACGGATGTTGGAGCAGCTGAATCAGATCCTGGACCTGAGCGACGCGATTCAGGAGGGGCGTGAAGCCAGTTGCGTATTTCGCGGCCAGGATAATCCGTTGCATCTGGATTTCACCCTGGCGGCGATGAATGCGATCCGCGCATTTACCGCGCTGCTGGTGGCCGGTCTGATCTGGATCGAGACCGCGTGGGACGGCGCGAGGGGTGGAATGATCGTGGTAGGGGTTCTGTGTTCCTTGATGGCGACTTTTCCGCGACCGCTACTGGCCGCCCAGAGTTTTGCCAGGGGGCTGGCCCTGGCGCTGGTGGTCTCGGCGCTCTATCAGTTCATGTTGGTGCCCATGATCAGTGACTTCGAGTTGCTGGCCTTGCTGCTGGCGCCGTTGTTGTATGCCGTCGCGGTGGGATTGGCCAGTCCGGCAACCACGGGCACGGGCATTGGTCTTGGGCTGTTGACGTTCCTGTTGCTGGGGCCGCAAAACGTGGGGACAGGCCAGAACACCGCGATCCTGTGGTTCGAATTTGCGGGCGCCTATGTCTATGCCGTCACGCTGGCGTTGAGTGTCTACGTCCTGATCTTTCCATTCAGGCCCGATTTGCGCATACGCCGGCTGTTTACCGAGAACCGCGAGCAGGTCTACGCTTTGCTGAAGACACCCGCCGCCGATGAGCAACAATTTGCCTTTGAAAGCCGCATGGTCGATCGCCTGACCATGATGTTGGGACTGTTGCCGGCTACCCCTGACAAACAGTCCGGCGAGCTGTTCGAAGTCAGCCTCGGGTGCATGGCACTGGGTGTTGCCTTGAACCAGCTCAGACAACAGGGTCAAAGCAATACGTTGCTCAGTACCGATCAACAACACCGGTTGCTGGCAGCTGTGCGTGAAACAGGACGATGGGTCGCCGGGCGCCCCGGAATTGACCTTGAACAGCTGCTGGAAACCTTGCGTGTCCTGGGCGATGAAATGGACGACCTGCATACAGACGTGCATGAACACCTGTGGTCGGTATTCAGGATGCGCGTGGCGCTGCTGATCGTGGTGTCGTTCCTGCAGCGATACCCCGGCTATTTTCAACCCGCAGGCGTGGAAGGAGTACCCGTCCTTGCCCATTGATCTGGAAGTAGGTGGCGTCTACTTGCCACCGATCGCTCAGGCCTTGCTGCTGGCCTTGCCGATTTTCCTGCTGCTGGACTGGACCTTGCGCCGCCTGGGGGTGCTGGGTTTCGTCTGGCACGAGGCCTTGTTCGAAGGCGCGTTGTACGCCTGCGTGTGCGCGACGCTGATTCTGCTGATGGGAGCCTGACGCAGTGAAGAAGATTATGCCCCGACTGGTGACGGCGGCGGTGGTCGTGCTGGCCTTTGTGCTCGGCTGGTTCGCCTGGGAGCATTACACCCGTGCGCCCTGGACCCGGGACGCGCGAGTACGCGCCGATGTGGTGACGCTATCGGCGGACGTCGCGGGTCGCATCGTCAGCCTCGCTGTCCAGGACAATCAACATGTGGAGAAGGGGCAGTTGCTCCTGGAAATCGACCCGGCGCGCTATGTTCTGGCGGTGGAGCACGCCAGGCGCTCGGTGGAGGTGGCGAAAGCGGCCCTGGGTCAATCCGAAGCGACGATCGTCGCCAGCGGCGCACTGCTCAGGCAGCGGCAGAGCGAAGAGCGCCGGCGTCGCACCCTCAAGGATCGCGCTGCAATCTCCGGCGAGGAGTGGGAGAAATCCAGCACGGACGTGGCGGTGGCGCAGGCTGAGTTGCTGCGCAACCAGGCCATCCTGGGGCTGGCCCAGGCCAACGTGCAACTGTCCATCGCGGCATTGACCCAGGCGGAACTGGATTTGCAACGCACCCGGGTCGAAGCGCCTGTCACCGGGTACGTCACCAACCTGCTGACCCGCCAGGGCGACTATGCCACCGCCGGTGGGGCGCTGTTGGCGCTGGTGGACAGCGACTCGTTTTATGTCAGCGGCTACTTTGAAGAAACCAAGTTGCCGCGAATCGAGGAGGGCGACCGGGTCCGGATCGAATTGATGAGCGGGGAAACCTTCGGCGGCACGGTGAAAAGCATTGCCTTCGCCATCGCCGACCGGGAAAACCTGCCCGGAGGCCGATTGTTGGCCAACATCAATCCCAGCTACACCTGGGTCAAACTGGCGCAGCGGGTGCCGGTGCGGATACAGATCGATGCCGACTATGCGGGTAAAAACCGCCTTCGCGCCGGGACCACGGCCACCGTCACCGTCCAGGAAAACCACACTGACGCAGGCACCCATAACCCCCTGTAGGAGCTGTGCGCAGATTCTGTGACTGGCGCAGAACCTGTAGGAGCCCGGCTTGCCGGCGAAGGGGCCCGAACAGACACCACAAAACCTTCAGAAAAAAAACCCCGCGACCGAATGAGGCGCGGGGCTAAAAGTCTGGTTGGTTGCGGCCAACCAAAGGAACTCGTTGCTAAGTTACTTGCTAGCGACTGTCTCTGGTTGCCAGCCACCGCCCAATGCCTTGTAAATCGCGACAATCCCGCGATACAGATCGACTTCCGCCTGGGCCTGGGTGTCTTCCGCGGCCAGGCGCTCACGCTGGGCATCGAGCAGGACGAGGAAGTCCGCCGTGCCTTCGCGGTAACGGATTTGTGCCAGGTCGGCGGCGGCACGGCTCGATTCACTCTGGCGAATCAGCGAAATCAGGCGTTGCTGACGCTTGCCGTAGTCGCTGAAGGCGTTTTCCGATTCTTCCAGTGCCAGCAGCACTTGCTGTTCGTAGGTCGCCAGCGCGCCTTCGGCTTCGGCATCGGCGCCGCGCAAACGGGCGCGCACACTGCCCAGGTCGAACGCCGCCCAGGTGATGCTCGGGCCCAGCGCCCAGGCGTTGGCCGCCGAGGAACCGATCTGCGAACCGCGCCCGGCGGTGAAGCCGAGGAAGCCGCTGAGGCTGACCCGCGGGAACAAGTCAGCCTTGGCCACGCCGATACGCGCCGTGGCCGCAGCCAATTGGCGTTCGGCGCTACGGATGTCCGGACGACGTTGCAGCAGTTCACCCGGATCACCGATCGGCAGGGCTTTGGCAATCGCCGGCAAGTCCTTGGGACTGAGGTCGACGCTCAGCTTGTCCGGACGTTCACCCAGCAGCGTGGCGATGCGGTTTTTCTGCCGGACCTGTTCCGCCTGCAGTTGCGGCACGCTGGCTTCCACAGACGCCAGGCGCGCATCGGCACGGACCACATCGAGCTGATCGCCCACGCCGGCATCACGCAGGCTTTCGGTGATCTTGCGCGATTCCTGCTGGTTGTTCAGGTTGGCCAGGGCGATCTTTTCCCGCAGTTGCGCACCGCGCAGTTGACCGTAGGCGTCCACCAGTTCGGCAATCATGCTGACTTGCAGCTGGTACAGATCGGCTTCGGCGGCCTGCTGCCCGGCGTCGCTGGATTCCAGATTGCGCTGGATGCGACCGAACAGGTCCAGCTCCCAGGCCATGTCCAGCCCCAGGTCGTAGCGTTCGCTGTTGACCCGGTCGGTGGTCTGGCCGGGAATCTGTCCCTTGCCCAGATTACTGCTGGCGCGACTGGTGATGGTCGGCATGGCGTCATTGCTGGCGTCGTCGCGGATCGCCCGTGCCGCTTTCCAGCGGGCGAAGGCGACGCGCAGATCACGGTTGCCTTGCAGCGATTGCGTCACCAACCGGTTGAGGGTCGGGTCTTCGAACTGCTGCCACCAGATGCCTTCGAAGCGAGCGCGGTCGAAGTTTTTCTGCCCGGCGGCGCCATCGGTAGCATGAGTGATGTTGGCCGGCTCGGTGGCCGGGGTCTTGTAGTCCGGGCCGACGGCACAGGCACTCAGGGCCAGCACCAGCAGGCTCGGCAGAAAGGCTTTCAGGCTCATTGTTGCGCCTCCAGTTTCAGCGCCTTGGCCGCTTTGCGTTTCTCGCCGCGCTCCACGAAATTACGAATCAACACGTAGAACACCGGCGTCAGCAACAGACCGAAGAAGGTCACCCCGAGCATCCCGGAGAACACCGCCACACCCATTGCGTGACGCATCTCGGCACCGGCACCGCTGGAGAACACCAATGGCACCACACCCATGATGAACGCGAAGGAGGTCATCAGGATCGGCCGCAGACGCAGGCGGCACGCTTCGAGTACTGCTTCGAGCGGGCTCATGCCTTCGTCCTGCTGTTTATCCTTGGCGAACTCGACGATCAGAATCGCGTTCTTGCAGGCAAGCCCCACCAGTACGATCAAACCGATCTGGGTGAAGATGTTGTTGTCGCCTCCCGATGCAATCACCCCGGTGATGGCCGACAACAGGGTCATCGGTACGATCAGGATCACCGCCAGTGGCAGGCTCCAGCTTTCGTACTGTGCCGCGAGTACCAGGAACGCCAGCAATACGCAGAGCGGGAACACGAACAGCGCAGTGTTGCCGGACAGAATCTGCTGGTAGGTCAGGTCGGTCCATTCGTAGGTCATGCCGTTGGGCAGTTCTTCTTTGAGCAGTTTCTCGATGGCTTTTTCCGCCTGGCCGGAGCTGTAGCCCGGGGCAGCGGCACCGTTGATTTCGGCGGTGATGAAGCCGTTGTAGTGCATCACGCGATCCGGGCCCGAGGTGTCGCTGACCTTGATGAAGGTCGCCAGCGGGATCATTTCGCCCTTGTTGTTACGCACTTTCAGCTGACCGATCTGGTCCGGCTCGAGACGGAACTGTTGCTCGGCCTGAACGTTGACCTGATAGGTGCGACCGAAGCGGTTGAAGTCGTTGGCATACAGCGAACCCAGGTAGATCTGCAGGGTGTCGAAGATGTCGCTGACGGCCACGCCATGGGTCTTGGCTTTTTCCCGGTCGATGGCGGCATCGACCTGGGGCACGTTCACCGTGTAGCTGGTGAACAGGGCGGCCAGTTCCGGTACGTTGTGGCTTTTGTTGATGATGTTCATGGTTTCTTTGTACAGCTCGTCATAGCCCAGGTTGCCCCGGTCTTCGATCTGCAGGCGGAAACCGCCAATGGTGCCCAGGCCTTGTACCGGCGGCGGCGGGAAGATCGCCATGTAGGCTTCCTGAATCCCGGCGAACTGGCCGTTCAACGCACCGGCAATCGCACCGGCAGACATGCTCGGGTCTTTACGCTCGTCGAAGGGTTTCAGGGTAACGAAGACGATGCCGGCGTTAGGGCTGTTGGTGAACCCGTTGATCGACAGGCCGGGGAACGCCACCGCACTTTCCACGCCAGGCTGTTTCAAGGCCAGGTCGGACATGCGCTTGATCACGTCTTCGGTACGGTCCAGGCTCGAGGCATCTGGCAGTTGCGCGAAGGCCACCAGGTATTGCTTGTCCTGGCCGGGGACGAAACCGGTCGGGGTGCTGGAGAAACCGAAGAACGTCAGCACCATCAGGCCGGCGTACACCAGCAGGGCGATACCGCTGCTGCGGATGACCCGGCCTACCGTACCGACATAACTGTGGCTGGCCTTGTCGAAGAAGCGGTTGAACGGACGGAACAACCAGCCACCGAAAATCTTGTCGAGGACCTTGGAGAAGCGGTCTTTCGGCGCGTCATGGCTCTTGAGCAACACCGCTGCAAGGGCTGGCGACAGGGTCAGCGAGTTGAAGGCCGAGATCACGGTCGAGATCGCAATGGTCAGGGCGAACTGTTTATAGAACTGCCCGGTCAAGCCGGAGATGAAGGCCGCCGGGATGAACACTGCACACAACACCAGCGCCGTCGCTATGATCGGACCGGTCACTTCGCGCATCGCACGCTTGGTCGCTTCGACCGGCGTCAGGCCCAGTCCGATATTTCGCTCGACGTTCTCCACCACCACGATCGCATCGTCGACCACGATACCGATCGCCAGTACCAGCCCGAACAGCGACAGGGCGTTCAACGAGAAGCCGAACAGGTGCATCACGGCAAAGGTACCGATCAGCGACACCGGCACCGCCACCAACGGAATGATCGAGGCGCGCCAGGTCTGCAGGAACAGGATCACCACCAACACCACGAGGATCAGTGCTTCGAACAGGGTGTGAACCACCGCCTCGATGGAACCGCGCACGAAGATCGTCGGGTCATAGACGATGCTGAAGTCCATGCCTTCCGGGAAGCTCTTCTTCAGCTCCGCCATCTTGTCGCGCACTTCGTTGGAAATCTCGATCGCGTTGGAACCCGGACGCTGGAAGATCGGGATCGCCACCGCCGGCTGGTTGTTCAGCAAGGAGCGCAGGGCGTATTGGCTGGAGCCCAGTTCGATGCGAGCGATGTCTTTCAGACGCGTGATTTCACCGTTGTCGCCAGAGCGAATGATGATGTTCTCGAACTCTTCTTCGGACACCAGGCGACCCTGGGTGTTGACCGACAGCTGGAATGCCGTGGCATTCGGTGCCGGCGGGGCGCCCAAGGCACCGGCCGCCACCTGCCGGTTCTGCTCACGAATCGCCGTCACCACATCGGTGGCGGTCAGGTTGCGCGAAGCGGTCTTGTTCGGATCGAGCCACACCCGCAGCGAATAATCGCCCATGCCGAACAGCTGCACGTCACCGACACCGCCCAGGCGCGCCAGCTCGTCCTTGATGTTGAGCAAGGCGTAGTTGGACAGGTAGAGCATGTCGTAGCGTTTGTCCGGCGAGGTCAAGTGCACAACCATGGTCAGGTCGGGCGATGCCTTGTCGACGGTGATACCGATGCGCGTCACTTCCTCGGGAAGCTTGGGTTCGGTGCGGGTCACACGGTTCTGCACCTGCACCTGCGCGTTGTCCAGGTCAGTGCCCAGGGCGAAGGTGATGGTCAGGGTGATCTTGCCGTCGGCGGTGGACTGCGAGGACATGTACAGCATGTTCTCGACACCGGTGATGGCTTGCTCCAGGGGAGCGGCCACGGTTTCACCGATGACTTTGGGGTTGGCGCCCGGGAAGTTGGCGCGGACCACCACGGTCGGTGGCACCACTTCGGGGTATTCGCTGATCGGCAACTGGAACAGCGAGATGGCACCGGCGATCAGGATCAGCAGCGACAGCACCGCTGCGAAGATCGGCCGTGAAATGAAGAATTGGGAAAAATTCATCGTAGGGATCCCTTAACCGCGTGGTGTCGCAGCAGCCACTTTCACAACCGCACCCGACGCGACCTTGGCAGGTGCGACTTGGGGCAGGTTGCTGGCTTCCAGCGCTTGTCGTTGTTGAGCCAGAGCGGCGAGGGTTTCCTGGCTGGCCATCGGGATCACTTCAGGGGTGACCGGCGAACCAGGACGTACACGTTGCAGGCCCTTGACGATGACGGTGTCATCCTTGTTCAGGCCGTTGCGCACGATGCGCAAGCCTTCGATCTTCGGACCCAGCTCGACCGAGCGATACACGGTCTTGTTGTCGGCATCCATCACCAGCACGAACTTCTTGCCCAGGTCGGTGCCGACCGCTTCGTCGTTGATCAGCACGGCGGAGTAGGTGCCGCTGCCGACCAGTTTCAAGCGCGCGTAGAGACCCGGGGTATAAGTACCGTCAGTGTTATCGAACACCGCGCGGCCACGGATGGTGCCGGTCTTCGGGTTGACCTGGTTGTCGACGAAGTTCATCACGCCCTGGTGCGGGTTGCCGTCTTCGTTGGACAGGCCGAGGTAAACCGGGGTGGTGGCGCCACGTTTACCCTCGCGGGCGAGGGCGGTGTACTTGAGGAACACGCGCTCGTCGGCGTCGAAGTAGGCATAGACCTTGTCGGTGGACACGACGCTGGTCAGCGCGGTGGTATCGGCGGTCACCAGGTTGCCCGCGGTGATTTCCGCACGGCTGACACGGCCACTGATCGGTGCGGTGACGCGGGTGAAGCTCAGGTTCAATTTCGCCAGATCAAGCTGCGCCTGGAGTGCGCCGACGGCGGCGCGGGCTTCCTGGGCAGCGCTGGTGCGCGAATCGGCCAGCTCGGCGGAAATCGCGTTGCTGGTGCGCAAGCGTTCACCGCGGCGGGCTTCGTTCTCGCTGCGGGTCGCGTTGGCGCGGGACTGGGCAACCAGGGCTTCGAGTCGGCGGACCTCAGCCTGGAACGGACGCGGGTCAATCTGGAACAGCAGGTCGCCTTTCTTGACCAAGGCGCCTTCGGTGAAAGCCACTTCATCGATCTGGCCGGAGACCCGAGGCCGGATCTCCACGGTTTCCGGGGCTTCGAGGCGCCCGGTGAATTCGTCCCATTCGTTGACTGGTTGTTCCAGTACCTTGGCCACACTGACCTTGGCCGCGGGCAGCGTGGCGGCGGTGTCCGGAGCCTTGCCGCAGGCGCTCATCACCAACATGGCCAACAGGGCCAAGGGGAAGCGCATATGTTTGAGAGATTGTTCCATGGATGCATCCGCCAATGTATTGAGAATGGACGGATGATGCTCGGCGAGCTGGTATCTCACGAATCGAATGAGGCAAAGGTAACTATCATTCGGAATGATATAAGCGCGAAGTGAGCCCTCTAGTCTGCACCTTTCGTTAGGGGGCTATCAATTGGAATGATGACAAATCACTGTTGCGGGGAACGCAAAAGACGGGTTCAAAACTGCATGGCGTTTTTCTCGGGCAAGGTGGATCGCCGCATTGCTCGTGTCCCGCAATGATATAACCGGTTTAGTCGCAGACCTCGCGAACGGCCTTCCTGGCAGCCTCGAGCTCCGCTGATCGCGGTGCCCGCTCCTCGAGCACTTGCGCATGTGACAGCGCTGCGTCACACAGTGCCTCCTGGTTCCGGCTCTCCTGCTGCGACCAGCCGTAGTACCCGCACACCGCCAGCACGGCGAACGCGAGCTGCGCTCCACGGCCCGCCCAATCCATCCAGTCGACGCCCGCCAGGGCCTTTCTGATGTTCATCGCGGTCCCTCGTTGTGCTGTGCTCCAGTCTCTTTTGGCCACTCGCAAGGGGGGCGAGCGACCTCGAAAGGGGAACCCTGAAAGATCCCAGTATGGCGCTGGCTGGCTTTCGATGTACCTCCATATTGGGATCGGATGTAAAGCAGGGCTCCTGGTTGGAGGGGCAATCTGAAGTTGTTCGCAGGCGGCGCCTGCGACCGACCGCAGATTCAGCGCAAGTGCACGTAGGTACCCGGCGCAGCCTCAGCCGCAGCATAAGCCCTGTTGCCCAGTTTACGGGGAGCCTTTTTATGAGCGCCCGAGCGTGCCTGCAGCCAGGCCAGCCAATGGGTCCACCAGGAGCCTGCCTGTTGACTGGCAGCTTCCATCCACTCCTGAGCCTCGACTGGCAGCTCGCTGCCGGTCATGAAGCGCGCCTTGGGGTTGCCCGGCGGGTTGAGGACGCTCTGGATATGCCCGCTGTTGGACACCACGAACTCGCCCTGACCGCCAAACAGATGCATGGAGCGGTAGCAGGCGTCCCACGGGGTGATGTGGTCGGTCAGGCCTGCAACGCAGTAGAAGTCACTGGTGACCTGACTGAGGTCTATCGGTGTGCCGCAGACCTCCAGAGCACCGGCGCGGGCGAGGGGATTGGTCTGGTACATGTCAATGAATTCGCCGTGCAGCGTGGCCGGCAGGTTGGTTGTGTCGTTGTTCCAGTAGAGGACATCGAATGCCGGCGGCTCGTTGCCAAGCAGGTAGTTGTTGATCCAGTAATTCCAGATCAAGTCATTGGGGCGCATCCAGGCGAAGACTTTGGCCAGCTCGCGACCTTTCAGCACGCCAGCCTGAGAGGAACGGCGCTTGGCGGCCACTAGCGACTTCTCGTCGGCGAACAGCCCGACCTGGGTGTCGGGGCGTATGTCCAACATACTGACCGCCAGGGTAAAGGCATTGACCTTTTTCTCGTCCAGGGCAGCGTAGTGGCCCAACAGCGAGGACAGGGTGCAGCCACCGGAGCAGGCTCCGAAGGTGTTCAGGTCGGCGCTGCGGGTTATCGCAAGAACCGCGTCGATCGCTTCCTTCAAGGCTTCCACGTAGCTGGACAACCCCCATTCACGCTGTGCCTTGCCCGGATTGCGCCAACTGACAGCGAAGGTCTGGATACCGCTGTCGAGGAGAAAACGGATCAGGCTCTTCTCCGGCGTCAGATCAAACAGGTAGAACTTGTTGATCTGTGGCGGTACCACCAACAATGGACGCGCCTGCACCTGCTCAGTACGGGGCTTGTACTGGATCAGCTCCAGCACCTCATTGCGAAACACCACCGCACCTTCGGTGATGCCCAGATTGTGGCCCACCTCGAAAGCCGTCTTGTCCACCTGGCTCGGCATGCCGCCGTTTTCGATCAGGTCCCGGGTCAGCTGCGAGAAACCATCCAGAATGCTCTTGCCGCCGGTTTCAAAGAAGCGCTTGAGCGCTGCCGGGTTGGCCAGGGTGTTGGTCGGCGCCATCGCCTCGGTCAGCAGGCCAATGACGAACTGACCACGATGAGCATCCTGCTCGCTAAGGTTGCTGGTGCTGATCCAGTCGTTCATCTCCTGACACCAGGCCAGGTAAGTCTTCATGTAGCGACGGTATAGCGGGTTGCGCTGCCAGGTCTGCTCGTCGAAACGTTTGTCTGCCGCTGCCGGCTTGAGCTGCGAGCGGTCGAGCAGGACATTTTTCAGCTCGACGCCGAATGCCGCCATATGCCGAGCGCTGTGCACGGGTTGCTTCAACACTTGTCGCAGGACCATGCGGGCGGTGCCGAGCAGATCGCGCCGGCGAGGACCGAACGCCGGATTCAGGCTCAGCGTGTGCATCGCAGTTTGCTGGGAGAGGTCTTTATTTTTCTTGTTCATTCATGACACCCGGTAAGGCACCCAAGACGGGCGCCCGGAAGTTGTATGGCTGCGGGCAAGCGGCCGAGCCGTGTGCCGGCCGGGCGAGCCGCACAAAGGCAGGGTTTGCCACGCAGATTTTGTGAAGTTTATAGACGGGGGGGCGGCCAGCATTTCATTGGGCGACAACGTTTTTTCAATTCATGACAATCCATGACCTTTGATCCGGGATTGTGCACGGCGTTGCCTGAGTGCAGCTTTTGGCCGTTCTCTGCCAGTTGTCACTACGGCGTGTGCTGGTCGGCACGGATGCAATTCGGGGGCTGAAGTGGTCGTCAGGCCCGCGGAGCTCATCGAAATGGGCCCCGCAGGTGCTTATGGATGACCAGATGCCCCTGAATATTAAGCGGGACGCGGTGCCTCAACAGGCGGGGTGCCGTCGTGAAACATCGTCTTCAGTTGAGCGCGCAGTTCCGGTGAGTCGGTGTGCTTGTGAACGCTGACTGCATGCTGTGCGGCGGCCTCGAGCAGTTCGCTTTCAGAGTCCGCGGACAGTGCGACTGAGCATTGGGAATCGCTCGGAAACTCGCGGCAGTCGATGTATTTACGCGCCATGATAGGTTCCTCCCTATGACGAAGGCAGGCCGTGGCCTGCGTGAACGATCGCTCGAAGCGTCACCCCATGCATCAAAGGCAATTGCGTGTCACATCGAGTGTGCCGACCCTTGAAGTATAGGCCCACCCGATGTCAGGGTAGTTGTGCCAGGCATGGAAAACGGTCGTGCGCAAACAGGTAGCGGATCACGCTGGACCGGTACCCGTCCGGGTCAGACTCCAGTGGGGCATTGATGGCATCCAGGTGTATATTGATAGTGTCGATCCAGATGGTTGAGGCGCTCGCAAATCGTCGGTGACGTGAAAGGCGAGAGCGCTGGGGGAGCTGGATATCCCGGAACGTTTGGAGGTGTTACATGAGCCAATATCAACGACTCTTCTTGATAGCCGGTCCAGCCATGCGTCACACGCCGGCGTTGGAGCGAGCGGTCGCCATTGCCGAAGCCACCGGCGCAGCGCTGCACATCACGGTGTTTATCGAAGACTCCAACCTCTTGGGCCTGATGAACGCCGGTGCGCGTTTTCGTGAGGCCTGTCAGAAAGAGAACGAAACGTGGCTCAAGGATGAGGCCGATCTGATCCGCGGGCGCGGGGTGATGGTGAGTACCGAAGTGATTGTTACGCGCACCGCGCTGCAAGAAATACTTCGGCATGTGGCAGAAATGCAGCCGGACCTGGTGATCAAGGACGTGCACCACGAGTCGGCGCTCAAACGCGTTTTCATTACGCCGCTGGATTGGCACCTGTTGCGCGAATGTCCGGTGGCTGTGCATCTGGTCAGCGAAGTCAGGTGTCCACTTCCGCGGGTGGTCGTGGCGGCAGTCGATCCGTCACAACCCGAGACTCAGATCACTGGCATCAACGACCGCATCATCCAGGCGGCGAACGGATTGTCGATGCAATGCAGCGCGGAGCTGCATCTGCTGCATGCCTACGATCTCTCGCTGACACATATCTCCGACGCAGGCGCCGGGGCAGTGACGATGCCAGGCTTCAGCAGCGATGTGCGCAAGTCACTGCAAAAGTCATTTATCGCATTGGCCGCCCACTACGGCGTGCCCACTGAGCGACAACACTTCGTTGAAGGGCCGCCTGGCAAAGCGCTGGCCGACTTTGCAGCGCATCACCGGGCCGATGTGATCGTCATGGGAAATGCGCATCGCAAGGGACTGGGCAAATGGGTGGGCAGCACGACGGAGCATGTTCTGTATCAAGTGCCCTGCAACATTTTCGCCGTTACCGGGTCTGCGGATCAGTGAATGGATTCGCTATCGGACAAAACAGGAGACTGCGGATATTGCGCCAAGAATGGCTTACTTGCCCTTGGTCGGCGAAAACCTGACTAAAGTTCCGTTATTATAAATCGCTATTAACTTACGAGCGATTCGTAATTGCCGGCTAAAACCTCGTACCCACTGCACAAGCTCACTCTAAAAAAGTTCAATTAAACATTTTAAATATCCAATTAGTGAACTATACCGAAAAGTGCAATCGCTCCTGGCTCTTTGAAAAACAGCGTCGGCATTGTCTTGCCGGGGGTCAACACTTTGAACAGGGCAAGGAGTGTGCGATGGCTGATTCGAGCAAGAAAATGGGCCTGATGGGGCTCACCACCCTGGTAACGGTCAACATGATGGGGTCGGGCATCATCATGCTCCCCACCAACATGGCCCAACTGGGTGCCGTCTCGCTGTTGTCGTGGATTTTCACAGCGATCGGCTCGATGGCCATTGCCTACTGCTTCGCCCAGTGCGGGGTGTTCTGCTCGCGTTCCGGCGGCTTGTCCGCCTACACCGAAGAGGCTCATGGGAAGTCGGGGTTCTTCCTCTGCTCGTACCTGTACTTCCTGTCCCTGGCGATCGCCAACGTCGCCGTCGCGATCTCGGCGGTGGGCTACATGAGCGCCTTCCTGCCCTGGCTGAGCAGTGGTGCCATCCCGCTATTCGTCGGCACGGTCGGGCTGATCTGGATCACCATCATCGCCAACTTCGGTGGCCCAAGCATCACCGGCAAGATCGGCGCGATCACCGTGTGGGGCGTGATCATTCCGGTGGCGGGCCTGAGCATCATCGGCTGGTTCTGGTTCGACGCCAACGTGCTGGAGGCCGCCTGGAACCCCAACAACCTGGCCATCTCCGAAGCCATCGGCAAGGCCATTCCCCTGACCCTGTGGGCCTTCCTCGGCATGGAATCGGCAGCCCAGGCCACCGATGCGGTGGAGGACCCCAAGCGCAATGTGCCGCTGGCCTGCCTGTTCGGCACTCTCGGTGCAGCCACTGTCTACGTGCTGTCGACCACGGTCATCCAGGGCATCATTCCGAACGCCGAACTGGCCAACTCCTCGGCGCCTTTCGCGCTGGTCTACGCCAAGATGTTCAGCCCGCTGGTGGGTAATATCGTCATGGCCCTGGCGGTCATGGCTTGCGTGGGCTCGCTGCTGGGCTGGCAGTTCACCCTGGCCCAGACCGCGAAGATGACCGCCGACCAGAACCTGTTCCTCAAGCTGTTCAGCAAGGTCAACGCCAGCGATGCGCCCGTGGTCGGCATGATCGTCTGCGGTGTGCTGCAGACGCTGATGGCGGTGTCGACCATTTCTCCCGATGCCGCTGCCCAGTTCAGCAAACTGGTCAGCCTGGCGGCCGTGACCAACCTGATCCCTTACATCACGGCGCTGACCGGTTTGCTGGTGATCATGCACAAGGCCCAGGTGGGGCCCGCGGTGTACTCGCGCAACCTGGTGGTGCTGCTGGTGGCGGTGGCCTACTCGTTGTATGCGCTATACGCCTGCGGCAAGGATGCGGTATTGGGCGGCACGCTGGTGCTCGCCTTTGGTTACCTGCTCTATGGCTTCCTCGCCAAGCGTTTCGTCGACGCGCCAACCGTCACCCAGGCCAGGACCGGCAATGTTTAGGCATGGCAATCAGGACTGCTCAGACTTGTACACGGGGAACCGGACATGAACGTACCACTTGCAAAAACCATTCGCCTGCTGCTCGCCCTGGTGTTCACCGCGCTGCCGATGGTGGCGAGTGCCAACACCCTGGAGCGCATCCGCACCAGCAATGCCTTTACCCTGGGCTACGTGCCCGACCTGTCGCCCTTCAGCGTTCAGGATGGCGACAAAGCCAGCGGTTATGCCATCGACCTGTGCCTGAAGATCGCCGACAAGCTCAAGACCGAACTCAACCTGCCCAACCTGCAGTTGCGGTACCAGCCCGTCACGGTCGCGGAAGAGACCAGCGCGGTGAAACTGGGCAAGGTCGACATCCTCTGCACGCCGACCCCGCCAACCCTCGAACGGCGCAAGACCATCAGCTACTCGATACCGGTGTATACCGCCGGCCTCTCGGTACTGGTGCGCAAGGATGCCGCCGAACCGCTGCTTAACGCGCTCAACGGCAAGGAGGCCAACCCCGGCCCGACCTGGCGGGGTACGATCAACCGCGGCCTGGCCAACCAGACCTACGCCACCATCGAGGGCGGTGTGACCGAAGACTGGATTCGCGAGCGGATGCGCATGCTTGGCGTGATCGCTTCACTGGTGACCGTGGCCAACATCAACGAAGGTGCCAGCCTGGTGGCCGCGCGCAAGGCCGATGCGTTCTTCGCCGAGCGCATGCTGCTGAAAAACCTGGTGGCCAAGGGGGATGCCAACAATGACCTGATGGTCCTGGACCGCATCTTCGAGTTCGCCCCGGTGGCGATGATCGTCGAGCGCGGTGACGAAGACTTCCGCCTCCTGGTCGATATGGCCCTGAGCGAGGCTTATCGTTCCGGTGCCATCGAGCAGGAGTACGACAAGTACCTGGGCGGGATCGACGCGACGATGAAAAAGCTGTTCCGGGTGTATGCATTGCCCTGAACAGCGTTCAGGAAAAACAAGGAAGGGAAGTCCCGCACGATTGGTTTTGGATCAAGCAGGGTGATTTGATATATATCAACATCAGTCACATTCCAGCGGAGCAACCTGAGTTAACGCTGGTGCTTGATCCGGCGTGGACGCAACGGCCGAGCCCTGCGATGAGCAGCGACAGGCGTTGAAATCCCTCTGCCTGGAGTCAGATCGTGAGCCAGTATGAACGGTTGTTACTCATCACCCACCTGGCCCTGCGCCATTCTCCGGCGATCGACCATGCAGCAGCGCTGGCCAAGGCCAGTGGTGCAAAGTTGCATATCATGGCGTTGATTCCTTCGTTAAAACTGTTGTCACTGCTCGAAGAATGCGATCGGAAACCAGTTCGCGAGCGTTACCTGCAGGACCATCGCGACTGGTTGAAGGACCAGGTCAGAAAATTCCATGGCAGAGGGATCGAGGTGACCACCCAGTTGGCTTGGGCTGATGACATGGAGCAAGACATCCTTGAACATGTCAGGGAACTGCAGCCCAACGTGTTGATCAAGGAAATCCAACACGACGCATCACTCAAACGCGCGTTCTTCACTCCGCTGGACTGGCACTTGCTGCGCCACTGCCCGATACCGGTTTATCTGGTGGGCGGCGTTCGTCATGCCTTGCCGCGCAAGGTCGTCGCGGCGGTTGATACGACGGCGGGCGACTCTGAAAACAAAGAACTGAATGACCATATCGTCCAACAGGCTTCCAGTCTCGCGCAACAGTGTGATGCCGAATTGCATTTGCTTTATGCCTATGACATTTCGCAAGACTATCTGGAGGAATTGGGCGGTGGCTTGAAACTGTCGGAGCTGACCAATTGGCGGCGCAAAAAGTTGGAGAAATCGTTCCTGGAACTCGCCGGCCGATACGGTGTTCCCGCGGACCGTAGGCATTTCGTACTGGGGCATCCTGTTACGGCGCTGAGCGAGTTCGCCAACAAGCATCAAGTGGATGTGATCGTGATGGGCCGGGTCCAGGACCAGGGTCTGGTCAAGCTTCTGGGCAGCACGACTGAACATATTCTGTACCAGGTGCCTTGCAGCGTTCTGGCAGTCTAGCGCGGACGCTTCCTATAACAGCTGGTGTGGTAGTGAGGATTTGATATGAACGTCTTGCTTAATGAACTGCACGCTTATCATCATGAGGTTGCTACCAAAATTACTCAGATCAAAGCATTGGTGGGTAGGCTGAAGCATGAATCTGCTGGTGCCGATGACTTCAAGCAGTTGTTCAAGATGCTGGAAGCCTTGCATGGTGACGCAGAGCGACGCCATCATGAAAATGAAGAGCTTATTCGGCGGGCACTGCTAGCGACTGATGCACCGATCCACCAACGGGTCAAGGATATCGAGCGAGATCATCTGGCATTTGGGCGTATTGCTGGACAGCTCAAGATGTTGGAAGACTCAACTCAGGAGGCAAGAGTGATCGCTGACACTATCGAAGACTTCATCAGGAAATACTACGATCATATGGAAGCTGAAGAGAGCATTTTCTTTCCGATGGCTGATAAGTGGTTATCAGACATCCAGTGGGAGGAAACAAAGCGTCAATGGCATTAAGAGGGGGATGACGGCGCCCATGTCTAAAGGGAACAAAATGTGTTGGGTTCGTTGCGGCCAAAGATAATTCATGAAATCCGCCTACGAGACCCTACGTTACGACTAACCTAATTGATCAAAACTCCTGTTATACAAAAATAACAATGAGGCTAGTCGATGGAGATCTCGCGTTGGGCATTACTTTGTTTTTTACCCGGTGCATTTACGACACCCGCTTTTGCAGCAGACGCACAAAAAATATTCTCCCAAGGTGGGTCTAATCCAGGAGCCATCGCCTGCTCAACCTGTCATGGTGCGGATGGCTTAGGGATGCCTTCTGCGGGTTTTCCAAGGCTTGCAGGCCTACCTGCTGATTACCTGACGAAGCAAATCTCTGATTTCCGCTCAGGTTCAAGGAGCAATCCAATAATGCTTCCAATCGCTCAGGCGTTGAGCGAAGACGAATCAAAAGCCCTCGCAGTTATGCTCGCCAAGATGCCAAGTCCAGCAGTAAAACCAGTGAATCGTGCGCACGTAGCGAAAGGACCAGGGGAAATCCTGGCTTTGAGAGGCGCATGGGATCGGAATATTCCCGAGTGCGTAGCGTGCCATGGTCCAAGTGGTATCGGTGTCGGTGCCACCTTTCCGCCACTCTCCGGTCAGTCGGCTCAGTACCTCAAATCACAATTGAATGCCTGGCGGCAAAATACTCGAAAAAATGATCAAGACGATCTCATGGGCCACATTGCGCGCTCACTCACCGATACCGAGGTCGAGGCTGTTTCCCAATATTTTGCTGAGCTCAGTAAATAGAGGCCTAGCCATGAAATCCGTCATTGTTGCACTTATTACTTTCAACATTATATCAATGGCTTGTGCTACTGAAATTGTAGAACCAACCGCACCACCCAAAATCCCGAATCCAACTCAGAATCAAGCTCCCACATTTCTCCCTCCCGCGGAGGAGACGCTACCTGACAATGCTTTTGGTCGATTAGTCCAGCAAGGCCACGCGATCTTTGTAGATACGAAAGCCAACGCATCCGAGTTCGTAGGAAACGGATTAAATTGCACCAACTGTCATTTAGAGCAGGGAAGAAAAGCCGACTCTGCCCCTCTTTGGGGGGCTTACACAATGTACCCGGCCTATCGAAAAAAGAACGACAAGGTCAATACCTACGCTGAGCGCTTACAAGGGTGTTTTCAGTTCAGCATGAACGGGAAACCGCCTCCAGCTGACAGTCAAGTCATCTCTGCTCTTACCGCATACTCATATTGGCTCGCAACTGGCGCACCTACAGGGCAAGAGCTGCCTGGACGTTCTTACCCCGAGATTCCTGAACCTACCGGAGGTTTCGATCTCGCCAAGGGAAAGGCAATCTACGCTAGGCAGTGTTCTGTATGCCACGGAGATGAAGGTGAAGGCCAGAAAGCCGGGGGCGACTATGTGTTTCCACCGCTATGGGGTAAAGATTCATTCAACTGGGGTGCGGGGATGCATCGAATCAATACCGCAGCCGGCTTCATAAAATCGAACATGCCCTTGGGTAAGGGGGGAACGCTTTCCACCGATGAGGCATGGCACGTTGCAGCCTATATGAACAGTCACGAACGACCAAAAGACCCAAGGATGATTGCCGGCTCTGTCGAGCAGACCAGATTAAAATTTCACGCGAATGATGGGGTCAATCTCTATGGGCAAAAGGTGAATGGAGTGATAGTCGGCCAAGGTACTGAGTGAGTCAGTACTGGCCCACACCTATTGCGCCTTGCGGTAGGCATTATTTGCTCTGCACTACTCGAACATGTGCATGGCTTATAGCTTTGTAGACGCGAATCGATCTTAAAATCGGCCACCAGTCATATAGAAAAATCTGCAGCGGTCGCCACATTGCCACCCAGCCAACGATCATCAGACTTTCGCGCGCTATGCCGACTACGGCGCTAGCACTAAGTTGGCCGATGACATCGGCTGCAACCAGGCAAAGGGTAACAAAGCCGATGCCGATCAACAGGCTAATGCGGCCTTCTCGAAGGAGGCGCTTCAACTCGCTGCGCGCGAGACCTGCTTTATGATCAAAGTAGTTGTGGATTGCCTCGACCATGATCGTACTTGGATCGCCTTCTGTTGGCAGGTGCTCAAGGTGGATTGTGATACGAAGCAGGCTATCCGACGGAAACTCTGCTGCCCAGGTCTCGATGAACGCTTCAGCTTCGCGATCAAGATCCTTGTTAAGAAAAGGTGTCGGATCCATCGAGTTGAACAACTGTCCAAGTTCGCTTACCCGGAGTTGAAGGTGATGCTCATGGTGATGTTTTTTTTTCATGGCATACTCGATTATCATGCATTGACAGTTTCGAGTCGCGCGACTCGTTTGCGCGGCGCCTCTGTTCTAGCACAGCGCACTGACCGCCGCTGGCATCACCCTCAAATTCCAACTCCAATTTACACTACAGCCTGCCGGTGAACGGCGAGCTAGAGAGAACGTGATTGGCGCGGGCGGATTATCCGAGGAGGACAGCCATGAACGAGGAATTGAGAGGGATCGTATCAGCTGATGAGATTCAGCATCAGCTGATACGTCTGGATACCCTCGTGCGACTGCACTTTGATCAGGACGACGGCACGTTGAGCAGTCGCTAAGGTGGCTCGAGTTGATTCAAAACGATCTCAGTCGAGCTCGGCAACGCGCCGCAGCGCAGGTGCCCATTAGTTTTTCTTCTTGATTAGCTTTCCTATGTAGTACTTGAGGCTAAAACGATCTTTAGGCCTTGGCTTGTAGTGTGTTTTGTTTCTTTGTGCAGGGTCGGCCACCACGGTTGCTGCGGTGTAGTAATAGAGCGCTATGGATCTACGAGTGATGTGTGGCGGAGTCGTTAATGGTTCAGGATGCCCGTGATTGCTGTCCTTGTCTGTGTTGAAAATTACACAGCGGTTATAAATCGGCAGGATTTTTTTAAGGCAAGTCTTCATGTCGACATCCCAAAGCTCCAAATTTCCGCCGTATTCTTCTTGCCAGTCTTTGTTCAGATAGATAATGGCGTTCAGTCTTCGGTGGATATTGAGTTTCTTGTTGAGTCGGAAGTCCGAGTGAACGCCAAGGTAGCCACCACTTTTTGTTTCGTGCAGCCCGCCACCGGTGAAATAGGGGTCGGGTATCAAGCCCTCAATGCCCGTCAGTTTTTCAAGAAACTGCAACATGGGCGCGGAGTTAAAGGCGTTGAAAACAGCCTTCAGATAGGGCGTGCATTCGTTGGGGCTGATTTGGCGTTTATTTTGACCTTTATAGCCACGTTCGTAGAGCATTTCGTTGGCGGTGGGCTCGACTGGAAAGTTCGAACAAATATTTGCAATCAGGTCTTCCGGTAGAAAGTTATCGATGACGATGTGTGGAAATGGGGTGGCCTGGACGTAGCTATTTGCTAGCGATTGACCGAAAGCACTGGCCGCTTCTTGGTCGAAATCAAGCTCGGG
Organism: Pseudomonas silesiensis; assembly: GCF_001661075.1. Classification (NCBI taxonomy): domain Bacteria; kingdom Pseudomonadati; phylum Pseudomonadota; class Gammaproteobacteria; order Pseudomonadales; family Pseudomonadaceae; genus Pseudomonas; species Pseudomonas silesiensis. The sequence continues at coordinate 3,012,972 of NZ_CP014870.1, forward strand.
GGAATGGGTGATGGATAGCCTGTTAATGTCGGGTGTCATCGCAACTCCAACGAGAAAATATAAAAATCTTTAAACGCCTTCAGGCAGCATAGCAAACATTACTCATTGCGTGCTTTGGGTGTTTGGCTTTTGCTTTTTTCATTTGTCAGGCGCTGAAGGATATTGTTGTACATAATGGTTCGTCGATGCGTCGTTTCATAACCACCCGCCGCTGCGACAGTGCCCGACTGGATGTGATCAAGATAGTTGAATATCTTGCGTGGCGACAAACGCTCAACAACATAACCAAGTTCGGTCATACGGTCTTGGAGGGTATAGCCAGGCACTCGATCATCCATCAAAAAATTCATGCCGAGCTGTTTGATCAGCTTGCAGTTCCATAATGTACAGAAGCTTTTAAGATAAACCTCCCTGTACGGTTTTGGCTCTCTGGAGCGTAGCCCCATGGAAAGCTTCATACGTCTGAAGTGATGTTTTAACAGTCGCGAACTGAATCGCCAAAGCGTTCTAGCGGTGCCGCGATTTAATTGTTCTACGCATCCAACGGCTACGACATTCGGATTAGATATGCACTTGTTTAACATCATCGAAAACACATTTTTATCGAAAATAAACGTATCAGTGTGCAGCAGGAATACATAGTCAGTGTCGATACGTTCCAACGCCATGTCGAGTGCTTTGCCATGCGCGATATGGCCAAATTCCTTTTCCGGAGTGCTTCGCTCGATCAGATTGATCCAGTCAAGTTCGCGTAAATACGTTGTGCTTTCATCGGCAGAGTAGTTATCAACCACCCATACTGGAATGCCGGTATCGATCGCATATTGGTGCAATAGATCCAGGCAGATTTTGGTAATTTCTGGTGTTTTGTAGTTGACAATGACAATGCTGAATGGCTTTTTGTCTTTGGTGGAAAAATCAGTGCCTTCCATTATGTATTTGCTCGATAGGGTTTTAAAGATAAGTGCGGATAATAGTCGCGCCTGTACAGAGCTGTCGCTTGTTATTATGCTCGCCAAATTAACCTGATCAGAAATCATACCTTTATTAAGTCGCTGGGCAGCTGATGAATGTTTATCGCTAGTATAGCCCCATGGCGAGTAGCGAATACGACTTTAATCGTACAAGATAGCCACTATGTAAGTAAATGTTTTTGAAAGGTTTTTTTACACTTGTAGGTCTGTTAGAGAAATATTCTTGAATGGAAGTGAGTTGGGTTACCGTGCAGCGTCAGATGCATGGTTACTTCATGCGGCGTATCGCATCTGTATAGACTGAAAACGTCATGAATGGAGGTGAGTGACGCCATCAATTCGACTTCCTGATTGTGACATATTTTGAAACAAGCCAACGTCTCAATCGGTTGATCCTCCGGCATGGCAATGCACGAAACGTGGGGGGCGGGCAGGGGAACGCACGCTTCATTAGGTGTTTTTGGAGAGGTGTTTTTGGAGGACGCCCCCGCTAGACCACTGCGCCAAACAAGTGCCCCACCAAGGCCGTAATGCCCATGGCCAGAGCCCCCCAGAAGGTCACGCGCCAGGCGCCGGTCATGACGTTGGCCCCGCCAGCCTTGGCGGCAATGGCGCCCAATATCCCGAGAAACACCAATGACATGCCCGATATCCAGGGCACCACGCTGTGCTCCGGCGCGACAAACGTCACCGCCAGAGGCAGCGCGGCACCCACCACGAAACTGGCGGCGGAGGCGAGGGCAGCCTGCAAGGGTTTTGCGGTGAGGGTGGCGCTGATGCCCAACTCGTCCCGGGCGTGAGAGCCCAGTGCGTCATGGGCCATCAATTGATCGGCCACTTGATGCGCCAGTTCGGGTGATACGCCGCGATGCATGTATATGTTGGCGAGTTCGATGTGCTCGGCTTTCGGGTCGCTTGCCAGTTCTGCCCGTTCGCGGGACAGATCGGCCCGCTCGGTATCGGCCTGGGAATGCACGGAAATGTACTCACCAGCGGCCATGGACATGGCGCCGGCCATCAACCCCGCCATACCGGTGACCAGCAAAGTGGCGTGGCTGGCGTTGGCGGCTGCGACGCCGATCAGCAGGCTGGCGGTAGAGACAATCCCGTCATTGGCGCCCAGGACGGCGGCGCGCAGCCAGCCGATACGATCGCTTCGATGTGCCTCGGTGTGCCTGTGCATGAATTTCATTGTTTAAGGGGACTCCCTGTCATTAGGCGGTTCACGTCGGACGGGTTCCGAGCGGGCCGGCAATCGGCCGTCAGCGGGCTTCAATTTGCGCCTGCAACTGGCCGCCGACAATGGATATTTCTTTGAACTGTTGCCCTTCGCGCAGCACGAACAAAGCATCCATCCCGCGTTCCTGAGCCAGGCGTGGGCCCTCGGTTTCCCCCAGGACCATCAGCGCCGTGGCCCAGGCATCGGCGAGCATGCACGAGGCCGCCACCACGGTGACGGCGGCGAGCGGGTTGCACAGCGGCGCGCCGGTGGCCGGGTTCATGGTATGAGCATAGGAATGACCGGCCACATCGACCCAATGTCGATAGTCCCCGGAGGTCGCGATAGCGGCATCGCCAAGTTCCATCACGCCCATGACTTCACGCACGTCCCGGCTGGGCTTTTCCAGGGCCACGACCCAGCACTGGCCGTCAGGTTTGACGCCCCGGGCGCGCATTTCGCCATCGATGCCGACCAGGTAGCGGGTGATGCCCAAACCCTCCAGGCAACGGGCCAGTTCATCCACGCCAAAACCTTTGGCGATGCCACTCAAATCAAGGTTCAGCGGCACGCGCTTGCGCACCTGATTGCCTTGCGGCTCAACCACTAATGCGGCGCTGGCTAACAGCCGGGCGCGCGGCGCAATCGTGCCGATCGCCTGCTCTGTGACCGTTTGCTCCCCTGGGCCGAAGCCCCAGGCGTTCACCAGGTCACCGACAGCGATGTCGAAGGCGCCGCCGGATTGCTGACTGACGCGCAATGCAGCAGACAGCACCGTGGCCAGATCCTTGGGCACCGACACCCATTCCTGCTCGGGGGCGGCATTGAGGCGGTTGAGGTCCGAGTCGGGTTTCCAGGTGGACATTTGCTGGTCCACCCGGGCCACGGCGCGGGCCAGGCGCTGGCCAACTTCGTCGGTATCGATCCCGGCCCCGGCATAAAACAGGGCGGTGTAGCGGGTGCCCATGGTTTCGCCGTTCAGGCTATAACGCTGCAACTCAGTAGACATCTTCACGGTAGCGTCCTTGTGCCTTGAGGGTCAGCACACTCAGGTTGAGAGGCGCCAACACTTCATCAAGGGCCTGCATCACGCCTTTGGCCATTTCGCGACTGCCACACACCAGCACTTGGGCACCTTTTTCAATCAGCCGGCGCAAGGCCAGGGCATCGCCGATCAGCCGGTCTTGCACGTAGCTGCGGTCCTGGACCTGAGAGAAGGCGGCGCGCAGAGCCGTGAGGCGACGGTCCGACAAGTATTGGTTGAGCTCCGGTTCATAGAGAAAGTCCGAGGCGGGGTTGCGCCCGCCCCAATACAAGTGCATCGGGTGTCGGGCCTTGTTGTTGCGGATAAAACCGGCCAGAGGACCGATGCCGGTACCGGCGCCGATCAGGATCACCGGGTGCGTGCCCGAAGCCGGACGAAATTGCGGATTGGGCTGGATAAAAGCTTCGATCTGCGCGCCGATGTTCAGGCCATGAAGGAATTCCGAACACACGCCACCGTTGTGTTTACGCACACAGATCTCCAGCACTCCGTCCTGGGAGCCGCTGGCCAGCGAGTAGAAACGCGGGACCGGGCTGCCGGGGGGCACAATCCCGACCAGGTCGCCGGCCAGAAAACCCGGCAGCTCGCCGCAGGCTTTGAAGCGCAGGATGTGGGTCGGCGCATTTACCTGTTCGCCATAGGCAATCCGCTCTGTCAGCTGCAATTGATGGGTACGCGGCTGCTGCGGGGTGTGAACCAGCGCCAGCTCCTGCCCCAACACGTCGCCCAACGCATGACCCCAGCGCGCAAACTCCTGAGAGGACTGGCGGTTGACGGTTTCCAACCCCAGCAATGGCGAGCCACCGGCCTGCAACATCGCGTCCTGCACCTGATGGGCGTACTGACAGAACTGCGCAAACTGGCGGTCGCCCAGACCTAGCACAGCAAAGGGCAGGCCGGGTTTGAGGCCGGTTTTGGCCAGCCGCGTCAGGAACTGCGAAGCCGAGGCCGGCGCATCGCCGTCACCGTGGGTCGCGGTGAGGATGAACACCCGTTGGGCATTGCGGTAATCGCCTACCCATTCATTCATTGCCGCGCTATGCACTTGATGGCCACTCTGGTGCAAGGCGTCGTGCAAGGTTTTGGCAAAGCCCCAAGTGCTGTTGTTTTCACTGCCCACCAGAATCACGCTGTCGGCGGAGTGGGCAGGGCTGTTGTGGCGAATGTTCGGGCCAGCCTTGCGGCGACGCCACCACAACAGGATGCCGGTCACGCTCATCAACGGCACGCAGAGGGCGCAGAGCCCCAGCGGCAGGCCCAGCCACCACAGGCCTTCGCCGGTGTGCAGCTGATAGATCCATTCGTAGAGGTTTTGCATCGAGTCGTGGGCTTGATAGGACAACAAGGCGCCGCTGGCCTGATCCACGTAGCCGTCGCCCTGGGCCGTGCGCAGGGAAAACACATCGTGCGGGTTGCCGGGGCTCGGGAAGACCAGCTCGCGCAGGTCGTTCAGGTCGGTGGCCTGTAAGGCTTGCAGCTTCGCCACCGGCAAGGCCGGGCCGGCGCTGACGTGGGCGGGGAAGGCGGGCTCACTCTGACTGCCGTCGGCGATAAAGCCAAAAGTGGTGGCGGACATGTAGAGCCCGCTCAATGCCGACAGCAGCAGCCCGAGCAAGGCCAGTCGCCCGACTTCAGCATGCCAGCGCTGGCTGAAGGTGCCCCGCAGTGGCCGCAGCAGGTTGCGCCAGCCGCCCAGGCGCCGGGCCAGCAATAGCGCACCGGACACCGACAGCATCAGCATGAACAGCGCGCCGACACCCGACACCCCATGGCCCGGCGTGCCAAGAAACAGCGAGCGGTGCAGGTCTTTCACCCACCGTGAGAACGTGGATGGCTCGTAAGGTCCGAGGCTTTTGCCGGTCAATGGGTCGACCTTTTCAGCCCCGGCCTGACCGTTCTGGTTGTAGTAGACGATCACCGTGCCGGACGCTGTGCGCTGGATCTGCTCCACGCCCGGAAAGTGGCTGGCAACGCGCCCGGCCAGTTGGCCGACGTTGAGTTGTCCGGCAGGAGTGGACGTGCTGTGCAGGCGTTCCAGGGCCGGGTCGACAGACAGGATCGCGCCGCTGATGGCCAACAACATGACCAGCAGGGCGGCGATCAGGCCAGGTAGGGAATGGAACTGACGAAGCATGTTCAGCCTCCAGAAATGGCGGGTGCTACAGATCGTAAGTGAAGGACTCGACGTAGGTACTGCCGGTCGCCGGCTTGCCGGCGCCCTTGGATGTCAACGGCACGCTGACATCGGCGCGAGCGTCGCGTTTGTCCTCGACGGCGCTGTCGATGCGGATCTGATACCCGGCATCAATCAGGGTGTCTGCCAGTTCGACGCTGACTTTAAGCGTGCGCCCACTGCCGACACTGGCGCCGCTGACCCCGTCAAACTCGCTCGGGTTCATCCCGCTGCCACGGGCCCAGTCGCCCAGGTGCTTGTAGTACTTGGCTTTCTTGCCGGCCACCCAAAGGGTTTTCTGGTATTGGCCATTGGCGTCGGTCACGTAGATCGCCAGATAGGCATCATTGCCGTTGTAGTCCTTGAGCTGTGTGGTCAAGGTCACTTCACGGGCCTGGGCCAGACCCGGCAGGGCAATGGCGCCGGCAAGGCAGGTGGCTGCGATGATCTTTTTCATGAGGGTGTCCTTTTGATCGTTAGGTCGAGAGCCTGGACCTGCTTGCTGACAGCAACCTGAAGCGCAGGGAAAACTCATCGACAGGTGAGGCGTCATTCGGTGAGCGGGCTGCCGAGGTAATCCCTGGCATCGCCGTCGTCGCGAAAATGGATCTCGAGTGTGCGCAAACGCAGCGAGGCCGGTGAGTAGCTGGCTTCGATGGCGTTGCCTTTTCGATCCAACCCCTTGAGCTCGTAACAACCGTCGTCGACCTTGATGCGTTGCACGCTCCAGCCGTATTGCCGCTCGACCTGCTGACGCAAGGTTTCGCGCGGTTGCCAGTCGCTCACCGGGTCGCTGCAATCGTCATCGGCCAGGGCGTAAGCACTGAGCAGCAGGCTCAACAGCGTGGCACTGGCAATAAAACCTGATTTCATGATCTGTCTCCTGCCGAGGTCGGCGTCTGTGGCATACCCTAAGGTGCATTCCTGACAACCAGCTGAATCTTCAGATTCACGTCAGGTAAGGCGATTAAGGTGCTGCACGACAACCATCACAGGGGGTGCCAGATGCGGGTTTTATTGGTCGAGGACGCAGCAGGGTTGGGGGAGGCGGTGCGCGAACAGATCGCTGATGATGGCCACGCCGTCGATTGGGTGCAGCGCCTGGATCATGCGCGCAATAGCGTGCGCACTACGCCTTACGACCTGATCCTGCTGGACCTGATGCTCCCGGATGGTCGCGGGCTGGATTTTTTGCGTCAACAACGCTCGGCAGGAGACGTGACCCCGGTGATTATCCTGACTGCGCAAGACCAGATTTCCGATCGTATTGCTGGCCTCAATGCTGGCGCCGACGACTACCTGGTCAAACCGTTCGACTTGTTTGAACTCTCGGCCCGTGTGGCGGCGGTGGCCCGGCGTTACAGCGGCAATCCCAATCCGCAGATCAAGCTCGGTGATTTGCAGGTCGACATGAGCGCCCGCACAGTGCAGCGGGCCGGCGCAACGGTGGACCTCACGGCGCGAGAATGGGCGCTGTTCGAGGCCTTTGTGCAGCGCCCCAGCGCGCTGCTGTCCAAGTCGCAACTGGAAGAGCGGCTGTATGCTTTCGGCGCCGAAATCGAGAGCAATACCATCGAGGTCTATATCAGCCGTTTGCGTAAAAAACTCGGGCGCGACCTGATTGAAACCGTGCGGGGCATGGGCTACCGGTTGATGTCCGCATGAAGCCGTCGTCAAGCCTGCAAAAACGTCTCGGCCTGGGATTGACGCTGGGCACCACCTTACTGTGGCTGGCGGCGACCGTCGGTGCCTGGCTGGTGGTGCAACATGAATTGAACGAGGCGTTCGACAGCGCGCTGGAAGAAACCGCGCAGCGCATCCTGCCCCTGGCCGTGCTGGAAATCAGCAACCGGGAAAATCCCCGTGAGGCGCAACATGTTGCCACCCTGAAAATGCACAAGGAATACCTGACGTACCTGGTGCGCGATGCCCAGGGCCAAATCCTGATGCAGTCCCACGACGCCAACCCGAAGATCTTCAACCAACATCCGGCCGAAGGCTTTTCAACCACAAAAAAATACCGTCTGTACGGCGCCAGTGCGCTACGTGAAACAGTGTTTATCGAGATTGCCGAACCTCTGGAACACCGCCGTGAAGCGGCACGTGAAGCGTTGCTTGCCTTGTTGTTGCCATTATTGGCGCTGATTCCCATCAGCCTGTTGGGCACGTGGTTGTTTGTGCGCATCAGCTTGCGCAGTGTATTGGCCTATCGTCGTGCCGTGGAGGCTCGAGGGGTAGGTGATCTGTCGCCGATCAGCGGGGCGCGATTGCCGGCGGAAATCGCACCACTGGCGGAGGCGGTCAATCATCTGCTGGAGCGCTTGCGCAAGGCCTTGGAGAGCGAACGCAGCTTTACTGCCAACAGCGCCCATGAACTGCGTACGCCACTGGCGGCGACCCTGGCGCAAATCCAGCGACTGCACCATGAGGCGCCCGAGGGCCCGTTGCGAGTACGTGCGGCGAAAATCGAAAACGCGTTGCGCGACCTGGCGCGACTCTCGGAAAAACTCATGCAACTGGCCAAGGCCGAAGGCGGTGGCCTGTTGTCCGAAACGCCTCAGGACCTGATTCCGTTGCTGGCCCATGGGGTCGACGAATGGAACCAACGCAGCGGCCAGCGCATTGCGCTGCAGTTGCCCAACCAGGCTTGCGTTTACTCGACCATCGACCCGGACGCTTTCGGCATTTTGCTGCGCAACCTGATTGAGAATGCGCTGAAGTATGGTGCAGCGGATCAACCGGTCGAAGTCAGTCTCACCGAACAGGCCCGACTACGGGTGATCAATGGCGGCCCAGCGGTGCCGGCGCCGGTTTTGCAGCACCTGACCGAGCGCTTTGTGCGAGGTCACAGTGAGATCAGCGGTTCAGGCTTGGGCTTGGCGATTACCAAAACCATTGTGCAGGGAGTCAATGCGAGAATGAATTTGGTCTCGCCAGCAACAGGTCGTCGCGACGGTTTCGAGGTATGCGTCTGGTTACCGCTCGCATCAACTATTGAAGTCTGAGGTCACCTTGGCAGCCGCTCGCGTGCTCGACGCAACCCGCTCTCCACGTTCAACCCTTCACGCACGGACGCCGGAACCTTGGGATTGCTCACAACGGCCTTGCCCAGCGCAGCGTCGGTGGGAGCCAGAAGAGTCGCCAGTATTGCCAATTCCAACGGCGGTACCTGTGGGAACAGCCAGATGCCGACCAGCCAACCACTAAGCATGGCAGCCCTATCATCAATAAGCGCAGCGGCAATCCTTCGTGCGCTCTTAGGACTTTAAGGTTGGCGTTGGCTGCATCTAATAAAGCTCAGGAATTCAGTGGACTTTGACGGAAGGCAATGGACTGTTTTTTCTGGTAATTTATTGTTTTTAAACGATTTAATGGAAGTCTGTGGAATTCACTTGAAGACTATCCGGATCCCCAAAAAACATTTTGACTGGGCTCTAGGGCGGTGGTTTCAGGCTGTAAAAAATTAGTGATGCCCCCATTTTTGCCCCCAATGAAACGGAAGGCCTGCGCGGCCCCGGGAAGAAGCTCGGCCCAGGGCCTGATTACCCTGGCCACCTACGGCGTTGGCATGCTGATCGGTTTCTGGGTCGCGGGCCATGTCTCTGATTACTACGCCACCCCTGCGGGTCACCAGTGGCAGAGCATCTGGTTGTTCCCGGCGTTCTTTTCCCTGGGTGTGGTGCTGGTGTTCATGTTTGCCTTTCGCGATGCGCGGCGGTCTGAGTTGGCGCCTGCCAAGGCTTGAGCGGTTATGACTTGATAACAACCCACCATGAAATGGCGATGCGCGGGGCGGGCGAAAACTGAATGGCGAACCGAATGCCTTTCAGAGCCCCGCGTTGGACAGTGCGATATCAGTCGTGAGCGAGTGACACCGAGAGATCACGCCACGCCGCCAGTTCCTCATGACGCTTCTGAAGTTCGTCTTTAAAAGTCACGTGTAAGCCCAAGGGGGCAACCTCAAGTGCCAGGCATTCAGTGATGCCCTCGACCCCATATCTGGTCGCACAATAGGCCGAGGCAACTCACCCTCTGTAAACGACCGCGTGGTCCGCTGACTGTCTGAAATGCTCAGAAGAATCCTTGGAATAGGCAGTGATGCCGACAAAACGGGCAAATGATCCCGGCAGGTGCGCCGCATACTGAAACCAGGATTCACCCGGGGTATCGACGGGTTTAACCAACGTCTATCCCATGGCAGCAATTTACAGATAGGACCCGATCATGCAGCAGGATAATAGAGGCACATCAGAAAACGCATTCCAGGATCATCCAGGCTTCAGTCGCCGTAACGTTTTGATTGGCGGGGCGGTCGTTGGGGCCGGTTTGAGTGTTGCACCGCTGTCCTGGGCAGCCTCACCGGATAGCGCAAAAGGCGCTGGCAGCTCAGTGAGCGGAGTGCGAGTCACAAATAAGCGCAAGCTTGGTTCGCTGGAAGTCTCGGAACTCGGTGTCGGGTGCATGAACATCAGCGCCAATTATGGGGCGCCTGCAGACAAAGAGCAGGGCATCAAGGTCATCCGAACGGCCCATGAACAGGGCGTCACTTTTTTTGATACGGCCGAAGTGTATGGGCCGTACACCAATGAAGAATTGGTAGGTGAGGCGCTTTCCCCGTTTCGTAACGAGGTAGTAGTCGCGTCAAAATTCGGTTTCGACATGGATGCCGGCGGCGCACTCAATAGTCGCCCGGAACATATCCGGAAGGTGCTTGAGGGCTCGCTGAAGCGGCTGCGCACCGACCGTATCGATCTTTACTATCAACACCGAGTCGATCCAAACGTACCGATCGAGGATGTTGCGGGTACGGTCCAGGACCTTATAAAAGAGGGCAAGGTGTTGCACTTCGGTCTCTCGGAGGCAAGTGCAAGCACCATTCGCCGAGCGCATGCCGTTCAGCGTGTGACTGCGGTCCAAACCGAATACTCCGTCATGGAGAGAAGCGTCGAGCACAACGGAGTACTTGATACCTGTGAACAACTGGGTATCGGTTTCGTGTGCTGGGGCCCGCTGGGCATGGGCTTTTTACCCGGCACACTGAATGGCAGTACACGGTTCGACGCCAACACCGATTTACGTTCCGGGTTTGAACGATTCACGCCTGAGAACCTGTCAGCAAACGAGCCGATCATTACTTTGCTCAGGAAGTTCGCACAGGAAAAGCATGCCTCTCCTGCCCAGATATCGCTGGCGTGGTTGCTCGCGCAGAAGCCCTGGATCGTCCCGATTCCAGGCACGCGCAAGCTCGATCACCTTCAAGAGAACCTGGCATCCGTCAGCGTGAAGCTGACGGCCGCCGAACTGATGGAAATGGATGCAGCTCTGGCAAAGCTAAAAGTGCACGGTGGTCGAATGAGCCCAATGCATATGCGTGCCGTCGACGTCACCCAGTGACCGTCAGAATGTGAAAGCCGCTGAAGGCGTCCAGTAGCGATTTTCCTCCACCCGGCGCGTTTTGGCGCGGGGTAGAGAAGGGCGTCATTGATCAACCCATTTGTATCAGGTACTCAAATGAATCAGGTTACGCGTAAGGTGTTCGAGCCGTTTGTGTTCGACAACGGAATCGAGTTGCGCAATCGCGTGGCAATGGCCCCCATGACAACGTGGGCCGGCAACGCGGACGGTACTGTTTCCGACGAGGAAATTGCTTACTACCAGCGTCGGGTAAACGGTGTCGGTCTGGTGATCACCGGTTGCACGCACGTGCTCGCCAACGGTATTGGATTCACCGACGAATTTGCAGCGTTCGACGATACATTCGTTCCCAGTCTCAAGCGATTGGCCAAGGCCGCGAAGAGCGGTGGTGCAACGGCAGTGCTGCAGTTGTTCCACGCAGGTAACAAGGCCGTTTTGGAGTTGGTGCCGGACGTTGTCAGCGCCAGTGCAGTGAGCATTGACGCAGGGCCGTTCAGCGTTAGCGCTACCCCACGCGCAATGACCCAGGAAGAAATCCACGACGTTATCCTGGCGTTTGGTGAGGCGACACGTCGTGCCATCGAGGCTGGATTTGACGGCATAGAACTGCATGGCGCCCACGGATTTCTGATCCAGAACTTCTTTTCTCCAAAGTTCAACCAGCGCGATGACGAGTGGGGCGGCTCACTAGAGAACCGTCTGCGTTTTCCATTGGCGGTTGTGCATGAGGTTCATCGAGTCATCAAGGCACACGCTGATCGACCGTTCCTGTTCGGCTATCGCATTTCGCCAGATGAATCTGGCGAAAATGGATTGCGCATCGACGACACCTGCGTGCTTGTCGATGGACTGATCGAAAGCGGTATCGACTATCTCCACGTCTCGTTGGGAAGCGTGCTGGAAACGGTGACTGTCGACGGACAGGGCGACCAGACCACGGCGAAGGTGATTCTGGATCATGTCGACGGACGCATTCCAGTGATTGCCGCCGGGCAGATCAAGACGCCCCGCCAAGCCGAGTAAGCGCTTGAACTCGGCCTGTCGCTCGTCGCGGTTGGACAGGGCCTTGTCATAAATCCTGACTGGGTGGAACTGGCAGAAAAAGGCCACGACGATCAGATTCAAAAGGCGCTGAACCCGGCACGCGTTTCGCAGATCGCAATTCCGCCAAAACTGTGGGGCGTAATCGTGGCCACCACGGGTTGGTTCAAGCTCCAGGGCGCACCGTAACGTAGATTTGGCCGTGGTGCGCAGCTGCGAACCTCAGTCAGCGTGCCTCTGCCACATGGGCTCTAGGCTCATTTCTGACACCAGCCCCACCCTGAGAAAGGCAATCCCGCCGCTCCTCAATCTCCCGTATTTGAGATCGCTTGAATCTAGCAAAGATGCCACTCGATCGAGCAAACACAACCGCTCTGCATTTCACATACTCCCAAGGTGCCTCAAGACCTGCCTGCGCTGTAGGCCGGTGGCGGGTGTTTCTGTGGAAAGTCGAACATACAGGCGAGTAGCGATATGCAAAACAACAGCATCCGGTTTGCGTGCAATGGCTGCGGGATCTGCTGCAAGGGGCGGTTGGTTCCACTGACGTTGAACGAGACAAGGCAGTGGCTGGAAAGAGGGCATGAGGTCGCGATCATACTGGAGGCGTTTGAGCAATCCATCTGGACTGCTGGGCCGCAACAGTTTGCCCACGCCGCAGGACGCGCAGTCGAGGTGCCTTGCGGTAATTCCCATGTGCGGGCCGTTGCAGTGTTTGCGGGCAATGCGCTGGTGCAATGTCAAAGCCTCGGTGATGACGGTCGTTGCGGTATCTACGAAGAGCGGCCGCTGGTGTGCCGTATATACCCGGCGGAAATCAATCCGTTCATTGCCCTTGATCCGGAAAACAAGATTTGCCCGCCCGAAGTCTGGGAGGAGGGTGAAGTGTTGTTTACAGATCGGATCGTTGATCCGGTTCTTGCTGATCAGATTGAACGCTCCCGCCAGGCTGACAGAGAGGATGCGCAGGCAAAAATTGCGCTGTGTGAAACCTTGGGGCTGAACGTGGCTGCATGGAAAGGAAATGCGCTGGCGGTGTACTTGCCAGATCGCCAGCAGCTCGCCGAGGCGATTGCCCGCTACGATGCTGGAAAAGTGGGACCTGCTCGTTCCAACTGGAAGGTCCGCGTCGATGCTCCGGCGTTGCGCCAGCAGCTTCACCAGGTGGGCTTGGCGTTTGATGACCAACTGCCAACTGACTACATTTTTCATGCGCTGTAGGTACCAGCCGTTCTGATTGATTCGGGCAGCTTTCATTTCTGAAATATATTGAAATATCTAGGTCTGCGGGGTTGATGCTGCTTGATAAGCGTTGAATCAAGCAATCAATCGCGTTGATCGGGCAAGAAGTGAGGCTCGTTGGCGCAGCATACTGAGGTCATGGAGCTCGATCTGTTTCACATGGCGTGCCAACCGTCGGCCAAAGCGCTGCTCTTCAGCTCCTTCAATGTCGTCGCGCAGGTGCAAGCGCAGCGCTTGTCGACGTGAGCAACACGAATGATTTTCAGGGGGGGGGGCTGTGTTCATTGCCTTCAGTATTGCCGGGCTTAACGCGTGACAATGATGTTCGGGATGCACAAATGGGTAGATGTATTGCCGAGCGAGCGGGCCGCGCTGCGCCTGGGGTTCGCCTTTCATTTTTGCGTGCTTGCCAGCTATATTTCCCAAGGCGGATGCCACGCAGCGACGGCTATTGTCGCCTTGACTCATGATCCTCGACTTGACGACCTGACCTTGCTCGAAGCCGTCAGGACACCCGCATTTTATATCGGCGCCATGGGCTCCCGGCGCACCAGTGAAAAGCGCATGGAAAGGGTCAGACGAATCGGCGGGCTGGACGACGATGCGCTTGATCGCATCCATGCGCCGATCGGACTCAAACTGGGAAGCAAGACCCCGGCAGAGATCGCACTTGCGGTCATGGCCGACATTGTTCGGGTGAGTAACGGCGTGAGCCGTGCCCATCTCTAAGTCTGGTTTTTTTGGGATTTGAATGTGAATAGCGATGTGTCAAACGACCAAGTCATGACTGACATCACGCGTCTCGCTAAATCGGTCAGCCAGTTGGTTCCTTGCGATGGTGACCGCATTACCGACATTCCCGGTCTGAGCCTGCATCGGCGTAAAGCCGTTACGGCGCCCATGCATTGTATCTACGGCCTGGGAATTGGCGTGACCTTGCAAGGCGGCAAGCAGGTGATCGTCGGCAGTGAAGTCCTCTCCTATACACCCGGCGAGTCGATGGTGACCAGTGTCGATCTCCCGGTCACTTCCCATGTTACTCAAGCCAGCGTGCTCAAGCCATTCCTCGGCATGATGCTGGCACTCGACAGCACCACCGTGATGCAGGTCGCCGAGCGCATGCGGTTATCGCAGCGTATGCGAGATGACGCGTTTCGTCCCGTGACCGTACAGCCTTTGGATGTGGGGGTGCTGGATGCGCTGAGGCGCTTGGTGGACCTGCTCAAAGAGCCCCACTGGATTGAGACCCTCGCTCCGCTGATCAAGGAAGAGATCATTGCCCGGCTGTTGAACGGAACCCATGGCCCGCAGTTGCTGCATGTGATTGCCGCCGGTTCACCCAGTCAGCAAATTGCCAAGACATTAGCCTGGCTCAAAGTTAATTTCCGTCAGACGTTGCGCATGGATGATCTGGCGGCACAAGCGCATATGAGTCCTTCCACGTTTCGCCAACACTTTCGGGCCGTGACCGGGATGAGCCCGCTGCAGTATCAGAAGCAGTTACGGCTACAAGCAGCTCGACAGTTGATGCTCAGCCAGAATATCGATGCAAGCAGTGCGGGCGGGCTGGTGGGGTATGAAAGCTCATCGCAGTTCAGCCGCGAATACAGTCGCCTGTTCGGAGAACCACCTCAGCGCGACATCAAGCGGATTCGCCTGTGACGGAATCAGTGGCGTGTGAGAGGAGCCTCTAACCAGGACGTTTGCAGCGTCCTGTTCGGCTCCCTCGCACGTATCCACTGGCAGGCACATAACCCCCCTCATTTCTCCCGGCCAACGCCCCACCTCGAACCGCTGGGTGACGTTGACGGGGTCTGGCTTCGCTTCGTCGATTTATGTCAGCTTGAAAGGCAGTTCGCGTATTGGCTTACCCGTCAGACTGGCAATGGCGTTTGCAAAAGCGGGGGCCAGGGCCGGCAAGCCGGGCTCACCCATGCCGGTAGGCGGTTCGGCGCTCGGTACGACATGGACCGCGAACTCGGGCATGTCGGTGATGCGCGGAACGCTGAAGTCTGCAAAGTTGCTTTGCTGCACGACGCCGTCTTTCAAGGTGATGGCATTGCCTGGCAAACACATCGACAAGCCCATCAGCGCCGCGCCTTGCACTTGGGCCTCAACGCTGCGTGGGTTGACGACCAGGTTGCAATGGACACCGGCGGTCACGTGGTGCAGTACCGGGCGACCGTTCTGCACTGAGGCTTCCACCACATAAGCCACTACCGAACTGAAACACTCATGGACCGCAACGCCCCACGCGTGTCCGGCAGGCAGTTGACGTTTGCCATACCCGCTCTTGTCCACCGCTAATTGCAGCGCTTCGCGATGGCGCGGGCTTTGCTCGCCAAACAGCTTCATTCGGTATGCCACCGGGTCTTGCTTCGTCGTTCGCGCAATCTCGTCGAGCAATGTCTCCATCACAAAGGCCGTGTGGGTAGAGCCCACGCTGCGCCACCACAGCACGGGTACGTTGAGCTTGGGATGGTGGACTGTCAGCCGCATCGGTAGGGGATAGGGGTCACGCATGCCTTCTGTCGCCGTCGGGTCAATGCCGTTCTTAATCTGTCCTCCAAACATCGTGTCGGTAAGGATCGATTGCCCGATCAAGACATGGTCCCACGCCACCACCGTGCCGCTGTCGTCAAAGCCTATACGCGCGCGATGCAGGTGCATGGGGCGGTAATAGCCGCCCTTGATATCGTCTTCGCGGCTCCAGAGAGTCCGTATGGGAACATTCAGCCCAACTGACCGTGCGGCTTTAGCGACTTCACACGCCTGCACGATGAAATCACTGGTGGGCACACCACGCCGGCCAAAACCACCGCCGGCCGTTTGCACGTTGATTTGAATGTGCTCGGGTTTCAGATTCAGTACCTTGGCCGCTGCGGCACTGTCACCCCCCGGAAACTGAGTGCCAACCCACAGTTGTGCGCCCTTATCGGAAATCTGCACGGTGCAGTTCAGCGGTTCCATGGGCGCATGAGCCAGGTAGGGAAATACGAACTCTGCCTCCAATTGATGCTTGGCTGTAGCAAGCGGTGCCATGTCGGCGTCAAAGTGGACCAAGCCCGGTTGCCCCGCTAACGCCCGGTACTGGATCAGTTGCTGTTCGCTGTCTACCTTCTCGACGGTGGCCAGGTCCCATTGCAGCTTCAATGCGTCGCGTCCAAGCTTCGCCTGCCAGTAGCCATCGGCAATCACCGCGACACCTTCGGCGCCGCCGTCCAGAGGTACTCGCAACGCGGCTTTTACCCCTTTAATTGCGCGTGCGGCGCTGTCATCCAGGGAGGCGATTTTTGCACCGAACACCGGTGGGCGCGCAACGACGGCAGTGAGCTGTCCGGGCAAGTGCATGTCGATGCCGAAATCCTGCTGGCCACTGCTCTTGGCCTTGGCATCGATGCGCGTAGTGGCCTGGCCAATGATGCGGAAATCCCTGGGATCCTTGAGCGTGACCTTGTCGGGCACGGGCAACGCCATCGCAGCCTCTGCCAGTTCCCCGTAACTCGCTTTAAGGCCTGCCGGGCCAAGCACCATGCCCGCTTGAGTGCTAAGGCGCGTGACCTCCACGTTCCAGCGTGCGGCCGCTGCAGCGAGCAGCATGGCCCGAGCGCGCGCACCCAGTTCGCGGTACTGGGTGTAGCTGTTTTTGATCGAATTGGAGCCGCCGGTGAGGTGCATGCCGAAGACCGGGTCCTGGTAGGCCGTGTTGTTATTGCCGTTGCGGCTACGCACGAGACTCCAGTCGGCATCGAGTTCCTCAGCGAGAATCATCGGCAGTCCGGTCTGAACGCCCTGACCGAACTCCAGCCGGTTGATCGTTACAGTGACCTGACCGCTGGAGTCGATCTGCACGAATGCAGAGGGTTGCTGACTCGGTTTGAGCAGCGCAGCGTCACCGCCAGTGGCTTCCTGCGCCAGCGCCAAGTGCGGAAAGGCACCCAGAGCCAGGCCGCCAATCCCGACGATTTTGAGGAAACTGCGGCGTGGAAGTGTGAAGGCACCGTCGGCTTGGTCGCGTTCGAGTAGGTGTTGCAGGGAACGCGGAAGCTCTTGGGAAAAGATGTCGTTCAGCATGGTGAGCTCCGGTCAGGCAAGGACTTTAGCGGCATCCGCCACCGCCGCGCGAATACGGGCGTAGGTACCGCAGCGGCAAATATTGCCCGCCATGGCTGAATCGATCTCGGCAGCGGTGGGTTGCTTGCCTTTGGGTTGGACTTTTAGAAAAGCCGTCGCGCTCATGATTTGACCGCTCTGGCAGTAGCCACATTGCGCCACGTCGTGCTTGACCCAAGCCTCATGCACGGCAGCACCGACCGGGTCGCTGCCATTTGTCGCCGCTTCGATGGTGGTGATCTTGCGACCCTCGGCCGCTGCTATTGGCGTCACACAGGATCGAATGGCCTGACCATCCAGGTGAACAGTGCAGGCGCCGCACAGCGCCGC
This sequence comes from Pseudomonas silesiensis, assembly GCF_001661075.1. NCBI lineage: Bacteria > Pseudomonadati > Pseudomonadota > Gammaproteobacteria > Pseudomonadales > Pseudomonadaceae > Pseudomonas > Pseudomonas silesiensis. The sequence goes on from NZ_CP014870.1 coordinate 3,030,524, forward strand.
GCCGCAGCCAAACTTAGTGCCGGTCATCCCCAAGGTGTCACGCAGGGTCCAGAGAATGGGGGTGCTGGGATCTACGTCAACCGTGTATTCACGGCCATTGATGGTGAGGACGCTCATGATAGGACAGCTCTCCGGAATGTGTGAGCAGCAGCTTGCTCTTAATAACGGCTAACTATAGAGCTGTGCCTGCGGGCCTGATTGCACAATCCGAGCAAATAATTGCCCAATCATTGACCTTGCTGTGCGCTGAGTTGCACCGGGTCGGTTTCGATAAGCGTTCTGGACACGATCATCGACTTTGTCGTATTCACGTATTTCTGAAAATGGGCAGATGCGATGTGGCTTTTGTAGGCCGCTTCGTTTGCATAGATTTCGAAGAAGTGAAGGCGGTTCGGGTGGTCCTTTTCCGCCACCGAATAAATCGCGAGCACGCCTGGCTCAAGGCGAACAGAGTCAGCTATTTCCTCCTTGACCGCCGTTTGGTAAGCCGCCAATTGAGCAGGGTCTATCACGAGTTGTGCAATCCGCACGACTTTTTCGGTCGGCTCCGCGGCCAACACCGAACCTACCCAAATGCATCCAACTACAACAGCTATACGCAGGACCGACATGTGCATTTATTCCAGATAGCTACTAATGTGGCATTCTCGGGACGTTGAGCAAGCCCTGGGGGCATCCTTTTCAAACCATCCAATGCATGCCCTCAGATGTGCCCCCAATGTAGCAATCCACTGGAAGTGAATGGAGCTCCATGGTTTGTGGAAAGGCAGAAGTGATCAGCCGAACAGCCTGCCAGACGACGCCTAAAGACTTTCAGGGTCGCCAAAAAACATCTGAATCCGCGACCTCAACCATCGCTCCCCCGGATCATTGTCCTGGGACCCGCGCCAGGCCATGTGCAACTCAAAACTGCGCACCGGCAATGGCGGATCTTCAGCCCGCACACCGCCGGCCGCCGTCAACGCTTCTGCTGTGTAATCCGGCACGGTGGCGACAATATCGGTGCCGCTGAGCAGGGTGCTCAGCCCGTTGAACTGCGGTACCGCGAGCACCACATGGCGTTTGCGCCCGAGCTTTTCCAGTTCTTCATCGATAAAGCCGCTCAGGTCGCCGGCGAACGACACCAGCGCGTGGGGCCGCGCGCAGAAATCATCCAGGCTCAAGGGCCCCGGCACGGTGTCGGCGCGTAGCAGCTTGGGCATGCTGCGGCGCAGCACTTTGCGCTTGGCGTTTGCCGGCAGGTCCGCGGTGTAGCTGACGCCGATGGAAATCTCGCCCGAGGCCAGCAGGCTCGGCATCAGGATGTAGTTGGCCCGCCGCACCACCAGCACGATCCCCGGCGATTCGGCGCGCAGGCGCTTGAGCAGCATCGGCAGCAGGGCGAATTCGACGTCGTCCGACAGGCCGATGCGGAAGACCGCGGTACTGGTCGCCGGGTCGAATTCCGCCGCACGGCTGACGGCGGTGGAAATCGAATCGAGTGCCGGGGAGAGCAGGGCGAAGATTTCCACCGCGCGAGCGGAGGGCTCCATGCTGCGGCCCGTGCGCACGAACAATGGATCATCGAACAGCCCGCGCAGGCGCGAGAGCGCCGCGCTGATGGCCGGCTGGCCGAGGAACAGCTTCTCCGCAGCGCGGGTCACGCTGCGTTCGTGCATCAATGTTTCGAATACGATCAACAGGTTCAGGTCGACACGACGCAGGTCATTACGATTCATCTGGAGTCCTGGCAGAGTCCGGGCTTGACGGGAGCGGCCATTTAAGAACAATGACCGGCATGAATCTTACGGGGAAAGGCTGCTACTCTGCACCGAATAATTCAGTTTCACTGGAACGGAGCCGCCAACCGTTGATCCTTTCGATGGTGCGGAATCAATGACAGGCATGTCGACTATTAATAGCCACTGATGGTCTTGGGTCCAAAGCCCGGATAGAGTTCAGGGCATTAGAGGTTTCTTTGACGAGGTTTGCGATGTCACGCACGATCCGTTTTCACAAGTTTGGTCCAGCCGAGGTGCTCAAATGCGAAGAGCATGCGGCCGCTCTGCCTGCGCCGGGCGAAGTGCAGGTGCGCGTCGAGGCGATTGGCATCAGTTGGTACGACATCCTCTGGCGCCAGAACCTGGCATCGTCCCATGCTCGCCTGCCTTCTGGGCTTGGCCATGAGATGGCCGGCGTAGTCACCGCGCTCGGCGAGGGTGTCGATGACCTGGAAATCGGTGACAAGGTCGCCAGCTTCCCGGCCGAGAGCCCCAACGATTATCCGGTTTATGGCGAACAGATCGTGCTGCCGCGCTCGGCGCTGACCCGTTACCCGGACGTTCTGACCCCGATCGAAGCCAGTGTGCATTACACGCCGCTGTTGATCGCCTATTTCGCCTACGCCGATCTGGCACGGGTCAAGCCTGGGCAATTTGCCCTGGTCACCGACGCCAGCCACTGCGCCGGACCTTCGTTCGTCCAGTTGGGCAAAGCCTTGGGTGTGCGGGTGATTGCCGCGACCAAGACGGCGGATGAACGGGAATACCTGCTGTCGCTCGGCGCCGAAAAAGTCATCGTCACCGAAGAACAGGATCTGCTGATGCAAATCAACAAGATCACCGATAACCGTGGCGTGGACGTGGTGTTCGACGGACTCGGCGGCCCACAGATGTCGCTGCTTGGCGATGTGCTCGCGCCTCGTGGCAGCCTGGTGCTCTACGGCCTGCAAGGCGGTAACCAGACGCCATTCCCGGCCTGCGCAGCGTTCCAGAAGAACATTCAGTTCTTTGTGCACTGTATCGGTAACTTCACCGGCAAGCCGGAGTTGGGCATCATTCAGGACCAGGCTGCGCTGCAACGGGCCTTGCGCGATATCAACCAGCTGACCGCGGACCGTGTGCTGCTGCCGCTCAAGACCCGGGTGTTCCCGTTTGCCGAGTTTGTCGAAGCACACCGCTACATGGACGAATGCCCTTGTCGCGAAAGGGTCGCCCTCCAGGTCGAACCTGCATAAGCTCCTCAAGAGTCCGTGCCCTCCACGGACTCTTTCGTTTCTGCCACACGCCCTTCACATGAGACGTCCCATTGCCCTGGCAGTGGGTCAGTTCAGCAACTGAGCTGGTTTTTGCTCTCAATCTGTATCTTCTAATCAGCTAATAAGCCCTGATAATTGAATGATTACTTTCATCTCAAGGAATGAGTCATGGCCGGGTCTCAGGCTGATACTTTTCAATACGCCTCATTGATGCATGTTCGAGCACTAGCGGCTCGTAAAGCCGTTGCCCAAAAAACAGGGGTAACTTCCTTCCTTATTTCTTGTACTCAATGTCTGTGGGACGCTGTCGGACATTTCCTAGGACGTCCAGTATTGCCCCATGGCGCCGTATTTAGCGGGCTTCGCGGCGGCCTGTGCTTGGTCAACGTTGAAGCAGCCGTGACCCATTCCAATTAATTACCAAAAATTTAAGTGTTAGCATTTTGCAATAAAGACCGGCTTTCAGGCACGGGCTGGCGATCCATTGCACGGTGCCTATGTTTGTTTATGCACTGTTGAACTTACGCGTACCAGGTAAATGAAGATGACCAATATCCATGAACAAGCGATGACCTATGTCTATCAACAAGTACTGCAACGACTGCTGAGTTTCTTCTCTCGCGCCGAACGCACGGCATTGCAGCTGCTGATTCAACGCCTGGTGGTGGCGGCGGGGGGGATGGAGCGAATTGGCGACTACAAGGTGCTGGCGATCCAGTCCGGATCGCGTGACAGTTGCTATACCTTGGCACTGCTGCGAGCTGCACAATTGAGTATCGCCGGCCGCGCGCCCGCCACCTTCCGGTTACGCGTCGCTACCCTGCGCTTGAACGGCGACAGCTCCACGGCCCTGGAGAACATCCACCGCAGCCACAGTGCCTTGTTTCTCTATGACGATCCACGGGTCGAAGTCCTGATGGTCGAGCATCGGGAGGTCCTGCCGTTCGATCACCTGGCGCCGATCTCCGAGGCCGGCCGGGAATTCAATCGGCTCAACTTGTTGATGGTCGGGCATCGTCGAATCTGGAACGGGCCGCTTGATCTGTGGGACGACGGGTATCTGGCCACCGGCGAGTTCTACGGGCAAATCGCCCGCTGGGACAGCGGTGTCGATGCACTGCTCAGCAGCGACAGCCCTCGCCAGCAGAAGCGCTTTATCGAGGGGTTGAGGCGTGCGGCAGCGAAGGCCGGGCTCAGACCCTCGAATCACCATGAACCCGGCTACGAAGGGTTGTTCTCGCTGCTCGATGAATTGGGTAGCGACAGCTATCGCCGGTTGTATCCCGAAGACGACCGCGCTGCGTGGCGTCCTGCCGAGCGTTTTGAAGCCTGCCGTCGTACGACGTATATCGACATTCACGACCTGCTGGTCACCAACCTGGAAGAGCGCTGGCCGCTGTTGACCGAGTTTCTCGGTTTTCAACCGGACGAACTGTCGGCTCAGCTGCGGGACAACGATTACGTCAGCCTGCCTGTCTGCGCACACCTGCAGGGGTTGCAAGCGTGCTTCGTGCACGGCCATAGCTACGAGGCGGGCGTGGCCGACTACCTGCAATGGGCCCTGGTGATGATGCGTCGCAAGCAACTTCCCCAGCGATTGGGCGAGCAGGCGGTGGCGGCATTTGGCAACCCGGCGACCTCGGCCGAGCAGCGCGCACGGGCAGTGGCCGAGGTACAGAAGAGTCTTGGCTTGAGCGAGGCGCAGCTGGTGTGTCTGCTGTTCGCACCTTTTGGCGACAGCGGAGCAGCCCTTGAGCGCTTCCTGCGTCAGTGCCACCCCGGCATGCTCGTGGCGTTGCCTGAGTTGCACCGGGCCATGCAAGGCAATCCGGTGCCGGAGCAAATCGCGCAATGGATGGTCGACGTCAGCGGGCTGCCGGTCAATCTGATCGGCACGCTGTATCGCATGGGCCCGGTACCTGCCCCGGCGTTGCCGATGCAGGCCACCCTGTATGACGATGACTGCGCCGTGGGGGGCGAATGGTCGGCGGGACAGTGAAAGGACCAAGAGAAACCGACTTCGCCTATCAGGCGGTGTACCGCTACCTGACCAACCTGATCGAGGAACCGGCCAGCGACTCTCGAGTGCGCTTGCCATCGTTGCGCCAGTTGGCGGACCGCTTGAGCGTGTCGATCTCGACGATTCAGTACGCTTACTCACTGCTGGAGAAGGAAGGGCGCGTGTACTCGATCGCCAAGTCGGGTTATTACGCGCTACCCGTGTCCTCCATCACGGTGCCCGGCAGTGGCCATGACTTGCTCGAAACGGTCTATGTGAATGCCAGGCGTCCCGGCATGCTGGTCTTGAGCGCCGATGAGCCGGCGTTGTTGCAACCCCTGGACCGGCCATTGCTGCTGCTGGAGAGGGAATTGCTGCGCCAGTATCCGCGCCAGCCACAATCGTCTTCGCAGCCTTGCGGAGAGCTGGAACTGCGTGCGGCGCTGGCCGCGCGGTATACCACCTCGCCACTGCGTTGCTGGCACGCCGATGACGTGTACATCGGCGCAGACCTGCGTGGTGTGCTGGAAATATTGATCGCCGTGCTGTGCCTCAAGGACGCCACGGTGCTCGTCGAGTCGCCCTGCGACTGGGTGATTCTGCGCCTGTTGCAGGCTGCGGACGTGGAGGTGATCGAGCTGCCGCTGCAAGCCTGCGGCGGTCTGGACGTCGAGCGCCTCAAGGAGTTGCTGGAAACCAGGCCGGTACGCCTGGTGATGCTCTCATCCTCAGTGAACATGCCACGGGGCAGCCTGGCGCCCGACGACAACCGACACCTTGTCGCGCAGTTGCTGGCGCAGCATGACAGTTGGGTCCTGGAAAACGACTGCTACGGTGAGCTCGGATTCGAGCCGGACGGGCTGCGGTTTCGCGACCTGCTGGACCCTGAACGGCTGATCGTGTTTTCCACGTTCGAAAAGGTCATCGGGCCCGAGGCACCCTACGGTTACCTGCTTTCGCGGCATCTGCGGGTTGAACTGCAACGACAGTTTTTGTTGCGCTCCTTTCGCCTGTCACCGATTCGACAGAAAGCCATCGCCCGCTTGTACGGCAATGGCCGTATCGACCATCACCTGCAGGTGTTGCGGCGGTTACTCAAGGATCGAAAAGTGCAGATGACCCAGCTGCTGCAGGAGCGTCTGGGCGATGCCTTGCAGTTCGTCGATCCCCAGGGCGGTGCGACGATCTGGGCCCGTTCACTGCGCCAGGTCGATGTGCATCGAGTGTTTCAGCGTCTGCTCAAGCACCAGGTGGTGATCGCGCCGGGAGAACTGTTCAGTCTTCAGGGGTTGCACTCGCAACATCTGCGCCTGAGTCATACGTTCGGCGGCGATCATGATCTCGCTGCCGTACTGGGTCTGCTGGGGGATGCGTTGCGTCTGGAAGCGATCGACTGATCCGTTCGCGAAGCCGTCGCGTTTTATCGCGTCGCTTCGGGGATCGTTAATATCGCGCTGCGGTCAAACTGCCAGTAAACTGCGTCCCTATTCCTGACCACTCTATTCCCGAGGTTTTGCAATGACACTCAGTCCTTTTGCGGGCAAACCGGCACCGGCAGAACTGTTGGTCGACATCCCGCGACTGGTAACGGCCTATTACACCGGCCAGCCTGATGCCGCCATCTCCACCCAGCGCGTAGCCTTTGGCACGTCCGGGCACCGAGGCAGCTCGTTCGACTTGAGTTTCAACGAATGGCACGTACTGGCGATCAGCCAGGCCATCTGCCTGTACCGCGAAGCCCAGGGCATCGATGGCCCGCTGTTCGTCGGCATCGATACCCACGCGTTGTCCACGCCGGCCGGGGCCAGCGCCCTCGAAGTGCTGGCCGCCAACGGCGTGACGGTGATGATCGCCGAAGGTGACGAATACACCCCTACGCCTGCCATATCCCACGCCATCCTCTGCTACAACCGCGGACGCACGTCGGGCCTGGCGGATGGCATCGTGATCACGCCGTCCCACAATCCACCGCAAAGCGGTGGCTATAAATACAACCCCACCAACGGTGGCCCGGCCGATACCCACATCACCAAGTGGATCGAAGCCAAGGCCAACGAACTGCTCGGCAACAAGCTGGCCGGCGTCAAGCGCATCAGCTACGAGCAGGCGTTGAAGGCTGGCACCACCCATCGTCACGATTACCTCAACACCTATGTGGCCGACCTGATCAACGTGATCGACTTCGATGCCATTCGCGATGCCAAGCTGCATTTGGGCGTCGATCCGCTGGGCGGAGCAGGGGTGCGCTACTGGTCGGCGATTGCCGAGCATTACAAGCTGGACCTGGAAGTGGTGAACAAGCAGGTCGATCCGACCTTCCGTTTCATGACGGTCGATTGGGATGGCCAGATCCGCATGGACCCATCGTCCCCCCATGCGATGCAAGGTCTGATTGGCTTGAAAGAACGCTTCGACGTAGCGTTTGCCTGCGACCCGGATCACGACCGCCATGGCATCGTGACCCCGTCCGGCGGCCTGCTGGCGCCGAACAATTACCTGGCGGTGACCATCGATTACCTGTTCCAGAACCGTCCGCAGTGGCGCGCCGATGCCGCCGTGGGTAAAACCGTGGTCAGCAGCGGCCTGATCGATCGCGTTGCCAAGCGCCTGGGCCGTCGTCTGTATGAAGTCCCGGTCGGCTTCAAGTGGTTTGCCGATGGCCTGTTCGACGGTTCACTGGGCTTTGGTGGCGAAGAAAGCGCCGGCGCTTCGTTCCTGCGCAAGGATGGCAGCGTCTGGTGCACCGACAAGGATGGCTTGATCCCGGCCTTGCTGGCCGCTGAAATGACTGCTCGTACCGGGCGTGACCCAAGCCAGGCCTATCGCGCCCTGACCGATGAACTGGGCGAACCGTTCTCGGTGCGGGTCGACGCCAAGGCCAACCCGGAACAGAAAGCCTTGCTGAGCAAGTTGTCGCCGGATCAGGTCACCTCCACTCAACTGGCGGGCGAAGCCATTCAGAGCATTCTTAGCCATGCACCAGGTAACGACCAGGCCATCGGCGGCTTGAAAGTCATGACCGAAAATGGCTGGTTCGCGGCGCGGCCGTCGGGTACGGAAGACATCTACAAGATCTACGCCGAGAGCTTTGTCAGTGACGAGCATCTCAAGCAGTTGGTGGCCGAGGCCCAAACCCTCGTGGATGGCGCTATTTCCGCGAAGTGACTGAGTACGCCATCGTCGGAACGCCGCCCGGAGCCAGCTCGCTCCTACAGTTTCCTTACTGACTGGCACTACCCAATACGGTCGCCCCCTTTTTTACCCCGCACTCACACGATCAAGCCAGATCCACCAGCACGATTTCACTGTCCTCGATCGCCGTCACCCGCAACACCTGCTCATCGGCCACCGCCACACCGTCTCGAGCTTGTGCGCGCAACCCATTGATTTCAATGACTCCAGTCGCCGGTACCAGGTAGGCACGACGGCCATTGTCCAGGCGATACTCGGCGGACTCCCCGGCTTTCAGATTAGCGGCCACCAGTCGAGCATCAGCCCGAATCCGCAGGCTCTGATCGTCGCCGGACTTGCCGCTGGCCAGGGTCACGAAACCTTCGCGCTGACCTTTCGGGAACGGCTTGGCGCCCCAGGACGGTGCCAGACCCGATTCGTTCGGGATGATCCAGATCTGGAAGATCCTGGTCTCGGTTGCCTCCAGGTTGTACTCGCTGTGGGCGATCCCGGTACCGGCGCTCATGACCTGAACGTCGCCCGCTTCGGTTCGACCTTTGTTGCCCAGGTTATCCTGGTGGGTGATTGCACCTTCACGTACATAGGTGATGATTTCCATGTCCCGGTGGGGGTGTTGCGGGAAGCCCGTGCCGGGGGCAATCACGTCATCGTTCCATACCCGCAGGTTGCCCCAGTTCATGCGGTCCGGATCGTGGTACTCGGCGAATGAAAAGTGGTGGTGGGCATCCAGCCAGCCATGGTGGGCGCCGCCCAGGGAGTTGAAGGGTCTGAGTTCGAGCATGATCGTCTCCGCAAGGGGTGATTGATGACGAGCATCATCTGCCAGCTACCGATCGATAAAAAGCGTAAAAAATGCCTAAATACAATCGAATTAGTCGATGATTTAAGGGCTTGAGCCTTTCTCATCCAGCCTTCACTTCAGCGCATAAGCCAATGACCTGTAAGCATTTCACTAGAACTCAATGGAAAATGCAGACACCATAGCGCTCAACAGCCTCACACCCTGGAGTCAGTCCGCGTGCCGCAACACACCCCCGATCTTCCTCCTGAACTTCGTCCGCTGGCCGAGATGCCATTGCTCAAGCGTCTGGCCGCCCGGTTTTTTGGCCATGGCCTGACGCGTCTGCGCGCTCAACATCGCGCGTCCTGGCTGCATGGCCAGGCGGACGGCTTTCGCAGCGGGCATAGCGCCGGCGTCGATTACGGTTATAAGGAAGGCAAGCTTGAAGGGCTCGAGGAGGGCCGGCAGGTATTGCTGATCCGCGATTCACGTTCCACCGAGCACCGTCCACCCGCTGTCGATGACCATCTCTTCGACGATTGGCGCCTGCCGCTGAGTGCCGAGCTGAAGAAGCGCATGAAGGCTGACGTCGCCCGGCTGTTGCCGCCTTACGCCCAGCCCAGCACCGCGCAGTGGAAGATGATTTTCAGCGACACCCCCTCGACCTCGGTGATTGCCGGGGCGGGCGCGGGCAAGTCGACAACCCTGGTGCTGCGGATTTTGCTGTTGAACCACTATCTGGGCTTCGAGTTGAGTTCGATGACGGTGGTGACCTTTACCCGGGAATCGCGCAAGGACTTCATCAACAAACTGGTGGAACTGTTTGCGCTCTGGGGGCGGGCGCTGAGTCTCAAGGAGGCGCGGGACCTGGTGCGCACTTTCCACTCGCGCATCCTGCCGATGGTCCGCAGCCTGGCGGGCTTCGAGCGGCTGCAAGCCTTTGAAAACCTCAGCCACCGTGTACAAGCAGGCGATGAGGAAGTCGACAGCAATCCGTTCGACCTGCGCATCAACGACGCCCAGCGCCAGCAGCTCAACGCCTGCTATCACAGCCTGCACACCCGGGATGAGCGTTTTCGTGAACTGATCAAGCCTTTGTCGCGTCACGCCTTGCAACTCAAGGAGCTGGAGCGTGATCACCCGGACGTGCAAAAACGCATGGCCGTGACCGAGCTGGCGGCCAAACGTGATGAAGAGCTGTGCGATGTCATTGAAGACCTGTGGTTTCGCGCCGGTGCCTGGCCGATTCAGGGCATCGAGCCCAATCGCCAGACGTTCGATATCAATGGCGCCACCTTCCATTGTCACGGCTATATTCCGAGCCTGGACGCCTGGGTGGTGCTGGGATTCGACTCACGGGAAAACCCCCAGGTCAGCCGGCCGAACGCCAAGCTTTCCGTACGCGCGGAGTGGGCGGTAAAGCGCACCCTGTTTCAAGCTTTCTGTCGCAAGCCATTGATATGGCTGGACAGTTATGAGTCATCAAGACGTGTGTTGGCCTCGCTTGCAGGGGATGCCAGCGCAGGGCCCGGCTTCGATTACAAGGTCAAGGGCGAGCTTGCTTCGGCGCCGTTGCTGGACTGTTTCGTGGCGGCAGCGGGGTTTATCGAGAATCTCGGCCTGGATGTTCCCGGCGCCGTGGGGCAGATGAGTTTTGCCAAGGACGACCCGGACCGGTTTTTCTTCGAGGCCTTGAGCCTGTACTGGCGAGCGCTGGAAGATCATCTGCTCGACCAGAAACCACCGGTGATGACTTACAACCGGATGTTCGCCTTGTTCAGCGAGCATTCGCCGGAAAACCTGAAACTGTTGAGCGATGAGCTGTTGCGGCCGATGTCGCACCTGATGATCGATGAGTTCCAGGACGTTTCGCCGCAGATCGTCTCCTGGATTCGCGCCAGCCTGGCCGAGATCCGCAGTCGCGGGCCAGCCATGCATGTGGGACGTGGTGCGCAACGTTCGTCGTTGCTCTGTGTCGGCGATGACTGGCAGTCCATCTATGGCTGGCGCGGCAGTTCGCCGACCTATTTCATGGAGTTCAGCAAGGAATTTCCGTCACCGGGCACGACCAGGGTCATGCTCAGCGACAACTACCGCAGTCACCAGCACATCATCGATGCCGCCGAACATATAGTGCGCGCCGCTCCGGCGATCGCGGGCAAGAAGGCCAAGGCCAGCGGCGAGCCGAAGGCGTTGCTGCCGGTCAATGTGCTGGATAGGGACGATCAGGGGATGGCCGCGCGCTTGATGGAACACTATGGAAAGGGCGATTCAATCTTGATGCTATATCGAAAAAGTAGTGATAAAGCATTGATAGAGCAGCATATTCAGTCTGTAGTTAATGTGGATTCTAGCTTGCCGTATGAGGCGCGGCGGCTGAAACAATTGACCTACCACAGTGCCAAGGGGCTGCAGGCGGACGCGGTGTTTCTGCTGGGGGATTGTCAGCACCTGACCAGTTCACCCTACAAGAACCAGGTCTACCGCATGGCGGGTCTGGGGAAGGCGGGCGACAGCGAAGCGTATGACAACGCGCAGAAAGACGAGATCCTGCGGCTGGCTTATGTCGGCATCACTCGGGCGGTGAGTCATTGCTACTGGTATGTCGACGGTCAGGACACCCAGGCGGCCAACCTGCCCAAGGCCTCCGACCGGATAGGTAAGGGCAAGGCGTTCTTCGTCGATCATCGGCAGGGCAAGACATCGGCGTGAACCTCAAAAGCGGCAGCTCCAGGTGGACGCAAATCCCTTGTAGGAGCGAGCTTGCTCGCGATGGTCGTTAACGATGACGAGGGCTGCCTGGATGAACGAGGTGCCCTCGGTTTTTTCGCGAGCAAGCTCGCTCCTACAGGGGCTTGTTGTCTAGGTAATCAGCCTTCAGGCATAACTCCTGAGTGCCATCGGTGGAATGAAAGCCTCCAGCTCATCCTCCACCGCTTCGATAATTCGCTCTACATCCGCCGCATTCATGACCGTCGCGCAGGGAATACCGGCGATGGCGATCATGGTCTCACCACTCGCACGGTCAAACAGACGGGCAATCATACTGCCCGGCGCATCCATGCTCGCCTCGAAACCCATGGGATGAAAATGCCAGCGCATCAGCTGGCAGGCATTTGGAAAGGTGACTTTGTTATAAAACCCTTTGTTCATGTGTAGCCCGCCTTCTTCATCGAGCGCTTCCGTTAGCTCATGTTAGGAGGGAAGAGCCTTCATTGGCTCAACCGGTGACTGCCATTAAAAGTAGCATCTGCATGTGAAAATACTGTGGATTTCTCAGGCCGTTTAGCGATTGGTTCAGTTTTTTTTGACGCAAGTCACTCTTGGCTGGTTTTTTCGGTCAAGGTCACTATGGATTGGTCATTGTCGCCGAGGTGGAATTTCGGCAAGCTCGGCTTTTTTCCTCGAGTCGCTTATGCACGCCGATGATGATGGTCCGTTGCAAACCCAGGCTACGGGCGAGACGGTGATGCGTTACCACCTGCGCTGGAAACACCGGGATCTGGACGGTGTCCTGGCGCTGTTTCACCCCGATGTTCAATACAACGATTTTTTCCAGAACCGGGTGATGGGCCTGGACGAATTGCGTGAGTACGTACGCAGCAGCATGCCCCGCGATCCCGATGAAGCCCTGGAGCACTCCGACCGTATTCGCCTGGACGGCAACACCGCGTTCATTCAATACCGCATCACCCTGCGTGGCGGCGAAGGCCTGGTGTCGTTCCGGGCCAGCGAGGCGATTACCGTACGTGACGGGCTGATCTGGCAGGTCAACGAATACGCCTCCCTGGTGCATGAGCAGCCCGCCAGCAAAGCCGCCGGCAGCCAGCGCCCGGCTGTCAGCCGGCTCGGTCTGTCGCCACGGCAGCTGAGTTTCATGGCGCAAGACCTGCAGCAGTACTTCCAGAAACGCCAGCCCTATCTCGATCCCGAACTCGACCTGCAGCGGGTGGCCGGGGAATGCGGATACAGCCGCAACCAGATTTCCTATCTACTGAATCAAGTGCTCGGCCAGAGCTTCTACCGCTACGTCAACCAGGCGCGACTGCAGCATCTGCTCACGGCGCTGGAAGGCGCCACGCCGCCGCTGCGCATCGACGAACTGGCCTTTGCCGCCGGCTTCAATTCACTGTCGGCGTTCTACAAATGCTTCCGCCAGCACACCGGCCTCTCGCCCAAGGCCTATGCCAAACAAATTTCTTTGCGTGCACGCGCGCAAGACATCCTCTAGCTCCACGCAATAGGATCGACGCCATCGAAGTTTGAGTGGCGGAGTCTGGCATGTCGGCGTGGCGCACTATCAGTTTGTGGATGGATCAACTCGACGAGCCCTTGTTGGCGCGTCCGGCGCTGGAACGGGATCTGGACGTCGACGTGGCGATCATTGGCGCGGGGTACACCGGCCTCTGGACCGCGTATTACCTCAAGCGCCAGGCGCCCGAGCTGAACATTGCCATCGTCGAAGCGCAGACCGCCGGCTTTGGCGCTTCGGGCCGCAATGGCGGCTGGTTGATGGGGAACCTGTTGGGCGAGGATCGCTTGCTGGCCGACCTGTCGTCCGAACAGCGCCGGGCTTCGTTTGATCTGTTGCACAGCATCGCGGACGAAGTGGCGATTGTCCTCGAACGCGAAGGCATCGACTGCGATTACCGTAAAGGCGGAGCCTTGTATTGTGCCGCCCGTTATCCGGAGCAGGAAACCAGCCTGCGCCATTATCTGGACGGACTGTACCGCCAGGGTCTAACCGAAAACGATTATCGCTGGCTCAGCCCCGAGCAGCTGGCGCAACAGGTCCGGATCGCCAAACCTTACGGGGGGATCTACGCACCGCACGTCGCGACTCTTCACCCGGCCAGGCTGGTGCGGGGGCTGGCCCGGACAGTCGAGCGCATGGGCGTGGCAATCTACGAGAACAGCCCGGTCACCCACTGGCAGTCAGGTGGCCTGCGCACGGCGAAAGCCGGGGTTCGCTGCCATTGGATCGTGCCGGCGGTGGAAGGCTACGCGGTCACGCTGCCGCCGTTGGGACGCTATCAGTTGCCGGTGCAAAGCTTGATCGTCGCCACTGAACCGCTGTGCGCGGCGACCTGGGATGAAATCGGCCTGAGTCGCGGCCAGGCCTTCAGCGAAAGCAGCCGTCAGGTCACCTATGGCCAGCGCACGGCAGACAACCGCCTGGTGTTCGGCGCGCGCGGCGGTTATCAGTTCGCCGGCAAACTGCGCCACGACTTTGACCTGACCCACAGCGAGGTCGAGTTACGGCGCTATCTGTTCGGCGAACTCTTCCCTCAACTCAAGAGCGTGCGAATCACCCATGCCTGGGGCGGCAATCTGGGCATGTCCCGGCGCTTTCAGCCGCACATGCTTTGTGACCGCACGAGCGGCATTGCCTTGTCCGGTGGTTACGGCGGGGAGGGGGTGGGTGCCAGCAACCTCGGCGGGCGGACGCTGGCCGACCTGATTCTGCAACGGGACAGCGAGCTGGTACACCAGCCGTGGGTCATCCCCCAGGGCGGTCTCGAGGCGCTCAAGGCCTGGGAGCCGGAACCCTGCCGCTGGCTCGGTTACAACGCGATCATCCGCAGCTTCGTCCACGAAGACCAGACCCTGGCCAACCCGGCCACCGCGCCGTGGCGGCGCAAGCTCGCCAGCGGCGTGGCGGGTTTCATGGAAGGTTTCATGCAGTAAACGGCGCGCTCTTCATCTATATAGGCTTTATCGACAGGTACCCCCATGGGCATTACTCAATTCAAGAACACCGCAACCCTGAAGCTGGACGAGTCGAACCCGGTCGCCGTGCCATTGGGCACACCGGTGGCGGTGGCCTCGACCACCAGTGTCGAACGCGACGACGGCGTCGAAACCGGCGTCTGGGAATGCACCCCAGGACGCTGGCGGCGCCAGATCGTCGCCCAGGAGTTCTGTCACTTCATCCAGGGACGCTGCACCTTCACCCCGGATGACGGTGAAACCCTTTTCATAGAAGCCGGCGATGCACTGATGTTGCCTGCCAATAGCCTCGGTATCTGGGACATCCAGGAAACCGTGCGCAAGACCTACGTCCTGATTTTTTGATCCTCTGATTGCCTGCAAACACTCCAATAAAAAGAACAATCCCTAGAGGAATTGACTCATGATCCGAAAGACCCTGACTCTGGCCCCCTTGGCACTTGTCGCGACCCTCGGCCAGGCGGCCGAAACCGTCAAGATCTACAACTGGTCGAGTTACATCGCCCCGGACACCACGAAAAACTTCCAGAAGGAAACCGGTATCGGGTTCAGTTACGACGTCTACGACAGCAACGAAACCCTCGATGGCAAGTTGATGACCGGCAACTCCGGCTACGACGTAGTGTTCCCGTCCAATCACTTCATGGCGCGGCAGATTCAGGGCGGGGCGCTGAAGACGCTCGACAAGAGTCAGTTGCCGAATTGGAAGAATCTCAATCCGGTGCTGCTCGACGCCTTGCAGACCAACGATCCGGGCAACGAACACGGATTCCCGTACCTGTGGGGCAGCACGGGCATCGGCTACAACATCGCCAAGGTCAAGGCGGTATTGGGTGATGACGCGCCGGTGGATTCCTGGGACCTGATTTTCAAGCCTGAGTACATGGAAAAACTGCAGAAGTGCGGCGTGGCCATCCTCGACAATGGCCCGGAACTGCTGCCAGCAGCGCTGAACTACCTGGGACTGCCGCATCACAGCAAGAACCCGGATGACTATAAAAAGGCTCAGGCGCTGTTGCTCAAAGTCCGGCCGTACGTCAGCTATTTCCACTCGTCCAAGTACACGGGCGATCTGGCCAATGGTGACATCTGCGTGGCCGTCGGTTTCTCCGGGGACATCCTGCAAGCGGAAAGTCGTGCCAAGGAAGCCAACAACGGCATCGAGATAGGCTATTCGATTCCCAAGGAAGGCTCCGCGATCTGGTTCGACATGGTCGCCATGCCTGTTGATGCGCCGGATGAAAAGGCCGGTTATGCCTTCATGAACTACCTGTTGCGGCCGGACGTCATGGCCGGCATCAGTAACCATGTGCGTTATGCCAACGGTAACCAACAGGCTGACAGCCTGATCGACCCGGTGATCAAGAATGACACCAAGGTCTACCCGAGCCCGGAGATGATGGGGAAATTGTTTGCGCTGGAGGCGATGCCGCTGAATGTCGACCGGGTTCGCACGCGGGTGTGGAACAAGATCCGGTCGGGGAGCTGACGAACACGTCGCCTGATACACAGCCTTCGCCGGCAAGCCGGCTCCTACAGGGTTCAGCGTTGACCACAAACCATCGGTACGCCACTGATCGTGTAGGAGCGAGCTTGCTCGCGATGGACGTTAACGATAACGCTGGATGCCTGGCACCCCGCGGTGTTCTCAGGTTCTTCGCGAGCAGGCTCGCTCCTACAGGGACCCAATCAACGCCGATCCAGCCACACCGTCTGGGCATTGCAGAACTCGCGGACGCCGAAATGCGACAGCTCCCGGCCAAAGCCGCTTTTCTTCACGCCGCCAAAGGTCACCCGCGGGTCGCTGGCACAGTAACCATTGATGAACACGCCGCCGGTTTCCAGTTCGCCGGCCATCTGCTGCGCCAGTTCGACGTTGCGCGTGTAGATGGTCGAAGCCAGTCCGAACTCACTGTCATTGGCCAGCGCCAGGGCATGGGCGGCATCTCGTGCGGTGATGATCGAGGCGACCGGGCCGAACAGTTCCTGCTTGAACGAGGTCATCTGGTCAGTGACATCGGCGAATACCGTAGGCTCGTAATAGTTGCCAGGACCTTCAGCCTTCTTGCCGCCCAACAGCAAGGTCGCGCCTTCTTCCAGGGTGTCGCGGACTTGCTGGTCCAGTTCATCACGCAGATCAAAGCGGGCCATGGGACCGATGTAGGTGTCTGCAGCCAGTGGATCGCCGACGACCAGTTGGCGGGTGGCTTCGACGAACTTGCGCGTGAATTCCTCGACGATGCCCTGCTCGACGATCAGGCGCTTGGCTGCCGCGCAGACTTGCCCGGTATTCTGGTAACGGCCAATGACGGCGGCTTTGACTGCTTCGTCCAAGTCGGCGTCGTTGAGCACGATGAACGGGTCCGAGCCACCCAGTTCCAGTACGCATTTCTTCATGGCAGCACCGGCCTGGGCGCCAATGGCCATGCCGGCGCGCACGCTGCCGGTGAGGGTCACCGCAGCGATGCGTGGATCGGCGATCGCCGTGGAGACGCCGTCCGGAGTGACATTGATCACCTCGAACACGCCTTCCGGGAAGTTGGCACGCTGCAAGGCATCGCGCAGCAGGTAGGCCGATCCCATTACATTGGGCGCATGCTTGAGGACGTAGGTATTGCCGGCAATCAAGGCTGGCACCGCACCGCGCAGCACCTGCCAGATCGGGAAGTTCCACGGCATCACCGCGAGAATCGAACCCAGCGGGCGATATTCGATGCGCGCCTTGCCACCTTCGACCAGTGTCGGCTCGGCGGTCAGCATGGCGGGGCCGTGTTCGGCATACCATTCGCACAGCTGTGCGCACTTTTCGATTTCGCCGCGGGCCTGGGTGACCGGCTTGCCCATCTCCACGCTAATCATGTTCGCCATCGTCGCGGCGTTGTCGCGCAGTGTCCGGGCGAGGACGACCAGGGCCCGGGCACGTTGCTCGACCGGTGTACGGCGCCAGACCGAAAACCCGGCAGCGGCGCGGGCGAGGGCGGCATCCAGGTCTGATGCGGACTGGAAAGGGTAGTGGCCGATCTGCTCGCCAGTGGCGGGATTGATCGAAATGGCATGGGTGACGCTGGAAACCTGGGTCATGGCACCGTCCTGCTGGGTGGGTATAGGCTCAGATTAAGCTGGCGGACGAATTCTGGAAACTGAATAATACTGAGCACATCGTTCACGTTTGGAGAATGACTTGGATCTGGTACAGCTCGAGATTTTCAAAGCCGTGGCCGAGCACGGCAGTATCAGCGTGGCCGCCCAGCACATTCACCGGGTGCCTTCGAACCTGACGACGCGGATCAAGCAGCTGGAGCTGGATCTGGGCGTGGACCTGTTTATCCGCGAGAAAAGCCGTCTGCGGCTGTCTCCGGCCGGCTGGAGTTTTCTCGATTACGCCCGGCGCATCCTTGACCTGGTCCAGGAAGCCCGGGCCACGGTGGCGGGCGAGGAACCTCAGGGCTCGTTCCCCTTGGGTTCGCTGGAGAGCACCGCGGCGGTACGCATTCCCGAGCTGTTGGCCGCCTATAACCAGCGCTACGCCAAGGTCGAACTGGACCTGTCCACCGGCCCTTCCGGGACCATGATCGACGGTGTGCTGTCGGGCCGGCTGGCCGCCGCCTTTGTCGACGGTCCGGTGTTGCACCCGGCACTGGAAGGGGTGCCCGCGTTCGAGGAAGAGATGGTGCTTATCGCGCCGCTGAACCATGGCCCCATTCTTCGCGCACAGGACGTCAATGGCGAGAGCATTTATGCCTTCCGCTCCAATTGTTCCTATCGGCATCATTTCGAAAGCTGGTTCGCCAAGGACGCCGCGGTGCCTGGGCGGATTTTCGAGATGGAGTCCTATCACGGCATGCTGGCCTGCGTCAGCGCCGGGGCCGGCCTGGCGCTGATGCCGCGCAGCATGCTCGAGAGCATGCCGGGGTGCGCCACGGTGAGTGTCTGGCCGTTGTCGGAGTCGTTCCGGTTCCTGCGCACCTGGCTGGTGTGGCGCCGGGGTACGGTGTCGCAAAGCCTGACCATGTTCGTGCGCCTGCTGGAGGAGCGAGGGGTGGTGCAGGAGAACGCGTAGCAAACGGGAGCAGGTTGCTGCTCCCTTTGCATGCCCGGCGCTGAAAAAGCTGGTGGCAGTTCGCGAGTGCGGATGGCTTGGGCGGCGGGTTATCGGGTCGCGGCTAGATCACCCCGGCTGCACGCATTTGTTCGATGCGGTCCGCCCCCAGACCCGGTTTCCTCATGTGGGGTATCTCTCTTGTTATTAGAAAGAGCGCGGCAGCCCGAGCAGGTGTTCGGCGACGTACGACAGGATCAGGTTGGTGGAGATGGGGGCGACCTGGTACAGCCGGGTTTCGCGGAACTTGCGCTCGACGTCGTATTCGCAGGCGAAACCGAATCCGCCGTGGGTCTGCAGGCAGGCGTTGGCGGCCTCCCAGGAGGCTTTGGCGGCCAGGTACTTGGCCATGTTGGCGCTGGCCCCGGCGTTCTTGCCGCTGTCGTATTCCTCACAGGCGCGCCAGCGCATCAGGTCGGCGGCCTCGATCTCGATATGGGCTTCGGCAATCGGGAATTGCACGCCCTGGTTCTGCCCGATCGGGCGCCCGAAGACCACGCGATCACGGGCATAGGCGCTGGCTTTTTCGATGAACCAGCGACCGTCGCCAATGCACTCGGCAGCGATCAGCGTGCGTTCGGCGTTGAGGCCGTCGAGGATGTAGCGGAAGCCTTTGCCTTCCTCCCCGATCAGGCTGTCGGCAGGGATTTCCAGGTTGTCGAAGAACAGCTCGTTGGTCTCGTGGTTGACCATGTTGGCGATGGGTTGCACGGTCATGCCGTTGCCGATGGCTTCACGCAGGTCGACCAGGAAGATCGACATGCCTTCGGACTTTTTCTTCACCTCGGCCAAGGGCGTGGTGCGTGCCAGCAGGATCATCAGGTCGGAATGCTGGACCCGCGAGATCCATACTTTCTGGCCGCTGATCACGTACTTGTCGCCGCGCTTGATGGCGGTGGTCTTGATCCTGGTGGTGTCGGTTCCGGTAGTCGGCTCGGTGACACCCATCGATTGCAGGCGCAATTCACCGCTGGCCAGTTTCGGCAGGTAATAGCTTTTCTGCGCCTCACTGCCGTGACGCAACAGGGTGAACATGTTGTACATCTGCCCGTGAACGGTGCCGGAGTTGCCCCCGCACGCGTTCACTTCCTCAAGGATCACCGAGGCTTCGGCGAGACCGAGGCCGGAGCCGCCGTATTCGACCGGGATCATCGCCGCGAGCCAGCCGGCGTCGGTCAGGGCCTTGACGAAGGTTTCCGGGAAGCCTTTGTCTTCGTCGACCTTGCGCCAGTAAGCCGCATCGAATTCGGCGCACAGGGCGCGTACGCCCTCGCGGATGGCCGTGAGTTCTTCAGAGTTGCGGGCAGTCATTATTATTCTCCTCAGCGCGTCACGCACGGCATCTGCCCTGCGTGACCGGGTCCGGGCAAAGAGCAATCAGATCGGGTTGAAACCCAGGGCAGCACGAAAGCGATTCTTGACGTAGTGACCGTCACGGGGTGGCAGCACCCGTGGCGGGTTTTGCGCCTTGATCTTGATCGTCGCGAGCTTGACCCCATCACGGGTTGCAAAGCGCTCGCGCAGGTCGTGCACGCCTTCCATGTCGCGGATTTCATCGGTCCAGCTGAAGCCGCACGTCTTCGCCACCTGGTCCAGGGAGATACCAAAACCGGCGTGACTGACCTGCATGCCGGTTTCACCAAAGTGACCGTTATCCAACACCGCGATAGTCAGGTTGGCGGGTTTTTGCAGCGCTACTGTGGCCAGCGCCCCGAACCCCATGAGCAGCTCGCCGTCACCGGTGACCACCACCACCGACTTGTCCGGCTGGGCGTTGGCCAGGCCGAGGCCGACGGTGATGGCGCTGCCCATGGCCGCCCACAGGTAATAATTCAGATCGTTGTCCCCGGCAGCCATGACGTCGTAGGACGCCGAGCCCAGGCCGGTCACCACCAGCACGTCTTTACGGTCGGCCAGCAAAGCCTTGACCACTTCGCGGCGGCACAGGCTGTGGTTTGCGCTTACTTGACCCATTTCTTTTCTCCAATCAGGCGCTGACCGAGCAGCAGGGCAGTGGACGAATCACCGTTGAAGGCCATGGTCGCGGCACCATGCAGCAGCGGGGCGACATCTTCCGGGACGTCAGCGCGCCAGGTCATGACTTTCATCAGGTTCAGGGAGGCTTCAGTGGCTTGGCCCATGGGGTTCTGCCAGGCGTTGAACTCGGCCCAGTCGCCGCGCATGGTCACCACCATCAACAACGGGAAGCCGGCGCAGACTTGCAGGGCCAGGGTGTTGATGCAGTTGCCGACGCCGCTGGACTGCATCAACAGCGCGCCGCGTTCTCCACCCAGCCAGGCGCCGGCGAGGTAGCCGATGCCTTCTTCTTCGGTGGTGAGGACGACCGCCTTGATGTCAGGGTCTGCGTACGACATGCGGATGGCCGCCGAGTGACCTGCATCCGGTACGAAGACCACGTGTTTGACGTCGTGGGCCTTGAGCACGCGAAACACGTCCTCCTGCCAGTCTTGTCCTACGGTGTGTTCGGCTTCTGTTGACATGCCAATCTCTCCCAAGCAGTGCTGCTTTTGTGTTTTCACACATTCTGGGAGTGCTGGAAGTGAACTGCGACTACCGTTTTTGTCTTTGAGATATGCCCGATTGGTATAGCTTGGCTGACCCCGGATCAACGCTGGCTGTAGGAGCAAGCTTGCTCGCGATGGACGTTAACGATAACGCGGGTTTCCTGGATAAACACGACGCACTCAGGTTCTTCGTCGGAACGCCGCCCGGAGCGAGCTCCTACTTCAAGGGGGCGCGGTATCCGTTATGCATTGTTTCAGTCGATCCGAATCCGTGCCGCTGCCTTCGCTGTGATCAATGTCGCCGTTGGCATCGAGGTAGATGTGTGTGTTGGGCCATTTCGGGGTTATGTTGACGCAGTGTCGGAGATCGCCATCGTTCCACCAGGAAATTTCCATGAAGAACTTCTCATCTGGAGACAAGAAGCCGTAATCACGTGTGCCGCCCCCAGGTTGCATCCGTCCTTTGAATATCCGGTGCTGTACGTTCCAGATGTACTTAAGTTGCTCCTTCGCGTCTTTGGAGTAGTGAACGGTCACAGTAGGCAATGCAATATCCCAATGGGTGATGGCCAGAAACAAAGCCGGGATCCACAGCCATCGCATGTACCGAGTTCGGGGTTTACTTGCAGATGTGGACACGAATTCCATCCCCCCAGTTCACGGGTGCAACCGCAAGCACTTCATTCATGATCATCTTCGCGGTGATCCCCCCGTTGGGGTGCTGCTTGTAGAGTTTAATGCCGATACTGATTGAGACTCTGTCAGCAACATCGTCCCATGACCGAAGCTCCGTCCATGGACTGGCCGTTGGGCGAGGGCCGGGGAGTTTTCTCTCCTGGTTGGGCTTTGCCAGTTCGGCAACCTTTCTCGCAGAGTCCGAAACTATCTGTTCAGCTCCAGCGCCATCCAGCAGCACACTTTCCGAGAGCCCACCTGCAATACCGACGTATCCATAGTGAATGTTCGACCAGATATCGTAGTAGTACTCGTACTTCCCTTGCTTATGTCGCACGACACCGTTGTACATTGCCTCCAGCTTCGGCTTGTGATCCCACTCCATATTTTGACCCACTTGCTTAGTCCAGATCGCCATCGCCTCCAGCTTTTTCGCCAATGCGATGCTATTGAAATTCGGTGGTCCGGCCAGTCTGGCGTACCAGGGTAACGCCCGAAACTCCCTGGCCTGCGCGCTGCTGTCGTAGTCGATCAGCTCCTTCATTTTCAACACGGCTGGATGCTGGATGTTTCGATTCATCTCGCCTGCGATGTAGGCGGCAAGCTCTTCCATCTGGTCAGGATGATTGCAGCCCGCAGGACTACTAGTAGCTGCGCTGGAGTTGGCGAAAGGAGTAGCGGCTTTTTCTGCAAGCTTTGAATTGGCCGATTGGGCCCTTGTCATTGGGGTGCTATCTGGCTGGGCTGCTGACCGAGCACCTGTTCCGGAAGCTCGCGATCTTTCGATCGGTGCAATAAGCCGGTTGCTGCCCGGCGGGCAATCGCAGCGGATTTCCGCCCCGTCCAGCACGGTCGGTATCCCATTCCATTTCATGGCGGGCAGGCTGTCGATGATGACGCCGGCTTTGCCGCATTGCTTGCACGGGGTGGTTTTATCCCCGAGCCGCAACACCCCGCGTCCGCCTTGTGTCGCATTGGGCAAGCTACTGATGCACACCGCTCCGGTGGTCGTCAGGTCACCGTGCAGCCCTTGTCCAGATCCGTTGGCAGTGCCACGTCCCATCATTCAATCCTCGATGGGAGCTGTTCGCTGAAGCCGGCAAGCGGCTGCTGCGTGAACGGTGATTGATTCAGAGTGAGGAGAAATGCAGAGGAGGGTTCGTTGGTATACGACAGTTGCGAGAGTGAGCTCATTTCCATGATCCTGATCCTTGGGTGTTTTGGCTGCTTCTCCCTTATCGCCTGGGCAATGACATCGATAAGAGGATGGAAAATCAGCAGGCCGTACCCTAGAAACATGGATATCGGAAGTAAGCAGGGCATTTCCCAAAATAACGTAATACCAATGAATTTAGCGGGTAGGAATTTTCAGTGCGCCAAGGCGTTGTCACACGGTGACGCAAGAAAGGGCCCCTGGATGACAGGAGCCCTTTTAAACGACCTATCGGTCATCGTCAGACCCTGGCAGCGTCCGGCCTTACTGAACCCTTCAACCCGGTCCGCTCTTCGATCTCTCCGGAACCGCTGATGTACCCATAACGCGACAGGTTCGGCATCAGCATCGAGGCGATGAACGTGATGCTCACAATCGCCGCGACGTAGAAGAAGAAATACTCCTCGACCCCCTGTGAACGAAGCGACAAGGCCACATATTCCGCTGTGCCGCCGAACGCCGCATTGCCGACGGCATACGGAAAGCCCACTCCCAGAGCACGCACCGCAGGCGGGAACAGTTCGGCTTTGACGATCCCGGCAATCGGGGTGTAGAGCGACGCGATGGCCAGGCCGCCGAACACCAGCAGGAACGCCATGAACGGGCTGCTGACCGACTGCAGCGAATAGAGCAGGGGGATCACCAGCAGCATGGCCAAGCCGGAAAACATCAGCATGTGCGCCTTGATCCCGATACGGTCGGCAAGCAGGCCAAACAACGGCTGGCAGAACATGAAGCCGACCAGGGCGGCGGTCATGATGAAGCTCACCGTTTCCGGACTGAAGCCGGCGGAGATCACCAGGAACTTCTGCATATAGGTGGTGAAGGTATAGAAGTACAGCGACCCGCCGATGGTGAAGGCCACCACCAGGGCGACAGCGCGCTTGTGCTTGAACATGCCGCGCAACGAGCCGGCATCCTTGCGGTTCATGTCTTTTTTGGTCGCGGTTTCATGCATGGCGCGACGCAGGTAGACCACCACGATCGAGCTCAGGGCGCCGATGAAGAAAGGAATCCTCCAGCCCCACTCGCGTAATTCCTCGCCGGTGAGGGTTTGCTGGAGAATGACCACGGTCATCAAGGCCAGCAGTTGTCCGGCGATGATGGTGAAGTACTGGAAGGAGCCATAGAAGCAGCGCCGACCCGGTGTGGCGATTTCACTGATATAGGTCGCGCCGGTGCCATATTCCGCACCTACAGACAGTCCTTGAATCAACCTGGCGACTACCAGCATCACTGGCGCGGCGACGCCGATCGTTTCATAGGTCGGCATTACCGCGATCAGCAGCGAGCCGGCGCACATCATGAACACCGAAATGATCATCGAGACCTTGCGGCCGCGAGTATCGGCAATCCAGCCGAAAATCCAGCCGCCCAGAGGGCGCATGAAAAAGCCGACGGCGAACACGCCGGCCGTTGCGAGCAGCTGGCTGGTGGTGTCGCCCTTGGGGAAAAACGAAGCCGCAAAGTAGATGGCGGTGTAGGCATAAATGAAAAAGTCGTACCACTCCACCAGATTGCCTGAGCAGGCACCCATGATGGCCCTGACGCGATTCGGGCTTTTGTAATGAGAGGCGTGATGAACCATGGCGCAAACCCTCGAATCTTATTCTTGTAGTGAGTCGAGCGCTTGGGCGCCGACGTTGACTGCAAGCTACCCCAGAGTCCCGAGGTGAATAAGCCGTCAGCCCGGCCTAACTGATATACCGAAATTCTATAGCTCGCCCTGCAGCCCGACGGGCCGGGGGCAAGCTCGTCTCCACCAGCGCCAGGCCCCCGGCGGCAAGGGCCTACAGCATTCCAAGAGGCGCCGATGCGTTTACACTGGCAGCACGCTCGGCGCATTTCGCGCCGGGCCCGACTTTGACTGGCCTGGCAATGGATGTCGTTCAACTCAAGACCCTGATTCACGTGGCCGAACTGGGCAGTCTCAGCAAGGCCTCCGACCGGCTGCACATCGCGCAACCGGCGCTCAGCCGCCAGATTCGATTGCTGGAAAAAGAACTCGGCACCTACCTGTTTGACCGACATGGGCGCGGCATGGAAATTACCGATGCCGGTCGGGAAGTGTTGGCGCATGCCACCCGGATCATGGAAGAAATGGAGTCCATACGAAGCTCAGTGGTGGGGGGCAAGGCGTCTTTTCGCGGAACGGTGGTCATCGGTACGACACCGACAGTCGCCGAAATCGTCACCGTGCCCCTGGTGCGCAAAATCAAAGAGGCTCATCCGGATCTCGCCATCAGGTTTTCCTCGGCCTACAGCGGTTACCTGCTCGATTGGGTGCAACGTGGCGAACTGGAGCTGGCGATCTCCTACGATCCGCAACCCCTGCATACGCTGCGGATCGTGCCGGTGATGATGGAAAACCTGCTGCTGATCGGTCCCGCCAGTGCCAACCTGTGCCTGGATACGCCGGTGTCGTTCGAGTCACTGGCCGAGCAGTCGCTGGTGTTGCCGAGCGCCAAACACAGCCTGCGGGTGATCCTGGATAACTGTGCGCGGGAAGTCGGGATCAAGCTCCAGACCAGCGTCGAAGCCGACTCCTTCGGCGCCATGATCGATCTGGTCCGCAATGGCTTCGGTTTCACTGCGTTGCCTTTGGCATCGATTTACCGGCAAGTCGAAGCAGGCGTGCTCAGTGCCGCGCCCCTGGTCGATCCCGTACCGATGCGCAAACTGGTCCAGGTCTTTCCCGCTGACAGGCGAGTCAGTCCGGCGGCGAAATTTGTTGGGGATGCGTTTATCGAGATAACCGCCGATCTGGTCAATCGCAAGATATGGGCCGGGCACCTGCTTTGAATTGGTGTCGATCAACTGATAGCCATGTAATGGCATTTACACTAGCCAAGTCCGAAAAAAGCAACTTGTTCAACAAAAAACAACTTGCCGATATTTAATATTTAAATTGCTGATTGTCGGACAATTACTTGAATCGGCTAATCCGGAAATTATATTTCGGCAGCGCATGCGTTGTTCTCGGGCGTTTGCGGGCGCAACTCGATTTGACGTCAAAAAAACACTAGACGGTTGATTTCAAATTGTGTCAGTTTTCTTTCGCCTTCACTGGGCGAGTGACAGGACGATCTCGCCAGAGATTGTCGTTATCCGAAAAAAACTGCTCCATAGCCAAACAAGGAAGTGTGTTTATGTCGAAAGTAAAAAACACCGCTATTGATTCCGCCGAACAGGGATTCCAGCCATTGCAATCACTGGCTGTCCCCAGTTCCGCGTTCAACCAGGTCAATAGTTTCAGCCACCAGTATGATCGAGGCGGCAACCTCATGGTCAATGGCAAACCCTCGTTCTCCGTTGACCAGGCCGCCACCCAACTGCTGCGCGACGGCGCGGCCTATCAGGACAAGGATGGCAGCGGCAAGATCGAGCTCACCTACACGTTCCTGACCTCGGCATCGTCGAGCACCATGAACAAGCACGGGATCACCGGGTTCAGCCAGTTCAGCGCGCAGCAAAAAGGCCAGGCGGTGCTGGCCATGCAATCCTGGGCCGACGTGGCCAATCTCACCTTTACCGACAAGGCCAGCGGTGGCGACGCTCACATGACCTTCGGCAACTACAGCGGCGGCCAGGACGGCGCGGCGGCCTTTGCTTACCTGCCAGGTACGGGGGCGGGATATGACGGTACTTCCTGGTACCTGACCAACAGCAGCTACCCGGTGAACAAGACGCCGGAGCTGAACAACTACGGCCGTCAGACCCTGACTCACGAAATCGGCCATTCCCTGGGCCTGGCTCACCCTGGCGACTACAACGCCGGCGAAGGCGCACCGACCTACAACGACGCCTCCTACGGTCAGGACACCCGCGGCTACAGCGTCATGAGCTACTGGAGCGAAAGCAATACCAGCCAGAACTTCAGCAAGGGTGGCGTCGAAGCCTATGCGTCCGGCCCGTTGATGGATGATATTGCGGCCATTCAAAAGCTCTACGGTGCCAACGCCAGCACCCGAACCGGGGACACCACCTACGGCTTCAATGCCAACGCCGGTCGCGATTTTTTGAGCGCGTCTTCGTCGTCGGACAAGGTCGTGTTCTCGGTGTGGGATGCGGGCGGCAAGGACACCCTGGACTTTTCCGGATTTACCCAGAACCAGAGGATCAACCTCAATGAGGCCTCGTTCTCCGACGTTGGCGGTATGGTAGGCAACGTGTCCATCGCCAAGGGAGTCGCCGTCGAGAACGCGATTGGCGGTTCGGGCCATGACCTGCTGATCGGTAATGGCCTGTCCAACGAATTGAAGGGCGGTGCCGGCAACGACATCCTGTTCGGCGCGGGCGGTGCCGACAAGCTGTGGGGCGGCGCCGGTTCAGACACCTTTGTGTTCGCGGCCCGCAGCGATTCGAAACCGGGCGCAGTCGACCAGATCCTCGATTTCGTCAGTGGCCTGGACAAGATCGACCTGACCGGCATTACCAATGGCTCGGGCCTGCATTTCGTGAACGCGTTCACCGGTGCGGCCGGCGATGCGGTGTTGACTTCTTCGGGCGGCAACAGCCTGTTGTCGGTGGACTTCTCCGGGCTGGGCGTGGCTGACTTCCTGGTCAGCACCGTGGGCCAGGCGGCTTACTCCGACATCGCTGCGTGATGTGAAGTGAAAAGGAGAGCGGCGCACACGCGCTGCACTCTGCCCCTTGATCGGAGCCAAGTGCCTCATGATCCTTTACAGCTTCACCGACCGCACAATCGCGTTGCTATTGGCGACGTTCATCATGTTTTTTGGAGATTCAACCATGGCGAGCAGCCTGAAACTGGCGGACCCGTCGGAACTGGCCGGCAAATGGCAGGCGACCCTGTTCGCCAGAGAGGACTCGCCGCAATCCCCGGCGTTGCAGGACACCCCGGCAAACCTGTGCATCCTTGAGCTTAAAGCGAACCAGACCCTGGGTGAGGGCGCCGGTTGCCTGAGCGTCTGGCTGGGCGAGCAAGTAGCCGGTTGGTTCACCGAACCCGACGGCATTGCAATCACCGGGACAGAAGGCTCAAAGATACTGTTTTTCAGTCGGCAGCGCGTTGGGCTTTATCGAGGCACTTTAAAATCCGGGCTAGTCATTACGCTCTCGCCAGAAGTGCATTAAGTCCATCCGCCGATCGATAGCGTTACAGACCGCAGAATAATAAGTTGTTATTAAGTTGTAAGCAGTACTCACAATAAAAAGATCCGGCAGACCTCGCCAGCCATGGCAAGGGCTGACACCTCAGGAAGACCCCATGAAGATGGCAAAGAGCACGGCTACTACGCCGTTAATCAAGGCGCTGGGCGACTATAAGAGCATCCTGATCAGCGTCGGTTGTTTTACCGCACTGATTAACGTGCTGATGCTGGTTCCGTCGATTTATATGCTCCAGGTGTATGACCGCGTATTGTCGTCGCAAAACGAAACGACGCTGGCCATGCTGACTTTAATGGTCGTCGGGTTCTTTGCGTTCATCGGCCTGCTGGAGAGTGTGCGCAGCTTCATCGTCATCCGTATCGGTAGCCAACTGGAGCGCCGTTTCAACCTGCGGGTCTATCAGGCCGCGTTCGAGCGCAACCTGTTCAAGGGCGAAGGCAACGCCGGGCAAGCCTTGGGCGACTTGACTCATATTCGCCAGTTCGTCACCGGCCCGGCATTGTTTGCCTTCTTCGATGCGCCGTGGTTTCCGGTCTATCTGTTGGTGATTTATCTGTTCGATGTCTGGCTTGGCGTGTTTGCCACGGTGGGTGCAGTGTTGCTGATCGGCCTTGCCTGCCTCAACGAATCGATGACCAAAAAGCCCTTGGGCGAAGCCGCCGGCTTTTCCCAGAAGTCCAGCCAGCTGGCCACCAGTCACCTGCATAACGCCGAAACCATTCAAGCGATGGGCATGCTCGGAGCGCTGCGCAAGCGCTGGTTTGAGGTGCATTCACGCTTTCTCGGCTTGCAGAATCAGGCCAGTGACACCGGCGCGGTCATCAGTTCCCTGAGCAAGACCTTGCGGCTGTGCCTGCAATCCCTGGTGCTGGGCCTCGGCGCGTTGCTGGTGATCAAGGGCGACATGACCGCCGGGATGATGATTGCCGGCTCGATCTTGATGGGGCGGGTACTGAGCCCCATCGATCAGCTGATCGCCGTGTGGAAACAGTGGAGCGGCGCCAAACTCGCTTACCGCCGACTTGATGACTTGTTGCGCGCCTTCCCGCCGAGTGACGAGGCCATGGCGCTACCAACCCCGAAAGGCCAGATCACGTTCGAGCAGGTCAGCGCCGGTCCACCGGGACAACGGGCGGCGACCTTGCACCTGGTCAGTTTCAGCCTGGGCGCCGGTGAAGTGCTGGGGGTGCTCGGAGCGTCCGGTTCCGGTAAATCGACCCTGGTCCGGGTGCTGGTTGGCGTCTGGCCGACGCTGGGCGGCACCGTGCGGCTGGACGGCGCGGATATTCATCGCTGGAACCGCGACGACCTCGGCCCCTACATCGGTTATCTGCCGCAAGACATCGAGCTGTTTAGCGGCAGCATCGCCGAAAACATTGCGCGCTTCCGTGAGGCAGATCCACAACAAGTGGTCGAAGCCGCGCAACAGGCCGGTGTCCATGAATTGATCCTGCGCATGCCCCAAGGCTACGACACCCTGCTCGGCGAAGACGGCAGCGGTCTGTCCGGCGGCCAGAAACAGCGTGTCGCCTTGGCCCGCGCCCTGTACGGCAAGCCACGGCTGGTGGTGCTGGATGAACCGAATTCCAACCTCGACACCGTCGGCGAGGCCGCATTGGCGGGGGCTCTTGCGCAAATGAAAGCCCAGGGCACCAGCGTGATTCTGGTGACTCATCGCTCCTCGGCACTGGCCCAGGCCGACAAGCTGTTGGTGCTCAACGAAGGGCGCCTGCAAGCCTTCGGTCCGGGTCAGGACGTGCTCAAGGCCCTGTCCGGCGCTCAGGAACAGCCGCGGGAGAAAACCGCGCAGGCACCGGGCGGGCTCAGCATGAGCCGGCAGTACCAGCCCTCGACCAGGATTTCGGGTGTATGAGTCAAATCAGTGAAGCCAGCATGGAACACGACTACATCGCAGAACGCCCCGAGCGTGACGCGCACTTTTTTGCACGCCTGGGCTGGATGCTGGCGATCGTCGGCGCCGGCAGTTTCTTCACCTGGGCCAGCCTGGCGCCGCTCGATCAGGGCATCCCGGTGCAAGGCACCGTCGTCGTCTCGGGCAAGCGCAAAGCCGTGCAAGCGATGAGCAGCGGTGTCGTCAGCCAGATCCTGGTACGCGATGGGCAGGTGGTGAAGCAGGGCCAGCCACTGTTCCGGCTCGATCCGACCCAGGTCGCGGCGGACGTGCAATCGCTGCAAGCGCAATACCGCATGGCCTGGGCCAGTCTGGCCCGCTGGCAGAGCGAACGGGACAACCTCGAGCAGGTGAGCTTTCCTGCCGAACTGAGCAATGATCCGGATCCACGCCTGGCCCTGGTGCTGGAAGGTCAGCGGCAATTGTTCAGCAGCCGCCGCGAAGCGTTTTTCCGCGAGCAGGCCGCCTTGCGCGCCAGCATCGAAGGCGCCGGTGCGCAATTGGCCGGCATGCGCCGCGCCCGCGCTGACTTGAGCGCCCAGGCCAGCTCCCTGCAACAACAGTTGAGCAATCTTCAGCCGCTGGCGGATAACGGCTACATCCCGAGCAACCGGCTGATGGAGTACCAGCGCCAGTTGTCGCAAGTCCGGCAACAGCTGGCAGAGAACAGCGGCGAAAGCGGTCGGGTGGAGCAGGGCATTGTCGAATCGCGTCTCAAGCTGCAACAACAGACCCAGGAGTATCAGAAAGAGGTCCGCACTCAGTTGGCCGACGCCCAGCTCAAAAGCGTCACCCTGGAAGAGCAACTGACCTCCGCCGGGTTCGACCTGCAACACAGCGAGATCATCGCTACCGCCGATGGTATCGCGGTCAACCTCGGGGTTCACACTGAAGGCGCGGTGGTACGCCAGGGCGACACCCTGCTGGAAATCGTGCCCCAGGGTACCCGCCTGGAAGTGGAGGGACGCCTGCCGGTCAACCTGGTCGACAAGGTCGGCACGCACCTGCCGGTGGACATCCTGTTCACTGCGTTCAACCAGAGCCGCACGCCGCGGGTGCCCGGCGAAGTCAGCCTGATCTCCGCCGACCAGATGCTCGACGAGAAAACCGGTGCGCCATATTACGTATTGCGCAGCAGCGTCAGCGACCAGGCCATGGAAAAGCTCAACGGCCTGGTGATCAAGCCCGGCATGCCCGCGGAAATGTTCGTGCGCACCGGTGAACGTTCTCTCCTCAACTATTTGTTCAAACCGTTGCTCGACCGGGCAGGTTCCGCGTTGACCGAGGAATAAGGATGTTCGGCTGTATGAATAAGCTTTCGATGCTCGCCATGACCCTGGCGTTGCTGACGTGGGACAGTGCGCTGGCCATGGGACCGTTCGACATTTATGAACAAGCGTTGCGCAACGACCCGCAGTTCCTCGGCGCGATCAAGGAGCGCGACGCCGGCCTGGAAAACCGCGCCATCGGCCGTGCCGGGCTGTTACCGAAGCTGGGTTACACCTACAACAAGGGCCGCAACGCCTCGAAGGTCACCTACCTCAACGATCGCGGTCGCAGCCAGAGTGATGATCGCAACTACAGCAGTTACGGCTCGTCATTGACCCTGCAACAACCCTTGCTCGACTACGAGGCCTACGCGACGTATCGCAAAGGGGTGGCGCAAGCGCTGTTCGCCGACGAAGACTTTCGCGACAAAAGCCAGCAATTGCTGGTGCGCGTGCTGGAAAGCTACACCCAGGCGCTGTTCGCCCAAGACCAGATCGACATTGCGTTGGCCAAAAAGAGCGCCTTCGAACAGCAATTCCGGCAGAACGAGCACATGTTCCGCCAGGGCGAGGGCACGCGTACCGATATTCTCGAGGCAGAGTCACGTTACGAACTGGCCACCGCCGAGGAAATCGAGGCGCGCAACGAGCAGGATGCGGCCTTGCGTGAACTGGGCGCGCTGATTGGCGTGCCGGCCATCGACATCAACGACCTCGCGCCGCTGGACCAGCGCTTCCAGACCTTCACCCTGCAACCGGCCAACTTCGATACCTGGCACGAGATGGCCGTGGCCAACAACCCGAACCTGGCGTCGCAGCGCCAGGCCGTGGAAGTGGCGCGTTACGAAGTTGAACGCAACCGCGCCGGACACCTGCCCAAAGTCAGCGCCTACGCTTCGGCCCGCCAGAACGAATCGGAAAGTGGAAACACCTACAACCAGCGCTACGACACCAACACCATCGGCATAGAAGTCAGCATGCCGCTGTACGCCGGCGGCGGGGTTTCGGCCTCGACGCGTCAGGCCAGTAGAACCATGGAGCAGGCCGAGTACGAACTGGACGGCAAGACCCGGGAAACCTTGATCCAATTGCGTCGGCAATTCAGCGCCTGCCTGTCGGGCGTGAACAAATTGCGCGCCTACCAGAAAGCCCTGAACGCTGCCGAAGCGCTGGCGGTGTCAACGCGGCAAAGCATTCTGGGCGGTGAACGGGTCAACCTCGATGCGCTGAACGCCGAACAACAGCTCTACACCACGCGCCGCGACCTGGCCCGGACCCGATACGACTATTTGATGGCCTGGATCAAATTGCACTACTACGCCGGGACCTTGAGCGAGCAGGACCTGGCCCGGGTGGACGAGGCGTTTGGCCAGGGGCCGACGACTCGGTAGCGCCTGAAAATCTCTGACAATTCCAACAACAAGAGAGGCAAGACCCATGGGTGTGTATGACTATAAAAACCTCGGCACGGCAGACGCCAAAGCGTTGTTCAGCGACGCCATGGCGATCACGCTGTATTCCTACCACAACCTCGACAACGGCTTTGCCAGCGGTTACCAGCACAACGGGTTCGGCCTTGGTTTGCCGGCGACCCTGGTCACGGCGCTGATTGGCGGCGCGGATTCCCAGGGCGTCATCCCCGGGATCCCCTGGAACCCGGACTCGGAAAAAGCCGCCCTGGATGCCGTGCAAAAGGCCGGCTGGACGCCGATCAGCGCTGCGCAACTGGGCTATGACGGCAAGGTCGATGCGCGCGGAACCTTCTTCGGCGAGAAGGCCGGTTACACCAGCGCCCAGGTGGAGATCCTCGGCAAGTACGACGCCCAAGGCCAACTCAGTGAAATCGGCATTGCCTTTCGTGGCACCAGCGGGCCTCGGGAAACCCTGATCAGCGATTCGATCGCCGACGCGATCAACGACCTGCTGGCAGCAATGGGGCCGAAGGACTATGCGAAAAACTACGTGGGTGAAGCCTTTGGCGAGTTGCTCGGCGACGTCGCCGCGTTTGCCCTGGCCAATGGCTTGTCGGGCAAGGATGTGCTGGTCAGCGGTCACAGCCTCGGCGGGCTGGCGGTCAATAGCCTGGCAGACCTGAGCAACGACAAATGGTCGGGGTTCTACAAGGATGCCGATTACATCGCCTACGCCTCGCCAACCCAGAGCAACACTGACAAAGTGCTCAATGTCGGTTACGAAAACGACCCGGTGTTTCGGGCACTCGACGGCTCGTCGTTCAACCTGTCCTCGGTGGGCGTACACGATGCCGCCAAAGCCTCGGCGACTGACAACATCGTCAGTTTCAACGATCACTACGCCTCGACGGTGTGGAACGTCTTGCCGTTTTCGATCCTCAACATCCCGACCTGGATCTCGCACCTGCCCACCGCTTATGGCGACGGCATGAACCGGGTGCTGGCGTCGACGTTCTACGACCTCACTGGCAAAGACTCGACGATCATCGTTGCCAACCTGTCGGACCCGGCCCGGACCAACACCTGGGTCCAGGATTTGAATCGCAACGCCGAATCCCACAAAGGCAGCACCTTCATCATTGGCAGCGAGGGCAACGATCTGATCCAGGGCGGCCAGGGCAATGATTATCTGGAAGGCCGTGCCGGCAACGACACCTTTCGCGATGGCGGCGGCTACAACATCCTTTTGGGCGGGCAGGGCAACAACGTGCTGGACCTGCAGCAGTCGGTGAAAAACCTCGATTTCGCCAATGACGGTGCCGGCAACCTGTATATCCGCGACGCCCATGGCGGTATCAGTATCACCCGGGACATCGGCAGCCTTGTCAGCAAGGAATCGGGATTTCTGTGGGGGCTGTTCAAGGATGACGTGACCCACAGTGTGACCGCCGATGGCCTGGCGGCCGGCAATGACCTGACCCGGTACGCTTCATCGCAAAAGGGCGGGGCAGGTGCCGATACGCTCACGGCTCACGCTGGCGGCGACTGGTTGTTTGGCCTTGAAGGCAACGATCACTTGATCGGTGGCAAGGGCAACGATGTGTTTGTCGGCGGGGCGGGTAACGATCTGATGGCAGCGGGAGGCGGGAGCGATACGTTCCTGTTCAGTGGCGGGTTTGGGCAGGATCGGGTGGTGGGTTACCAGGCGGACGACCAGTTGGTGTTTCTGGGGGTTCAAGGGGTGAAGCCGAACGATGATTTCCGGGCGCATGCCACGACGGTGGGGCAGGACACGGTGCTGACGTTTGGCGGGGATTCGGTGACGCTGGTCGGGGTCGGGCTGGAGAGTTTGGCTGGTGGGGGGATTGTTATCGCCTGAAGCTGATGCGGCGCCTGTAAGGGCCACTTCGCCTGCAAGCCGGTCTCGCTTCCACAATGGAACACCGATTTGTGAACGACGGTGATCCCTGTGGGAGCGAGCTTGCTCGCGTAGAACGATGACTCGGTTGTCAGTCTTGCTTGGAAGATGAACGATAACGCGGTCTTCAGTCTTCCTTGCGCACGTTAGCCACCTCAGCAGCCCTGACCTTCACCTTCGCTCCGGAGATATCTTCAAACTCGTAAAAACCGTCCCTGGTCTCGGTGTCCGGCATGTCCTTGGTCAAATACTGGGTGCCGTTCTGCAGGGTCACCACCGTTGCCGTCGAGCAACCAGCCAGGGCCAGAAAGGCCGCCACTACCAAGGGCAAACCCAGAGTCTTGATATTCATAACCACCTCTCTTCCTTAAAAAAACAATACGGCTGCTTCGATCGAGCCTTATCGCCACTGTACCTCTAAGGCGGTTGGTGCGAAGGAATGGCAGAAAGTTCGACAGACGGCAAAAAAATAAGCCGATTGACCGCCGCTTATCCTTTTCCGTTTGCACCGCACCGGGAGTAGCTGGTATCTGTACGCATAACCAGTACTCGCTCGCCATGGCCCTTTTTCCAGTGACCGCAAACCCCCTCGATGACCCGTTCTACTACTTGAACAACTTTATGCAAGTGCTTGATTGGCTTGAGCATCGCTATGCCGATGTGTTGAGTGTTGAGGAGAAGCGGTTCATCCACGACTTCAACCAGCTATCCCGGCCGTCCAGAGCGCTGCTGGTGCGGATGGTGATGCGCAGGGGCATACACTTCCGGGCGAGCAAGCTGCAGTACCCCGAGATCGGCGACACCGCGAGCGCTGCCGGCCCGTTGTTGGCGCTGGGCTGGATCGACGAGCAGGCGCCGCTGTCGGTCGAAGCACTGTTCGAGGTGCTGCTCAAGGCAGAAATTCTCCAGTGCCTCGGCGCGGCCATCGATCTGCCCAAGGGCAAGAAGACCGATTGGCTGCCGGCATTGAGCGTGCAGTTTCCCGAAACCCGATGCTTCAGCCAGTGGTGCGTGCCATTGGATGATCGGCTGTTCAGCCTGACCATCATGGGTCTGTGTGATCGCCTGCGCCTGATGTTCTTTGGCAATCTTTATCAGGACTGGTCGGAGTTCGTGCTGGCCGACCTCGGCATCTTTACCTACGAAAAAGTCGAGTTCTGCGCTGACTCCCGGGGCTTGCGCAGTCGCGAGGACGTGGACGCCTGCGTGTTCCTGCATGACTGTCAGCAGCGCTTCGAAGCCGGCGAAGCGCTGGCCGGCATTGTCGAGCAGGTCAACGGGCTGGCGCTGGGCAATCCCTGGCTGCAACGCCGTCGCGACAAACTGTTGTTCCAGATGGGGCAATATTGCGAACGCACCGCCGATTTCGCCACGGCCCTGAGCATCTACCGCGAGTGCGCCTGGCCCGGCGCGCGGTGGCGCCTGATCCGCGTGCTGGAGCGCTGCGGCGAGTATCAACTGGCGCTGGACCTGGCCAGCCATGCCGAGCAAACAGCGCAAAGCGCCGCCGAACAACAGCAGTTGCTGCGGGTATTGCCCCGCCTGCGGCGCAAGCTCGGCGGGCCGCCCATCAAGCGCGCGTCCCGCCGGGACATGCTGCGCCTGGACCTGCAACTGCCCAGGACCGATCCGGCGCTGTCGGTGGAATATCACGTCCAGGCACACCTGGCACAGGAGTCGGCACCCGTGCATTACGTGGAGAACAGCCTGGTCAACTCGCTGTTCGGGCTGCTGTGCTGGCCGGCGATTTTCGCGCCGTTGCCGGGCGCGTTTTTTCACCCCTTCCAGCGGGGGCCGGTGGACCTGCTCAATGAAGATTTTCATCTGCGCCGGGCCGACCTGTTCCAGGCCTGCCTGGCCGAACTCGACGACGGACGTTACCGCCAGACCATCCGTGACCGTTATGCCGCCAAGTGGGGCGTGCAATCGCCGTTCGTGTTCTGGGGCGTATTGAGCGAGGAGTTGCTCGACCAGGCCCTCGATTGCCTGCCGGCCGACCACCTCAAGCACTGGTTCCATCGTCTGCTGCTGGACATCAAGGCCAATCGCGCTGGCATGCCGGACCTGATCCAGTTCTGGCCGCAAGACAAGACCTACCGCATGATCGAAGTCAAAGGCCCCGGCGATCGCCTGCAGGACAACCAGTTGCGCTGGCTGGAGTTCTGCCATGAGCACCAGATGCCGATTGCCGTCTGTTACGTGCAATGGGCGGAGCAGAGCGCGTGAGTTATAGCATCGCGGTACGTGCGTTGTGCGAGTTCACCGCCAAGGTCGGCGACCTTGACCTGCGCTTCACCCCGTCGCCGACTGCACTGGAAGGCATCGTCGGGCACCGCACCGTGGCGTCCCGGCGCAGCGAGGGTTACCAGAGTGAAGTCGCGCTCGAAGGCCGGTATCAAACGTTGGCGGTCAAGGGCAGGGCGGACGGCTACGACCCGGGGCAAAATTGCCTGGAAGAGGTCAAGACCTATCGCGGCGACTTGAGCAAGCAGCCCGCCAACCACCGTCAGCTGCACTGGGCACAAGCCAAGATCTACGGCTGGCTGATGTGCCGGAAGCTGGCGCTTTCGCAGATCAACCTGGCGCTGGTGTACTTCGACATCGTCAGCGAAAAGGAAACCTGCCTGGTCGAGGCCTTTGACGCGCCAGAGCTTGAGCTGTTTTTCCAGCACCATTGCCGTCTGTTCCTGCAGTGGGCCGAGCAGGAAATGGCCCACCGCGAAGCACGCAATCGTGGGGCGCAGCAACTGGCGTTTCCCCATGCCGACTTTCGTCCGGGGCAGCGTCATCTGGCTGAATCGGTGTTCAAGGCGGTCAGTACCGGTCGCTGCCTGATGGCCCAGGCGCCCACGGGGATCGGCAAGACCGTCGGCACCTTGTTTCCGATGCTCAAGGCCCTGGCGCCGCAGCAACTGGACAAGGTGTTCTTCCTGACTGCGAAAACCCCGGGCCGCAAGCTGGCACTGGACGCCGCGCAAGTCATTCTCGACAGTGCCGAAGCGCCACCCCTGCGGGTGCTGGAAATGATTGCCCGGGACAAGGCGTGCGAGCATCCGGACAAAGCCTGTCATGGCGAGTCCTGCCCGTTGGCCCGGGGTTTCTATGACCGATTGCCCGCTGCGCGCCAGGCCGCCAGCGAGCTGACCCTGTTGAACCAGGGCGCCTTGCGCGAGGTGGCGCTGGAACACGACGTTTGTCCGTATTACCTGAGCCAGGAAATGGCCCGCTGGGCCGATGTGGTGGTTGCCGACTACAACTACTATTTCGATTTCAGCGCGCTGCTGTTCGGGCTGGCCCAGGCCAACAACTGGAAAGTCGCGGTGCTGGTGGACGAAGCGCATAACCTGGTGGAGCGCGGGCGGCAGATGTACAGTGCCAGCCTCGACCAATCGACCTTCAACGCGGTGCGCAAAACCGCCCCGCCAGCGCTCAAGACCGCCTTGCAGCGGGTCAACCGGCAGTGGAATGCCCTGCATGACCTGCAGCCCGGAGCCTATCAGGCGTACGACAAGGCGCCGGAAAAACTGCTGCAGGCCCTGTCATCCTGCAGTGCCAGTATCGGCGACTACCTGAACGATCATCCCCAAGGCCTGGACAGCGCCTTGCAAAGTTTTTACTTCGACATGCTGCAGTTTTGCCGGGTCGCCGAACTGTTCGATGAACAGTTCCTGTTCGACATCAGCAAGCGTGACCTCGAGCGCAAGAAACACCTCTCGCAGCTGTGCCTGCGCAACGTGGTGCCCGCCGGCTTCATCCGCCCGCGCCTGACAGCGGCGCGCAGCACCGTGTTGTTTTCCGCGACCCTGAGCCCGCGGCATTACTACGCCGATCTGTTGGGCTCGCCAGCGAACACGGTATGGATCGATGTCGAATCACCCTTTCACGCCGATCAGCTGCAAGTGCACATCGTCAGCCAGATCTCCACCCGGTTCGTTCATCGCCAGTCGTCCCTGGCGCCGATCGTCGAGCTGATCGCCCAGCAATTCAGCCAGCGCCCCGGCAACTACCTGGCATTTTTCAGCAGCTTCGATTATTTGCAGCAAGTGGCGCAGTTGCTGGCGCAAAGACATCCCCATATCAACCTGTGGGCGCAGTCTCGGGGCATGGCGGAAGGGCAGCGCCAGGATTTCCTCGATCAGTTCACCGCCGACAGCCAGGGCATCGGTTTTGCCGTGCTGGGCGGAGCGTTTGGCGAAGGCATCGACTTGCCCGGCGCGCGCCTGATCGGTGCGTTCATTGCCACCCTCGGGCTGGCGCAGCTCAACCCGGTCAACGAGCAATTGAAGCATCGTATGGCCGCGATTTTCGGCGCCGGGTATGACTACACCTACCTGTTCCCGGGGGTGCAGAAAGTCGTCCAGGCGGCGGGCCGGGTGATTCGTACCCAGCAGGACCAAGGGGTCGTCATGCTGATCGATGACCGGTTTGGCGACAGCAAGGTCAAGCAACTGCTGCCGCGCTGGTGGACGATTGCGCCCGCGAAACGTATCGCGCGGCAACCCCCTGAGCAGGCCGTCATCCAAGGCACAGGCCAGGGTTGCGCACAGCCCGCGTTGTTTTGAGCTTTTCAAATTTTCCGTTTGTCCCATACTCCACAGAAACATCCATGACGTGAGAGATCGATGAGCGAAGATCGAAGCAAAGCCACCAGTATCGATGACAGTCGTTTCCGTCTGTTGATCGATGCTGTGATTGACTATGCGATCTACATGATTGATCCCGATGGCATCATCACCAGCTGGAACGCTGGCGCCAGGCGTTTCAAGGGGTACGAGGAGGCGGAGATTCTCGGCCAGCACTTCTCGCGTTTCTACACCGAAGAGGATCGACGCGCGGGTATGCCCCAGCGCGCTTTGAACACGGCTATCACCGAAGGGCGTTTCGAGGGCGAAGGCTGGCGGGTGCGCAAGGACGGTACGCACTTCTGGTGCCACGTGGTCATCGACCCGATTATCGATCCGTCGGGTACGTTGCTGGGATTCGCCAAGATCACCCGGGACCTCACCGACCGCAAGATGGCCGAAGAAACCCTCAAGCAAAGCGAGCAGCAATTTCGCCTGTTGGTGCAAAGCGTCACGGATTACGCGATCTATATGCTCGCCCCGGACGGACGCCTGACCAACTGGAACCTCGGGGCCCAGCGGATCAAGGGCTACTTGCCCGCAGAGGTGATCGGGCAACATTTTTCGATGTTTTATACCCCGGAAGACCGCGAGGCTGGCGAACCGCAACGGACCCTGTCCATTGCCATCCGTGATGGGCGGTTCGAAAACAAAGGCTGGCGCGTACGCAAGGACGGGACGCGGTTTTTGGCGCACGTCGTGGTCGATCCGATCTGGGGCGATACCGGCACGTTGCTCGGCTTTGCCAAGATCACCCGTGATATCACCGAAGTGACCCAGGCTCAGCAGGTGCTCGAGCAGACCCGCGAGGCGCTGTTCCAGGCGCAGAAAATGCAAGCCATCGGCCAGCTGACGGGGGGCATTGCCCACGACTTCAATAACTTGCTGACGGTGATCCTCGGCAATCTGGAAATCGTGCGCAAGCGCTTGGGGGACGACCCGCGCATTACCCGGTTGGTGGATAATGCCACTCAGGGCGCCATGCGTGGCGTATCGTTGACCCAGCGTATGCTGGCATTTGCCAGGCGCCAGGAACTCAAGGCCGAACCCGTCGAGATCCCGACGCTGGTGCAAGGGATTTCCGGTTTGTTGCGCAGCTCCCTCGGACCTTCGGTGGTCCTCGAAACCCACTTTTCACCCGAGCTTGAACCGGTCCTGGCCGACATCAATCAGCTTGAACTGGCAGTACTCAACCTGGCGACCAACGCCCGGGATGCCATGCCCCATGGCGGGAAAATGGTGATCAGTGCCCGAACGGTCGAGGTTTGCGACCAGCTCCAGTTCACCCCGATGTCAGGCCGCTATGTCTGCCTGAGTATCAGTGACACGGGGGAAGGCATGGATGAGGCCACCCTGGCGCTGGCGATGGATCCGTTTTTCACCACCAAGGGGGTGGGCAAAGGCACGGGCCTGGGGCTGTCGATGGTGCATGGTTTTATCGAACAACTGGGTGGACGATTCATACTCAAGAGCCAGATAGACAAGGGCACCACCGCCGAACTGTGGATACCTGTCGCCACGACCGGTTCGGTTGCCATGCCCGCAACCGAGGAGGACACCGCAACCACGGTTCCTCGCCTGTGTGTGCTGGTGGTGGACGACGACAGCCTGGTGTTGACGAGTACCAGCTTGTTGCTCGAAGACCTCGGGCATCGGGTGGTCAGTGCAGTGTCCGGGGCGATGGCGCTGAAAGCGATAGAAGTGGAACCTGCCATCGACCTGGTCATTACCGACATGGCCATGCCGCAGATGAATGGGGCGCAACTGGCGCAGGCCATTCGAACCCTGAAACCAGACTTGCCGATCATCCTCGCGACCGGCTACGCCGAACGGCTGGAAGGCTTTGCCATGGAACTGCCGCGGCTGTCCAAACCCTATACCCAGCTCAATCTGGTGGAGATCATCGCCTCGACCATGAAATGATCACCGCGCCTTTGTAGGAGCCGGCTTGCCGGCGAAGGTGTTTTCATAGGCGCTACAAGGCTCGAAACTGCCTTCGCCCGCAAGCCGGCTCCTACATGATCACCTGTGCAATGAAATCATCAGGTCGTGGAGTGAGCATTTTTCCTGAAGCCACGCAGATTCATGGCGCACAGGCAAAATTGCAATACGATCAGGGCATAGGCCTGAGTGTGGTACCCCCATATCACCCACAACACGTTGCTCACGATAAAACAGATGAAGCCCGAGACCCGGCGTTCAGGGTTTTGCGAACCGATCAGCCACGCCGCCAGCACTGTGACCAGCATGGCTGGCCATTGCACCCAATCGAGATAATCCATTGCTGTCCTCTTGTGTGGTCAATCCAGATGAACTTGTCAGCAGCGGTTTCTTCTAAAGGTCTTTGCAGCCCTTGTGTGATTCCTGTGCCAAGAATACTGACCGAGGCCCCGGCCGAAGAAACCCTCACCGAACACAATGCCAAAATGTTTGGTTCGCCCAAGGAGCGTCTGGATTTCTATCGCAGGGAGATCCAGTACGAAACCAGCATTCTGGCCAATCGCACCGACGCCTACCTTGCCGCGCAATCGTTTTTGCTGATCGCCTTTGCCTCCTGCATGTCCAACCTCAACCCGGAATGGGGCAAGCTCTTTACCCTGGTGGTGCCTCCATTCCTGGCATTGTTGGGGGTGCTCAGTTCGCTCAACGCGTGGCCGGGTATTCGCGCGGCATACGACATTATTGATCATTGGCATTTCAAGCAGAGTGAGTTGTTGCGCAGCGAGCCTTTGATGGGCCTCGCCTATGATGAATCGCCGTTGTTCAGTGAGATGGAATCGTCCCATAAGGGCTACCGCAAATCCTTGTTGTTTTCGGTGCGTACGCCGTGGATTTTTGCCACCTTCTGGGTGTTGCTGGGTACCTATGCGGTTTATATCCAGGTGACGAATCCCGGGGGATGAACCGGGCGGAAAAAGGTCGGCGGGTCACGTGGAAAAACCCCTGTGGGAGCGAGCTCGCTCGCGATGGACTGAAGAACAGCGCGTTCATTCAGACAGCACGCATTATCGGTGACGTCCATCGCGAGCAAGCTCGCTCCTACAGGTGTCCGTCCGCTTTGCCAGCGGTAGAACGCACCATCAAGCCGCCATGTTGCCCGCGCTCATTTCTTTCTTGTACTGGGCCTTCAAGGTTTCCATTTGCGCCCCCAGCTCTTCCAGGGTGGCTTTGCCCAGCAGCTTTTTCGCCTGAGGAAACATTTCCGTCTCTTCCTCTTCGATATGATGCTCCAGCAGTTCCTTGACCACTTTCACCCGACCGGCGAATTCGGGCGTCGAGGGGTCGGTGACTTTCAAGTCGGGCAGCACCAGTGAATCGACCGTGCGATGTTCTTCCTTGGCTTCGTAATACATCACGTCCTGTTCCTTGCCCCCGGCTTTCTTGTACGCCGGGTACAAGACTTCTTCTTCAAGACGGGTATGAATGGTGATCTCCATCTCCAGCTTGGCCAGCAGTTCGCCGCGTTTTTTGATACCACGCTCGGTGGATTCGCTTAATTGGGTCAGGATGCCCTTTACGCGTTCATGGTCGGCTTTCAACAGGTCTATGGCGTTCATGGTCGAGTCTCTCAACTAGTCAGGGGATGAGCGCGAACGGTCTCAAGGCCGAAGGTCGCTCCTGGTACTGGAGCATTTGTCGTGCCCGTTATCGATCTCTTTTAACCTGCATATAAATCAATAAGATAAGTCAGCTGATGGCAAACTGAAGTCGTGCAGGCTGCATGAGTCTGGAAATTGACTCATGCACTTCGCGGCGTCGCCTTTTACCCTGTTGATAGTGTGATTTTCAGCCTTGACCGCTGATCTGATTCGCCAATCATGCAACTGAACTCGAGCTGCCGCATGCACCTGCTGTTACACCCTGGATTCGGCTTCCCGGTGCAAACGTTGCGCGTTTTGCGTAGACGGCGAAACCGGAGGGAAATCCGCGTTCAGCACGCGCAAGTGTTCGATCGCTTCCTGGAACTTCAGGTTGGCCTTCCTGCGTATGTCCAGATAACGATCGAACAGCTCCCCATCCATCTCGCTGTCCTCGAGCAACTCGAAGGCGCTGCGGCTGAGCGCCTGGGCTTCGGCGAACATCTGTCTATTGCGTTCCAGGGCGAACGCCCGGCAGGCTTTGATTTCTTCGCAAGTTGAATAGTGAATCATGACCAGCACCTTATTTCTCGAGGTTCCTTTTTCTAGGCTTGGGGCCACAGGGGGACCGAACCTGAACCATCCCGCCGTCCAGAATCCGGGGGGATTAAGCGTGTGACCTGCCGGATTGCCCAAGGATTTCAAATTTATGCAGGCGAAAATTCGATGATTCCAGCGATAAAAGCTCAGCAGTAAATCAAATATCCTGTTTTTTACGCCGTTCATATCGAGCCAGGATCGGCTGGGTGCTGATTCCGTGAACCAGGATGCTCAGCGCGACCACGGACAAGGTCAGATCGATGCACAGCGTTGCGATGGACGGCGCCAACCCATGGTTCAATGCATAAAACAGATAGAACAAACTGCCGATACCGCGAATGCCGAACCAGCCGATCAGCAGGCGCTGGCGCATGTCCAGCAAACCACCCCAAGGCATGGCGACCACGCTCAACGGTCGAATCAGGCAGAACAACCCGCCGGCAATCGCCAATGCGCGCCAATCCCAGTGAGCGACCAGCACCACGCCGAGCAGCGTCACCAGGAACACTTCCATGGCCCGCTCCACCAACCCCCCGAAGGCGAGCATGTCGCTCATCATGATGCCCGCTGCAACCTGAGTGTCTTCAAGGAGTGCGGTGTCACCGTGCACGGCATGCTGCGGCTCGACGTTCTGATGCCCGACAACGGGTTGAACCAGGTGCTCGGCGGGAAGCTCGTCCGTACCCGTGGACTTGACCTCTTCCTGACGCAGACCCAGGCCCGCCGCGAACACCGACAGGAAGCCGTAGCCATGAATCGACTCGGCCACCACATACGACAGGGCGATCAAGGCCAGGGCCAGGTAATCGTTCGGTGAAAGGGTGCTGTCGTCATTGTGGATCCGCAGCGACAAGGTCACCCGGCCAATACCGCGTCCCATCCAATAGCCGGTGAGCAGGCCGGCAGGCACTGCCCATAGCACACTGCGCAGCACCCAATCG
The DNA here is from genome assembly GCF_001661075.1 of Pseudomonas silesiensis. NCBI lineage: Bacteria > Pseudomonadati > Pseudomonadota > Gammaproteobacteria > Pseudomonadales > Pseudomonadaceae > Pseudomonas > Pseudomonas silesiensis. The sequence continues at coordinate 3,075,138 of NZ_CP014870.1, forward strand.
CCCAGCCAGCCAGGATTGCCATCGTGCTGCACCAGCAGCAGACCAAGGATCACGAAGGGAAAGGCAATGCCGTCATTGAGCCCGGCCTCACCCGACAGGCCGAAGCGCACCCTGTCATCATCCCGGGCGTCGTTGACTTGCACCAGGGAGGCAAGTACCGGGTCGGTGGGGGCCAGGATCGAGCCGATCAGCACCGAAGCCCCCCAAGGCAGCTGGAAGGCGTAGTGCAACAACAGGCAGACGCCAGCGATGGTCAACAGCATCACCGGACCGGCCAGCCCAAATGCAATCCGCCAGTTTTTTTCCCTGAGTGGCGAGCGCAACTTAAGGCCGCAGACGAATAGCGAAAACAGCACCGCGACTTCAGTCAGGTGCTCCATCCAGATGGACGCGTCCGTGGTATCCAGTTTCAACAGCCCGAGTCCCGCCGGGCCGATCACCACCCCCAGTACCAGGCACACGGCGGAGGTGGTCACCGGCATCCAGCGCAGGTACGACGAGGTCAGTGCCAGCGTCAGCAGCACTGCCCCTAATACCGCCACCCAGACAATGAAACTCATGATTGGTGTTCACTGCGGGCGGCGTGGGCCTCAAGGGCGGAAGTCATCAACCGACAGTCGCGCGCAGGTATTCAGGCGTCAACAGGTTGAACCAGATCAGGATCATTTCCACCAGGATGGTGACCAGCACCAACAACCCGACCCCCCAGACGCAAGCCGCATTCAACAGGCCTTGTTCCTTGCGCTCGTGCATGAAGGTCGGCAGGCCGACGAACAGCAGGAAGGTCGAATACAGCGAGGCGGCGCCCAGCACGGCGATCGCCAGCCAGCGGCTCGGGTACAGGCCGGCAATGCCGGCGAGGAAAAACGGGGTCACGGTATAGGCCGCAAACCCGATGCATTGATTGACGGTCGGCCGCGAGTCGAACGTGCGCGACATCCATCTGATGAACAATCCCATCAGCGCCACGCCGGCGACGATGGTCACGTAGAGCAACCCGCACAGTTGCAGGGCACTGCCGGCGCTGAGCTTGACGATTTCATTTTCGGCCAGGCTCCAGCCGACATAGGTGGTCCCGATAAACAGGCACACGGGGGGAATCAAGGCCAGCAGCAACAAATGAGCGAGGTAATGGCGCGGATGCGCTTCTTCTTCCTTGCGGATATCCGTCCACGCGAAGTTCGGTTGGGTGAACAGCTTGACGATAGGTGCGGACATGACGACCTCCTGGGCTGGAGCGGCCCGTGACAGGGGCCCTTAGTGTATTGAGGGGGAAGTTTTGCCACGGGTTCATTTTTTCTGCGCAAGCGTAGGGCGGGCTCCGATAGAGGGAATGTTTGCAGGTGGTCAAGGTCAACCGAGCAGTTCCCAGCCTGGATAATTTGCCATGAACGTCAGCCAATCGGTGGTCGAGTACCTGCGTCAAAACGACTTGCTGCTGAGCACCGCCGAGTCCTGTACGGCCGGCAAGATCATCACGCTGCTCGCAGAAGTGCCGCACAGCGGGGAACTGATCGAAAGCGGCTACGTGGTCTATTCCCCCGAGGCCAAGCAACGATTGCTCAACGTCAGCCCTGAGACCATCGAAACCTTCAACCTGACCAGTTGTGAAGTTGCCCGGGAAATGGCCTCGGGTGCTCTGCGCGACAGCACGGCCAATGTCGCGGTGGCGACCACCGGCATCCTTGGGCCGGAAGACGTCGATGGCATTCCGGCCGGCACCATTTGTTTCGCCTGGGCCTTCCAGACGCCGCAGGGGCGTAGGGTTTTCAGCCAGCAATCGCGGTTCTTCGGGACACGTTCAGAGGTCCAGTTGTTGGCCGCCGAGCATGCCTTGAAGCTGCTGCCGCATTTCCATCAGCGGGCACTGGCCGGCGAGCAGGACCCGGGAGCACTCGATGAACGATGAGTCCGGCCATACCGATTACCGCAACCGCGACTATCCCGTACGTGAAGATATGGCGTACCAGGTCAAGGTCTGGCGATTCGAGCGTTGGGGCTGGTACACCTTGGTATTGCTGGTGGTGCTGGCGTTGCTCGGGCTGTTTTCGCGCGGGCCGCTGAGCACCCGGGATGTGCAGGGCGGTGACGGCAAGGTCCGGGTGCAATACGAGCTGTTCCATCGCAATGGATCGACAAACCCCATGCAGCTCAGCGTGATCGGTACGCCCGATGCCATGGTCGAACTGGAACTGTCCGGAGCGATGCTGGATGGCTTCAGCATCGAGAGCCTGCAGCCGGAACCCATCCGTGCCGTCAGTGCCGGAGAAGGCATGAAGTTGTGGGTCCAGACCGACGCGCAAGGCCGGGCCAACCTGCATCTGACCTTGCGCGGAGATGGGCTGGGGCTGTTTCACAGCCGTATCGCTTCACCGGGCGCCACCGCGGTGGACTTCGATCAATTCATTTTCCCATAGGTGACCTTATGGACTCGGTATTGCGCGCGACTGTGATGTATCTGGCGCTGATGGTGCTGTTCAAGATCGCCGGCCGGCGCTCCCTGGCCGAGTTGACGACATTCGATTTCGTGCTGTTGATGATCATTGGCGAGGCGACGCAGCAGGCGTTGCTGGGTGATGACTTTTCCATGACCAACTCGATGCTGGTCATTGTCACGTTGATTGCCATAGACGTCGGCCTGTCGCTGCTCAAACAGCGCTCGCAATGGGTTTCGCAGTTGATCGATGGCGGGCCGACGATCATCGTCGAGAATGGCAAGCTGTTGCACAAGCGCCTGCGCCACGCGCGATTGATCGAGGCCGACGTCATGGAAGCCGCGCGTTCCAGCCAGGGCATCGAAACCCTGGATCAAATCAAGTTCGCGATCCTGGAACGCAACGGCAAGATATCGGTGATTGCCATGTAGGAGCGAGCGGTGCGGCGGTCCGACTTGCCCGCGAATCGGGCGCTTCGGTGTCTCTGTTGTACCGCGTTATCGTTCTTCGCCTGTAGGAGCGAGGCTTGCCCGCGAACCAGGCGCTGCGGTATATCTGTTGTACCGCGTTATCGTTCTTCGCCGGCAAGCCTGGCTCCTACAGGGCCAGGCGTGCGTTGGCATTCAAAGCATCGGTTTACCGCCGGTAATACCATAACGCTGGCCCGTGATGTAACTGGCTTCGTCCGAGGCCAACAGCACATAGATCGGCGCGACTTCAACAGGCTGCCCCGGCCGCCCGAGAGGCGTCTGCCCGCCAAAGTTCTGCACTTCTTCATCGGGCATGGTCGAGACGATCAACGGCGTCCAGATCGGCCCCGGTGCCACGCAGTTCACCCGGATGTTCTTCTCGCCCAGCATCTGCGCCAGGCCCGCGGTGAAGTTGGCGATTGCGCCCTTGGTCGTGGCGTAGGGCAGGAGCGTCGGTTTGGGCATGTCCGAATTGACCGAACTGGTGTTGATGATCGAACTGCCGGGTTGCATATGCTTCAGCGCGGCCTGGCAGATGCGGAAAATCGCGGTGATGTTGACATCGAAGGTCATGACCCATTCGTCGTCGGGAATGTCCTCGAAGTTTTCGTGGGTCATCTGGAACGCGGCGTTATTGACCAGCACATCGATCCGGCCGAAGCGTTCGACTGTCTTGTCTACCAAGGCCTGGCATTGTTCCTTTTGCGCCAGGTCGCCGGGCAGCAACAGGCATTGCCGTCCGGCCTGCTCGACCCAGCGTGCGGTTTCCTGTGCATCTTCATGTTCGTTGAGGTAGGCCACCACGACATCCGCACCTTCACGGGCGAAGGCAATGGCGACGGCGCGACCGATGCCGCTGTCGGCGCCGGTGATCAGGGCGATCTTGCCCTCCAGCCGGCCCGAACCTTTGTAACTTTGCTCGCCGCAGTCCGGGTAGGGGTCCATTTTCTTCTGGGAGCCAGGGACTGGCTGGCCTTGTTTGGGGAAGGGTGGTTTTGGATAGTCATTCATTGGGAAATCTCCGTTCTCGAGGTAGCAGAGTCAGAGGGTTGACCCTGGTGTTTTGCCTTGAGTTCGGTTGGATTTCGGAGGCTGTCGAATCTCTCAATCCCAACAGATAACCCTGTGGGAGCGAGCTTGCTCGCGATGGCGGCCTTACAGTCAACAACTGTGTTGAATGTGATGGCCTCATCGCGAGCAAGCTCGCTCCCACAGGGGGGGGCGCTGCCTTGAGGGGCGTGTCAGGCCTTGCGATTGCGTAAACTGCGCTCCATCCGCGCAATGCCTTCTTCCAGCAACGCCCGCGGGCAGCCGAAATTCAGGCGCACGAACTGTTGGCCGTCATCGCCGAAATCCAGGCCGGCACTGAGCCCGACCTTGGCCTGTTCGAGGAAGAATTGCTGCGGGTTGTCCAGCCCCAGCGCTGAACAATCGAGCCACGCCAGGTACGTGCTTTGCGGCACATTCATGGTCACGCCCGGCAACCGGGTGCGAACGGCGTCGACCAGGTAATCGCGGTTGCCTTGCAGATAAACCATGAGCCCGGCCAGCCAGGGGCCCGCTTCGCTGTAGGCGATGCGGGTGGCTTCCAGGCCCAGCGGATTGACGCTGTCGACCAGGCCGCAGCGCGCGTGGTTGACGCGCTCGCGCACGGCTTTGTCCTGAATGATCATGAACGAGGTCTTCAGCCCGGCAATGTTATAGGCCTTGCTTGCCGACATCAGCGTGATGGTGCGCCTGGCAATTTCAGGACTCAACGTGGCGATCGGCAGGTGCACGCGCCCATCGAAGCACAGTTCGGCGTGGATCTCGTCGGAGATGATCCAGGCGTCCTGTTCCAGGCAGATGTTCGCCACGGCTTGCAGTTCTTCCCGTGGGAACACCTTGCCCAGCGGGTTATGCGGGTTGCTCAACAGCAGGGCGCCGCCGCCTTCCAGGGACTGGCGCAAGGCCTGCAGTGGCGTGGCATAGGTACCGTCAGGCAGGGCGTCGAAACCCAGTTCGACCTTGTTCAGCCCCCAATGCCCCGGCGCATGGCGCAACGGCGGGTAGTTGGGGGTCTGGACCACGACATTCTGTTGTGGCTGCACCAGTGCATGCAGGGCCATGTTGAAGCCCGACTCCACGCCCGGCAGGAAGATCAGCTCCTGGGGCTCGACGCGCCAGGCGTACTTCTTCCACAGGTCGGCAACGATGGCATTGCGCAAGTCGTCCTGCGCCACGCTGTAGCCGAGCAACGGATGCTCAAGACGTTTTTGCAGGGCCTGGATGATCACCGGCGGCGCGGCGAAGTCCATGTCGGCGACCCACATCGGCAATACGTCGGCCGGGTAACGGCTCCATTTGGTACTGCCGGTGCCGTGGCGGTCGAACACCTGATCAAAATCGAAAGTCATGCTCATCTCATAAAGGCCGGGATTAATTCGGCAGACATGATAAGCGCCAAGCCACTGTAGGAGCGAGACCGGCTTGCTCGCGAAAGCGGTGAATCAGGCGACATCAATACCGACCGGCACGCCGCCAACCCCTGTAGGAGCTGGCTTGCCAGCGAAGACGGTGGCACAGGCAACGAAAATGTCGGATGTGAAGACCCCTTCGCCGGCAAGCCAGCTCCTACATTCCGGGGGTGTGACAGAAAGATGGAAATTGCCCGACTGTCGGTTTTCACACAATCGACCAAAGCATTGTCTACAGTTTCAAATGTCGGTAGCCACGCTGCCGTCACCGTGATCGTCCAGAAAAACCCGGCAAAGTACCGGGTCTCCACCTGATCAGGAGTGCACGATGGACCTCAACCGTCGTCAGTTCTTCAAGGTCGCTGGTATCGGCCTTGCGGGCTCGAGCCTCGGCGCGCTGGGCATGGCCCCCGCGACTGCCTTCGCCGAGCAGGTGCGCCACTTCAAGCTTGCCCACACCCATGAAACCCGCAACACCTGTCCGTATTGCTCGGTCGGCTGCGGGTTGATCATGTATAGCCAGGGCGATGCCGCCAAGAACGTCGCGCAAAACATCATCCACATCGAAGGCGATGCCGACCACCCGGTCAATCGCGGCACCCTGTGCCCCAAAGGCGCCGGCCTGCTCGACTTCATCCACAGCCCCGGTCGCCTGCAATACCCCGAGGTGCGCAAGCCGGGTAGCAGCGAGTGGACGCGGGTCTCCTGGGACGAAGCGCTGGACCGCGTGGCCGACCTGATGAAGGCCGACCGCGACGCTAACTTCGTCGAGAAGAACGACGAGGGCAAAACAGTTAACCGCTGGCTGACCACCGGTTTCCTGGCGGCCTCGGCGGCGTCCAACGAAGCGGGTTATATCACCCACAAGGTCATTCGCAGTCTCGGCATGCTGGGGTTCGACAACCAGGCGCGTGTCTGACACGGCCCGACGGTGGCAAGTCTTGCCCCGACGTTTGGCCGTGGTGCCATGACCAATACCTGGACCGATATCGCCAACGCGAACCTGATCCTGGTGATGGGCGGCAACGCAGCAGAAGCGCACCCGTGCGGCTTCAAATGGGTCACCGAAGCCAAGGCGCACAACGCCGCCAGGTTGATCGTGATCGACCCGCGATTTACCCGGACCGCTTCGGTGGCCGACTATTACGCGCCGATTCGCACCGGCACCGACATCGCCTTCATGGGCGGGTTGATCAATTACCTGCTGACCGAGGACAAGATCCAGCACGAGTACGTGCGCAACTACACCGACCTGTCGTTCCTGGTGGACCCCGGTTTCACGTTCGAGGACGGGATCTTCAGCGGCTATGACGCGGCCAAGCGTCGTTATACCGACAAGACCACCTGGAACTATCAATATGCTGCAGACGGATTCGCCATGGTCGATCCGACCCTGCAAGACCCGCGCTGCGTCTACCAGCTGCTCAAGCAGCACTACAGCCGTTACAACCTGGAACTGGTGAGCCAGATCTGCGGCATGCCAACCGAATCGATCCAGAAGATCTGGGAAGAAATCGCCACCTGCTCGGCACCGGGCAAGACCATGACGATTCTCTATGCCCTGGGCTGGACCCAGCATTCGATCGGTTCGCAGATCATCCGCAGCGCGGCGATGGTGCAACTGTTGCTGGGCAACGTCGGCATGCCCGGTGGCGGGGTCAATGCCTTGCGCGGACACTCCAACATCCAGGGCCTGACCGACCTCGGGTTATTGTCCAATACCTTGACCGGCTATCTGACCCTGCCCAGCGACAGCGAACAGGACTACGACACCTACATCTTCAAACGGGCCCTCAAGCCCCTGCGCCCCGGGCAGATGTCCTACTGGCAAAACTACGGCAAGTTCCACGTCAGCCTGATGAAGTCCTGGTACGGCGCCAATGCCACGGCAGACAACCATTGGGGCTACGACTACCTGCCCAAGATCGACGTTCCCAGCTACGACATCCTGAAAATGTTCGACATGATGGGCCAGGGCAAGGTCAACGGCTACATGTGCCAGGGCTTCAACCCGATCGCCGCGCTGCCGGATAAAAACCGGGTGACGGCGGCATTGGCCAAACTTAAGTGGCTGGTGATCATGGACCCGTTGGCCACCGAAACCTCGGAGTTCTGGAAAAACGTCGGGCCGTACAACGATGTGAAGAGCGCCGACATCCAGACCGAAGTGATTCGCCTACCCACCACCTGCTTTGCCGAGGAGGACGGCTCGCTGGTCAACAGCAGTCGCTGGCTGCAATGGCACTGGAAAGGCGCCGACGGCCCCGGATTGGCGCGGACCGACATCCGCATCATGAGTGAATTGTTCCTGCGCCTGCGCCAGCGTTATCAGGCCAATGGCGGTGCCTATGCCGAGCCGATGATGAAACTGTCGTGGCCCTACAAGGTGCCTGAAGAACCGTCGCCGGAAGAACTGGCCAGGGAAATCAACGGCAGCGCCACCGCCGACTTCACTGACGCCACGGGCGCGACGATCAAGGCCGGCGCGCAACTGGCCGGGTTCGGTCAGCTCAAGGACGACGGTAGCACCGCGTCAGGTTGCTGGATTTTCTGCGGCAGCTGGACCGAGGCGGGCAACCAGATGGCCCGGCGCGACAACAGCGACCCGTATGGCACGCACCAACACCAGGGCTGGGCCTGGGCCTGGCCGGCGAACCGACGGATTCTCTACAACCGCGCCTCGTGCGATCCGCAAGGCAAACCCTGGGCCGAGAACAAGCGCCTGGTGTGGTGGAACGGCAAAACCTGGGCCGGCACCGACATCCCGGACTACAAGGCCGATTCGCCACCGGAAGCCGGGATGAATCCGTTCATCATGGCGCCCGAAGGCGTCGGGCGGTTTTTCACCCGGGACAATATGGCCGAAGGCCCCTTCCCGGAACACTACGAACCCTTCGAAACGCCGATCGGCATCAACCCGCTGCACCCCAACAACAAGGGCGCCACCAGCAACCCGGCGGCGCGGATCTTCGATTCGGTGTGGGACACCCTCGGCGTGGCCAAGGACTATCCGTACGCCGCCACCAGCTACCGGCTGACCGAGCATTTCCACTTCTGGAGCAAGCATTGCAAGCTCAACGCCATCACCCAGCCCGAGCAGTTCGTGGAGATCGGCGAGGTACTGGCCAAGGAGAAAGGCATCGTTGCCGGTGACAAGGTGCGAGTCAGCTCCAGGCGCGGCTTCATCGAAGCGGTGGCGGTGGTGACCAAGCGCATCCGGCCGCTGCAGGTCAACGGTCAGGTGGTGCACCACATCGGCATTCCGTTGCACTGGGGCTTCACCGGCCTGACGCGCCACGGTTACCTGACCAACACCCTGGTGCCGTTCCTCGGCGATGGCAATTCCCAGACCCCGGAATCCAAGTCATTCCTGGTCAACGTGGAGAAAGTCTAAATGGCCAGCCAAGACATCATCGCCCGTTCGGCCACCACCACGGTTTCGCCTTCGGTGCGCATTCAGGACGAAGTGGCCAAGCTGATCGACACCACCAAGTGCATCGGCTGCAAGGCCTGCCAGGTCGCCTGCTCGGAATGGAACGAACTGCGTGACGACGTTGGCCATAACCTCGGCACCTACGACAACCCCCATGACCTGAGCGCAGACACCTGGACCCTGATGCGCTTTACCGAGCATGAAACCGATGCCGGCAACCTCGAATGGCTGATTCGCAAGGACGGCTGCATGCACTGTGCCGAACCGGGTTGCCTGGCGGCGTGCCCGAGCCCGGGAGCGATCATCAAGCACGCCAACGGCATCGTCGATTTCGACCAGGACCATTGCATCGGCTGCGGTTACTGCATCACCGGTTGCCCGTTCAATATTCCGCGTATTTCGCAGAAAGATCACAAGGCCTACAAATGCACCCTGTGCTCGGACCGGGTGGCGGTGGGCCTGGAACCGGCCTGCGTGAAAACCTGCCCGACCGGGGCGATCGTGTTCGGCACCAAGGAGGACATGAAAGAACATGCTGCCGAGCGCATCGTCGACCTCAAGAGCCGTGGCTTCGAAAACGCCGGCTTGTACGACCCTGCCGGTGTCGGCGGTACGCACGTCATGTATGTGTTGCATCACGCGGACACGCCGGTGCTTTACGCCGGCTTGCCGGATCATCCGACGATCAGTCCCTTGGTCGACCTGTGGAAAGGCGTGAGCAAACCCCTGGGGTTACTGGCCATGGGCCTGGCGGTGCTGGCCGGGTTCTTCCACTACGTGCGAGTCGGGCCGCAGCTGGTCGAGGAGGATGAGCTCCCGGGCGTCGTCGATCCGGCGGTGCATGAGGTCGATCCGTCGGTGCATACCTTTGATCCGCGCGGGGAGGACAGATCATGATCCGCAGACAGATCCTGCGCTACACCGCGAACCAGCGCACCAATCACTGGCTGGTGGCGATCTTCTTCTTCCTGGCGGCGCTGTCGGGACTGGCCTTGTTTCATCCGGCGCTGTTCTGGCTCAGCCACCTGTTCGGCGGCGGCCCCTGGACGCGCATTCTGCATCCGTTCATGGGCGTGGTGATGTTCGTCCTGTTCCTGGGCCTGGTGCTTCAATTTTTTCGGGCGAACTTCTTTATCACCAATGACCGTCTGTGGCTGCGCCGTGTCGGGCCGGTGATGCGGAACGAGGAGGAGGGCGTGCCAGCGATCGGCAAGTACAACCCGGGGCAGAAGCTGCTGTTCTGGACCTTGCTGCTGTGCATGCTGGTGTTGTTGTTCAGCGGCCTGGTGATCTGGCGCGCGTATTTCAGCCAGTACTTCGGCATCACGGCGATTCGCTGGGCGATGCTGCTGCACGCCGTGGCCGGTTTGATCCTGGTGCTGAGCATCATCGTGCATATTTACGCCGGCATCTGGATCAAGGGTTCGGTCAGCGCGATGACGCATGGTTGGGTCAGTCGCGCATGGGCGAAAAAACACCACGAACTCTGGTACCGGGAAGTGACCCGGGACGAACACCCCGAGCGACCGGTCAACAGAAAAGGATAACCCCTTGGCGACGATTCTTGAGCCTGGCGACATCGAAGCGGCGGCGAGTTCTCCGCCGTTTCTGCACCTGCCACCGAACAACCTGTTCACGTTGCGGGCGCAGCGCCTGGAACGGCTCGCCGATGGGCATCCATTGGCCGATTACCTGCGGCTGGTGGCCGGCCTGTGCCATGTTCAGCAGCAACTGATGGACGATCCACCCGCAACCGCACCGACCGACCCCGAACGCCTGCGGGTCTGTCAGCAACATGGCCTGCCACCGTTCGCCGCCGACAGTCTGGTACGGGAGGGCGTTTGGTTGCCGTTCCTTGACGCGTTGTTGCAGCGCTACCCGCCACCGGCACGACCTGCGGTCGAGAAAGCCCTGGCATCGTTGCGCAATGCCAACGTCGGGCAGCTCAAGGCCTGGGCGGTTGCCCTGGTCAGCGGCCAGTTCACGTTGCTGCCAGCGGCACTGGTGCCTTTTCTCGGCGCTGCGTTGCAGGCAGCCTGGAGCCATTGGTTGTTGGGCACACCGAATCTGCACCTGAAACCCGGCGACAGTCTCAGCCAATGCCCGGCCTGTGGTTCACCGGCCATGGCCGGGGTCATTCGCCATCGTGGCAAATACAATGGCCTGCGTTATCTGGTGTGCTCGCTGTGTGCCTGTGAATGGCACGTGGTGCGGGTCAAATGCGTGTACTGCGAGCAAAGCAAAGGCCTGGAATACCTGAGCCTGGACGATGACCGCCACGCCGCCGACCAGGCACCGTTGCGCGCGGAAACCTGCCCCGGCTGTCATAGCTATCTGAAGCTGCTGTACCTGGAAAACGACGCCGAAGCCGAAGCGCTCTCGACCGACCTGAGCAGCCTGATGCTCGATATGCGCCTGGAGCAGGAAGGCTACCAGCGCCCCGCGCCGAATCTGTTGTTAGCCCCCGGAGGCGATTGAGGTTGTCTGGCCGGGGCATCAGACGTTTTTGCGGTGCCAGTCAGATCGCCTTTGCGAGCAAGTCGAATCGTCGCACCGCCGCTCCACAATGGACCTGTGTTCACAAATCCAATGTGCGGGCTTGCTCGCGAAGAGGTCATCACAGTCAGCTTCATTGCTGACTGACCCACCGAAGAGTCTCAGCGGCTACACTCAGGCGGTCAGCGTTCGCGGGAGCCCTTGATGCCCTCCAGATCCGCCAGCCAGACCTTGCGGCTACCTTCCATCGACAGTTTGCTGCGTCATCCGGCGTGCCAGCCACTGGCCCAGCGCTATGGGCGCGACGCGCTGCTGGCCAGCTTGCGGCAATTGCTCGATGACCTGCGCGAGGCGGTGCACGACGGGGCGGTGGAGGGTGTGGAGATCACCCCGCAGGTATTGGCGGGACGGGTCGGCGAACGTTTGGCGATCCAGCACCGCAGCCATGTCCGCCGGGTGTTCAACCTCACTGGCACCGTGCTTCACACCAACCTCGGTCGAGCGCTGTTGCCCGAGGAAGCCATTGACGCCGTGCAACTCGCCGCGCGCTACCCGCTCAACCTCGAATTCGACCTGCACAGCGGCAAGCGGGGCGACCGTGACGACTTGATCGAAGGCCTGGTCCGTGAATTGACCGGCGCCGAAGCCGTGACCGTGGTAAACAACAATGCCGCTGCGGTGTTACTGACGCTCAACAGCCTGGGCGCCCGCAAGGAAGGCATCATTTCCCGGGGCGAGCTGATCGAGATCGGCGGCGCGTTCCGGATTCCCGACATCATGGCCCGGGCCGGGGTGAAGCTGCACGAAGTCGGCACCACCAATCGCACCTATGCCCGGGATTATGAAGCGGCCATCGGACCGCGCAGTGGCCTGGTGATGCGGGTCCACGCGAGCAACTACGCCATCGAAGGCTTCACCGCCCGGGTGCCGACCGCCGAGCTGGCACAACTGGCCCACCGACACGGCTTGCCACTGCTTGAGGACCTCGGCAGCGGCAGCCTGCTGGATCTGACGCGCTGGGGGTTGCCCGCCGAACCCACGGTGCGTCAGGCGCTGCTCGATGGCGCGGACATCGTGACCTTCAGCGGCGACAAGTTGCTGGGCGGCCCGCAAGCCGGGTTGATCGTCGGCCGCAAGGACCTGATTGCGCGTATCAAGAAGAACCCGCTCAAGCGCGCCTTGCGGGTCGACAAACTGACCCTGGCTGCCCTCGAAGCCGTGTTGGGTCTGTACCGCGATCCGGACCGGCTGGCCGAACGCCTGCCGACTCTGCGCCTGTTGACCCGGCCACAAGCGGACATCCTGGCCCAGGCCGAGCGCCTGCAGCCCGCATTGGCGAGGGTGCTCGGCGACGGCTGGAGCGTGGGCGCCGTGACGGCACTGGGCATGATCGGCAGTGGCAGCCAGCCGGTGGCGCGCTTGCCGAGTGCCGCGTTATGCATCCGGCCCGACACGTCCAAACGTCTGCGCGGACGACGTCTGCACGGTCTGGAAACCGCGCTGCGCGGCTTGCCGATCCCGGTGCTCGGACGCATCGATGACGACGCCTTGTGGCTAGACCTGCGGCAACTGGACGACGAGGCGGCGTGGCTGGCGCAACTCGAGCAATGGCCGCGGGAGGGCGCATCAACGTGATAGTCGGTACCGCCGGGCATATCGATCATGGCAAGACCGCCTTGCTCCAGGCCTTGACCGGCCAGGCCGGCGATCGTCGTCGGGAAGAACGCGAGCGGGGCATGACCATCGACCTGGGTTACCTGTACGCGGCGCTGGAACCCGGAGCGGCCCTGACCGGCTTTATCGACGTGCCCGGTCATGAGCGCTTCACCCACAATATGCTGGCCGGGGCGCAGGGCATTGATCTGGTGCTGCTGGTGGTGGCGGCCGACGACGGTGTCATGCCGCAGACCCGCGAACATCTGGCCATCGTCGAACTGCTGGGCATTCCTCGGGCATTGATCGCCATCACTAAATGCGACCGGGTCGATCCCGCCAGAGTGCAGGCCGTGGACGAACAGATCGAAGCGTTGCTGGTACCCGGACCCTATGCCGGTGCGCCGCGGATTGCGCTGTCGAGTGTGACCGGGGCGGGGGTCGAGACCCTGCGCCAGGCCTTGCTCCAGGCGCAACATGAAGTGCTGCAACGCAACACCCACGGCGGTTTTCGCCTGGCCATCGATCGCGCTTTCAGCGTGGCCGGCGCCGGTATCGTGGTGACCGGTACCGCGTTGTCCGGGCAGGTTGCGGTGGGTGATACGCTGATGCTCGGTCCCCAGGGAAAACCGGTAAGGGTGCGGGGCTTGCATGCGCAAAATCAAGCCGCGGCCAGCGCCTGTGCCGGCCAGCGCGTGGCGTTGAACCTGAGTGCCGAGCGCCTGGCACTGGAACAGATTCGCCGGGGGCACTGGCTGTTGGCCGAGTGGCTGTATGCGCCTACCCAACGCCTGGATATCGAGCTGCGGTTACTGGCCGGTGAAGACCGGCCCCTGGAGCACTTTCAATCGGTGCATGTGCATTTGGCGACCCATGACGTGATGGGCCGGGTGGCGTTGCTCGAAGGCACAAGCCTCGTCCCCGGTGGGCAGATGCTCGCGCAACTGCTGCTCAACGCACCGGTGCAGGCCGTGAGGGGCGACCCGCTGATTCTTCGCGACCAGAGCGCCCAACGCACGCTTGGCGGCGGGCCTGTGCTCGACCCGTTCGCGCCGAACCGACACCGCCGCAGTCCCGAGCGTTTGGCGCAGCTGCAGGCACTGGCCAGCAGCCAGAGCCTGGAACAGGTGCTGCCAGTGTTACTGGCCAACAGCGACACTGGCCTCGATCCGCAGCGCCTGGAGCGTCAGTTCAACCGCCCGCGTGATAGCTGGACGTTGCCAGGCGATGTGCGTCTGGTCGACACGCGCCAAGGCTCATTGCTGTTCAGTGCGACCCGCTGGGAAGCCCTGAAAATATCGGTACTGGAACACCTCGCACGCTTTCATCGACTTGAACCGGATCAAATGGGCCCGGACCGGGATCGCTTGCGCCGATTCACCGGCACGGTACTGAATCGCCCGACGTTCATCAGTCTGCTGGAAGCGTTGTTGGCCAGCGGCGAAATGGTGGCCAGCGGTCCGTGGCTGCATCTGCCCGGGCATCAGGCGCGCTTGAGTGAAGAGGACGAAGCCCTGTGGCAACAATTGCAGCCGGTGTTCGAGCAGGCCGGCTACGATCCGCCGTGGGTACGCGACCTTGGCCATGACCCGGTCGCGGTACGCTTGCTGCTGCGCAAGATGGCGCGGCTGGGGATGCTGCACCAGGTCGTGCCTGATCTGTTCTACACCGATGCGATGCTGCGTCGATTGGCAGCTATGCTGGTGCAACTGGCTGCCGAGAACCCGCCGATCCAGGTCACGGCGTTTCGCGATAAGGTGGGCTTGGGGCGTAAACGCAGTATCCAGATTCTCGAATATTTCGACCGCATCGGCCTCACCCGGCGGTTCGGCGACAAACGTCATCTGCGACTCGACAATGCACTGGCTCAACCGAACGAGCCCTGAGTTCAGGAAGGCAATCGCGCCCGGTGGCGCGGCCGGGCTTCAAACCCGGTTGGGGACGGCATCCGTTCCCGGGCAGGTTCGACTCCCGCTGCCTTCCGCCATTTTCAAATCTCCGGCACCCCAACCCCTGTAGGAGCTGGCTTGCCAGCGAAGGCGGCCCATTCAACATCTCAGCGACTGACACACCGCTATCGCGAGCAAGCTCGCTCCCACATTGAGACGGTGCCAGGCACACATCTCCCGGACACCAAAATCCCCTGTGGGAGCGAGCTTGCTCGCGAAGGCGGCAGCCCATTCAGCATCGCGCTCAGCTTAAAGCGCGGGGCTGAAGATCACTGCTTCACATAACTCCCAGGTGCCGGTTCCAGCGGCGGGTACTGCTCGTTACCGGCGTGCGAAACCGCAGGCTGGCGTTCCCCGGCCTGATCGGCCAGCCAGACGAACCAATCGTTCCACCAGCTGCCCGGATGCTGTTTGGCATTGCTGAACCAGCTTTCCGGGTCCTGGTTGACCTGGTCGTTGGTCCAGTAGTGGCGTTTTTCCTTGGCCGGTGGATTGATCACGCCGGCGATATGCCCTGAAGCGCCAAGCACGAAACGCTTGGTTCCGGAGAGCAAATCGGTGCTGGCGTAAGCGCTGCGCCATGGCACGATGTGGTCGTCATGGGTGGCGAGGATGTAGGCCGGGGCGTCGATGGCGCGCAGGTCCAGCTTGACCCCGCAGCAATCCAGGTCACCGGATTTCAGGTCGTTCTGCAAATAGGTATGGCGCAGGTACCAGCAGTACATCGGCCCCGGCAGGTTGGTGCTGTCGTTGTTCCAGAACAGCAGATCCAGCGGGATCGGTTTCTGACCCTTGAGGTATTTGTCGACGTTGTAGTTCCACCACAGGTCGTTGGGGCGCAGCAGCGAGAAGGTATTGCCCATGTCCTCGCCCTTGAACACACCGATGGGGCCATTGACGCCGCCAATGGTGCGCTCGCGGTAGGCCACCAGTTGCTCGTCGACGAAGATATCGATCGGACCGGTATCGAGGTAATCGAGGAAAGTGGTCAGCAGGCTGACGCTGGCGATGTCCTTGTCGCCGCGGGCCGCCAATACGGCCAGCGCCGAACCCAGCAGCGTGCCGCCGATGCAGAAACCAACGCAGTTGGGCCGTTGCTCGCCGCTGATTTCGCGGGTCACCTGCAGGCCTTTGATAATGCCGGTTTCGACCAGGTCATCCCACGTGGTGCCGGCATGTGCCTGGTCAAAGTTGCGCCAGGACATCAGGAACACCGGGTGGCCCTGCTGCAACAGATGGCGAACCATCGAGTTGTCCGGGCGCAGGTCGAGGATGTAGTACTTGTTGATCGCTGGCGGAACGATAAACACCGGGCGCCGGTATTGGGTTTCGCTTTGCGGATAGTACTGGAGAAGCTGGAACAGTTCGTTCTCGAACACCACTTCACCAGGGGTATTGGCCAGGTCGACACCCACTTTGAAAGCAGCGGCGTCGCACTGGCGCATCTTGCCTTCCTGCAGGTCGGCTGCCAGGTGCATCAGGCCGGTGACCAGGCTGCTGCCCTGGGTATCGACCAGCCGTTGCAGCGCGTCGGGATTGCTGGCCAGGAAATTGCTCGGGGCAGCGGCGGCGATCGCTTGCTCCACCAGATACAACAGACGCTGACGTGGTTTCTTGTCGTTGATCGGCAGCAGGTCGACCAGCTTCAGCAGAAAACTGGCATTGAGCAGGTAAAACGCGGCGAGGGAACCAAACAACGGCTGGCTCCAGTTACCGCTGGCGAACCGGCGGTCGTCGAAGGTAAAGGCCTGTCCGGTCAGTAAACGCTGGCCGAGTTCAGCCCATTGCTGATGATAATCCGACTGAAGGCTGTCCAGGGTGCTGCGTGGCACGTCGAACCAGGCGTCGTGGTCTTGCCCGGTGAACCACGGATTGGTAGCGACCCACAGACGTAACTGTTGCACTGCAAAAGAGGCAGCGAACGGAACCTGGCCGGACCAGAAAGTGTTGAAAGTGTGTGCGTTATTGTCCATGGAACTCCTTGCCCACATGAAAAAAACCAGACAGAAAAAAACCGCGGCGCCGGAATTCGGCGCTGCGGCTGCAGCCAAGAAAGCAGTTCGGTGTGTCTAGCGCTCGATGGCCAGGCTGACGCCCTGGCCGCCACCGATGCACAAGGTGGCCAGACCTTTTTTGCCATCGCGACGAATCAGTTCATGCACCAGCGAGACCAGGATTCGCGCGCCCGATGCACCGATCGGATGCCCGAGGGCAATCGCGCCACCGTTGACGTTGACCTTGTTCATGTCCCAACCCAGTTCCTTGCCGACGGCCAGCGATTGCGCGGCGAACGCTTCGTTGGCTTCGATCAGGTCCAGGTCGTCCAGGCTCCAGCCGGCCTTGGTCAGGGCCAGGCGGGTGGCAGGCACCGGGCCGATGCCCATGATCGACGGGTCGACACCGGCACTGGCATAAGCCTTGATACGCGCCAGCACTGGCAAGCCGAGGGCTTGGGCCTTGGCGGCGCTGGCCAGCATCAGTACGGCGGCGCCATCGTTGAGCGTCGACGCGTTGCCGGCGGTGACGGTGCCGGTTTTCTGGAACGCCGGCTTGAGGTTGCCCAGGGCCTGGAGCGTGCTGCCCGGGCGCGGTTGTTCATCGGTGTCGAAGACCAGCGGATCGCCCTTGCGCTGGGGAATCAGGATCGGGGTGATCTCAGCCTTGAAAAAACCGCCTTCGATGGCTGCAGAGGCTTTCTGCTGCGAGGCCGCGGCAAAGGTGTCCTGGTCTTCGCGACTCAGCTCATACTTGCTGGCCAGGTTTTCAGCGGTGATGCCCATGTGGTAGTCGTTGAACGCATCCCACAAGCCATCCTGGATCACGCTGTCCTGCAGTTGCGCATGACCCATGCGCAGGCCGGTGCGTGCCTTTGGCAACACATAGGGGGCCAGGCTCATGTTTTCCTGGCCGCCGGCAATCACCAGTTCGGCGTCGCCGCAACGGATTGCCTGGACCGCGAGCTGGACCGCCTTGAGGCCGGAGCCGCAGACTTTGTTCAGGGTCAGGGCAGGGACGGTATGGGGCAAGCCGGCCTTGATCGCCGACTGGCGTGCCGGGTTCTGCCCGGAGCCTGCGGTCAGCACTTGGCCGAGGATCACTTCATCGACCTGTGCAGCATCGACACCGGTCTGTTCGAGCAGGCGACGAATCACTGCTGCGCCCAGTTCGGTGGCGGGAATGGCGGACAGGGAACCTTGGAAACTGCCAATGGCGGTACGCGTAGCGGCAACGATTACGACTTCGTTCATGCAAAACCTCATAGAATTGTGTCAAGCGGGAGCAGGGCGTCCATGCCCTGACAGGCTTATTGCATGTTCATGCCGCCATTGACCGAGAAGTCGGCGCCGGTGCTGTAGCCCGATTCATCCGATGCCAGCCAGGCGACGATCGAGGCGATTTCTTCGGGTTGGCCGAGACGACCGACCGGAGTGGCCGCGATCATGGTGTCGAGAATGTCCTGGCGGATGGCCGCGGTCATGCTGGTCTGGATGTAGCCAGGGGAGACGGTGTTGACGGTCACGCCCTTGCCTGAGACTTCACGGGCCAGGGCCATGGTGAAGCCGTGGATGCCGGCTTTGGCCGCACTGTAGTTGGTCTGGCCGAACTGGCCACGCTGGCCGTTGATCGAGGAGATGTTGATGATCCGGCCCCAGCCCTTGGACAACATGCCTTCAATCACCTGTTTGGTGGTGTTGAACATGCCGTTGAGGTTGGTGTTGATGACGGCGTTCCAGTCTTCCGGAGTGATTTTGCGGAAGGAGGCGTCACGGGTGATGCCGGCGTTGTTGACCAGTACATCCACCGCGCCGAATTGTTCACGGGCCATCTCGAAAGCCTTGCGGGTGGACTCCCAATCGGTGATGTCGCCGTAGATGAATTCGAACTGATAACCCGCCGCCAGCTGGCTCGCTGCCCATTCATTCTTGCGGGCGGAATCGGAGCTGCAGCCCACGATGACTTTGAAACCTTCGTTGTGCAGGCGCTGACAAATCGCCGTGCCGATCCCACCCATACCGCCAGTAACCAACGCAATACGACCAAGCGATTTCATACAGTCTTTCCTTTCTATATTTTGCGTTGCAGGATGGGGGGTGATTGTTCGGTATTGGCGAGGGATGCGGAAGTGTTGGGAGGTGACTGTCTGGTGTCCAACGGCGCCATGCAGGTTTTTTATATCCGCTGGCAAAAGATGAGCAGGACCTATACTGAGATCAATTCTGCACATTGAGCCGCCGGGTAATATTTTGTTTGAACGCAGATCAGTTATGGCTCCGGACAGGACGTTCGGTTCCACAGGTCAATGAGGACGCCATGTATAGAATGAGTTCCGGTTACGCCAACGTGCTGGTCAATACGCTGTCAGCGGAAGGACTGGATGTCGCCCACCTTTGTCAGGAGGCTGGACTGGATTTGAACATTGCGCACACCCCGGGAGCATCGTGCGAGCGAAGGGTGATCTATCGGCTTTGGCAACTGGCGGCGCAGGCCAGCGGCGATCCGGACATCGGTTTGAAAGCCTACGGCCATTTTCATCCCGGCAGTTTTCAGATTGTCGGTTACACCATGATGTCGAGCCTGAACCTGAAAAGGGCGCTGGAACGCCTGGTGCGATTCAGCCCGTTGATCGGCACCGGGTTCAGCCTGTTTTTTGTCCCGGAGCGGGAGCACTACCGCATGGCCTCGCTCGATCATCAACAGTCCGGCTCGATCAAGCCTCGGCAATATGCCGATGCCGGGCTGGCTTCCCTGCTGGGCTTCTGCCGCTGGCTGGGCGACGGCACGTTGCCGCAGCCCCTGAGTGTGGAATTCAGCTATCCCGAACCGCGAGACACGTCCGAGCATCAGCGGCTGTTCGGCTGCGACCTGCAATTCGGTTCGGCCTACGACAGCATTCTGTTTGACGGCCAGGAACTGCTGCACCCGTTGAGCATGGCCAATGAGGCGCTGGCGGTCCTGCACGACAGTTTCGCCGAGGCGCAGCTGGATTCGCTGTGTGGCTTCTCCATTGTCGGCAAAATCCGCGCACTGCTCACCGAGCGTTTGAGTCATGGCCAGGGGCAATGCGACATGGAGTCGATCGCCGCGGCATTGAACCTCAGCAAGCGCACCCTGCAACGCGCGCTGGAAAAGGACGGGACCCAATTCAAGGACGTGCAGAACGCGGTGCGCCGACAACTGGCCGATTTCTACCTGCGCCATTCTCACTTCAACATGAAGCATGTGGCGTATCTCCTTGGTTTCCATGACCACAGCAGCTTCAACAAAGCCTGCAGCCGCTGGTTCGGCATGACACCGGGTCAGTACCGGGCCGATGAATCCTTCGAGATCCAGGAGACCGCGCGGATGTGACGCGGCCTCTCATCGGTGATCCAGCTATTTGGTTGGAGGTTTTTTTACGCCTTTTTTGGAGGTGCGCACCGGCTTCACAGCTTTGGCGGCCTGTTTAGGAAGCACTGACGGTACTGTTGGCTCGGTCGGCTTGGTGGGTTGCGGCTTGGTCGCCACGACCGGGACTTGCTGCTTGATCGGCTCAGGTGTTGCCACCGGGGCTTTTGGCTCGACTGGCTGTTGTGTGACCACGGGAGCTTTTTGCTCGGCTGGCTGAGGTATTACCTCCACGGCTTTTTGCTTGATCGGCTCAGCGATTGCCACGGGATCTTTTTGCTTGATCGGCTCAAGTGTTGCCTCGGGAGCCTTTTTCTCGACAGGCTGCGGTGTTGCCAGGCTAGCTTTTGGTTTGATCGGCTCAGGTGTTACCACCGCAGGTTCCTGCTTGACGACTCGGGTTTGCGCTTTGGCTTCACTTGACGTCTGGATTGCGCTGAAACCGGGCAAAGGCACATTGAGCAGCGTGTGCAGCTCACGCCAGACCGGATGTTCAGCACCGGTCAGCAGTGCCGGCAGCAGATTGGCCACCGCCGCCAACACTTGTTGGCGTTCCACGGCTTCGGGCAGCATCAACGGCAGGCTTTGTACGCTTTCCTGCGGATAGGTGGCGACCAGCAGTTTTTGCAGGCTCAAGGTTTCGCGCAGGTCAATTGGCGCAGCACCTTTATCCTGCAGCGGCACCTGCAATTTGCGGATCAGTTTCTCGACGCTTTGCTGGCCGGGCTCGTCGCTGTCGCGGCCCAGCAGAAACAGGATGCGGATCAAGGCTTCCATCAAGCCGCCAACGGGCAGCGCGTCCTGCAGGCGTTCGAACACAAGCTTGTCGTGCTGCTCGGCATGTGCCTGCAGATTGCGTCCGGGTGCATTACCGGTGAGGCTGTTCAATACCCCATAGATTCCGTAGAAACACAGCTCCTGGGTGGCATCGCGCAGATCGCGGTAACTGTCCAGTGCATCCTGAATCTGGTTGGAGAACAGCGCCTGCCAGGCCAGGAGGGGGTTGTCCGGGGCGGCAGGCTGACGATCCTTGCTCACCTGGGAGGCGCTGGCGGATAGCCACCACAAGGCCGGATTCATGCTGCTCCACATCACTTGTTGCTGATGGAAGGGGTGCGAGCGCCGGATCGCTTCGGCGGCCGGTTCGTTGATCCACTGCCGCAACCATGGGCGTATGAAGCCGTCGTAGAGGTTGTTGTTGAAAGCGGATGCGCGTTCGACCAGGGCAAATTCGCGATCGTCGTCACGGCGCGGCTTCTCGTCGCCATGAATGTCGGCGATGCGCCGCGGTTCGAAACGCACGGCATAGGCTGTCGCCGAGTTTTCCGGCAAATCTTCGATCAACATTTCATAGAGTCCGGCCGGCAAGGCATTGATGGTGTCGACCGCACCGAGCAGTTCCCGGTGTTCGCGCCGGGCCACGTCACCGGACACGAAGATACCCAGGTGGCCGATGCTGGCATGGCGCAGGTAAACGATGGTGCGCCCGGCATGTTGCAGGGCGAGATCGCTGGGGTAGACGTCGCTGATCCAGTCCAGCGCCTGTTGCGGCGGCGTGATGTTGTCGCCATAGGAGCAGAACACCACCACCGGCACTTCGATGCGTTTCAGGTCCAGTCCGCTGCTCTTGCGCCCCAGGCCGCCGGACAACTGGTTGCCGATGAACAGGTCGTCGACAATCATTTCGATTTCTTCGCCGTTGAGCAGCGTCGGGCTGCCCCACCAGCGCTCGAAGTCCAGAAAGCGCGGGGCCTCGCTGTCGACCTCGCTGAACAGGTGGTAGTACTTGCCCCACCAGCTGTGCGCCGGGTCGAGGCTTTCGAAATTGCTCACCAGCCAGGTGCCGTCGAAACGGTCGTTGCCCAGGTCGCTGCCCAGGCGCGCCATCCAGCCGCCCCCCAGCAAGCCGCCGGTGTAGCGCATCGGATTTTTTCCATTGACGCCGGCCCAGTAGGACAGCGGCGCGCCATTGACGATGATCAGCCCCGGCAATTCCGGCCGGGAGGCTGCCAACCCCATCAAGGACCAACCCGCCTGACAGTTGCCGATCACCACCGGTTTGCTACTGGCCGGATGCCGGGCACTGACGACTTCGATGAACCGGGCTTGGGCGGCGGAAATGTCCGCCAGGGTCTGCCCCGGTCTTGGCGAGTGACTGAAGGAAATGAAATAGGTGGGATGACCGGCCCGCAGGCTTTCGCCGATGACCGAATCCTGTTTGAAACCGCCGATGCCCGAGCCATGACCGCCCCGTGGATCGATGATGATCACCGGCGGTTTAGTGCTGTCTATCGCTTTGCCGGAGCCGCCGAAAACCTGCAACAGCGAGTAATTGACCGGGCGGGGCAGGTCTGCACCGGCGACCACAGTTTCATGATCGAACTTGAGCAGCAGCGGATATCCGGCCCGTTCGTGCGCCAGGGTGTTGTCGCCGCGCTGACGCAAGGTGTCCCAGAACAGCACGGTGCGCTGGCCCAGATCAGTGAAATATTCCTGCCATTGCTGTGCGGTAGGCTGTCTCAGTTGCCCGAGACTTGAAGGGTCGAAGGTTTTTGCCTGGCGCTTTTGCACGGCGTCGAGCACGTTGCGGGTATTGAGGCGTTGCAGGTGATTCAGGTGTTCGAACAACCCTGAGCCTGGTGCAAGCCTTTCATCTTGCAACGCAATATGTTGTTCCTGACCCATCGTGATCTCCTGATGCCTTAATAAGGGAAGCGACGCATCCAGCCCTTTATTGAACAAGGCTGGGCCGGCCGTCTGATGGTAAGGAGTTTAGACCTATTAAGGGCAGCGCTGACAAGGTTTATTTTGCGCTGCACAAAATAAGGGTTGCCAAAATGTTTTGTGCACTGCAATATCAAGGCTAACGCGATGTCTGGCAGGATCGCTATCGCGTCCTCTGGCCCATTTGGGCCTTCCAGTACCAGGAGATTCAAGCATGTCTTTTTTCAACTCGGAAAAACTGCAAGCCACTCAGAAAGCCAACCTCGACCTGATCCAGCAAATCAGCGGCAAGGTCTTCGCCAGCGTTGAACAGCTCAGCCAGTTGCAGTTCAAGGCCCTGCGCGAGTCTTCCGAAGAGCAGTTCGAAGGTGTTCGCAAGCTGCTGGCCGTTCGTGGTCCACAAGATTTCGCCGAGCTGCAGGCTTCTTTCACCCAGCCGAACAAGCAAACCGAACGCCTGACCGAGTTCAATCGCCAGGTTCAGGCGCTGATCGCAGAAACTCAGTCGGACATCGCCAAGCTGGCCTCCAGCCAGGTCGAAGCCGGCACCCAGCAAGTACAAGAGTTTGTTGAAGCGATCAGCAAGAATGCACCTGCCGGCTCCGAGCCAGTAGTGAACGCGTTCAAGTCGGGCCTGGCAAGTGCCGGCACTGCATTTGAAAACGCACAGAAAGCCGCAAAGCAGGCTTCCGAAACGGCTCAGACCAGTTTCGCCGAAGCGACTGCCGCAGCCACCAAAGCAGCTCCGGAAGCAAGCACCAAGACTGGTAACAAGTAAGTCTTAGCAAGCCGGCTGTACCGATGGCGATGGGTTTACTCCCCATCGCCATTTTTTTCGCCTGGAACAAACTGATCGGCAGGGCTCAGGCCGACAGCAGGCGCTTGATCCACTCGAGCA
Organism: Pseudomonas silesiensis; assembly: GCF_001661075.1. NCBI lineage: Bacteria > Pseudomonadati > Pseudomonadota > Gammaproteobacteria > Pseudomonadales > Pseudomonadaceae > Pseudomonas > Pseudomonas silesiensis. The sequence goes on from NZ_CP014870.1 coordinate 3,099,037, forward strand.
GTACGCCGGGCAACAGTTCAGGTTGGGGCAGCAAGGCATATTGCCGCGAGCCGAATACCGCCGGCAGGTAACTTGCGGCCTGACGGTCGATGGTCAGACAGAACGGATAGATACCTTGCAGCCTGGCTTCGTTCACGGCCTGGCGCATGTCTTCCACGCCATAGCGGCCTTCATACAGGTCGACATCGTTGGGCTTGCCATCGGAGAGCAGCAAGAGCAGCCGGTGGGTCGCCGCTTGTCGCATCAACAAGGTACTGGCGTGGCGAATGGCTGCACCTGCCCGGGTATAGCGCTCCGGTTCCAGTGCGGCAATGCGCCGACCCACGGCAGCGCTGTAGCGCTCGTCGAAAGCCTTGAGGGTGCGGATCGTCACCCGCTGCGGCCCCTCGCCGGAAAACGCCAGCACGCTATAGGGTTCGCCCAGGCTTTCCAGCGCCAGACAGACCAGCAGCAACGCCTCGCGCTCGACATCGATGATCCGGCGATGGCGCGACAGCCAGCTGTCGGTGGAGCCGCTGACGTCAATCAGCAACATGATCGCCATGTCGCGCCGACTGCGCCGCTGGGACTGATACAACGCCTGGGGCATGCTCAAGCCGGCGCGGGCCTCGGCACAACCGTCGATATAGGCTTCCAGGTCGATGTCATCGCCGTCCATTTGTTTGCGCAACCTGATGCGTTGAGCACGCAGCTTTTCAAAATGCTGGCGGATGGCAGCGAGCATCGACCGGTGGCTTTCAAGGGTTTGGTCGACCCACTGCTGCGGGCCTTCATGGGTGGGGCACACCTGCAAGGTTGTACCCGGATCACGGTAGACCTGAGTGCGATAGTCCCATTCGGGGTAGCTGATTGCGTTTTCGGCAAGCGCAGGTGCCAGGTGTCGTACGCGGGTCTGAGGTGGATCGTCGCTCAGCAACACCTCTTTGGGGCTGCCTGCTGCGACCACCAGTCGGGCTTCGTCGAGTTCGGACAATCCGTCGGCAAAATCATCTGCCGGGATGTCCGTATCCCGGTCGACCGGGCGTTGCATGCCCATGGGGTCTTCGGCCTTTTCCAGGGGCTCGGCGGATTGCACCATCCACGGGCCTTGTTCCTGATCGTTGTCTTCGTCGGCCCGGGCCTCGCGCACCTTTGGCTGGCGTTCGAGACGGGCGCTGCGTGGCAGCGTGTCAGTGATGTCGATGGCGCCGGGCAGCGTCGGCACCTCTTGTTGGGCCGACGGCTCGCGCAAGTCGCCGGTCCAGGCATCGAGCAGCAACAGATGTGCGCAATGCCGGTGAGTTACGTCGGCGGACAAGAGGCTTGCCGCGAGGGTTTGTGCCTGACGCAGCGAATCGGTGGCGGTGGCGGGTATTGCCAGCCCCTCCACAGATTCGCCGCATTCAGTGGCCAGTATTCGACGCAGCAGGTTTTCCAGGGGCCGTCGATGCTCGGCAAAGGCCTGCAGCGGCGGGCGCATGGCCAGCGCCTGCTGGCGCATCCCCCGGATCGGTGCCGCCAGCCCCGGCAGCAATCGCACCAGATCCCGGTCGGCAGCCCAGGCTTCGAGCAGCAGATAGACGCTGCGTTGCATCGGATCGGCAAGCTCCGGCAGATGGGCGGCACTGCCCCTTTGCGCGCGCATCGCCTGTTGCAAGGCCTGGGTCCTGAAACGTTGCGTGGTGAGCAGTCCATCGTCGCAACCCGAAGACTCCGGCAACCAGATAGACGCACCGTCGGTCGCCGGCACGGCGCGTTGTCGACACGGGTTCTCACCCCGCAGAAAAAGCTTTTTCAGCAGCGTGGGGGGCGAGGGCGGTTGTGCGACGCGCAGCGGATAGTGGGTGCCAAACAGAGCCTGGATCAGTAAATCAAGGTGTTGTGCGATATCCGCCAGGGTGACGACTTTTGCACGTGTGGCGGGGGCCCGGTGGCGGCGCCATAGCGCCTGGGCGTACACCGTTGCATGGCGTGCGACATCGGTGATGAGGTCCTCGGCTTCGGCCATCTAGATAAAAGTCAGGTCAACCAGGTCGCGCATGGCCGCCACCAGCACCGCGTCGTCGGACAGCGGTGAGATCAACGCGGCCCGGCAGGCGGCCTGAGCGGCAATGCCGCTGGTGATCAAGCGGGCGGTGGCGATCAGCAGGCGCGTGCTGGGAACTTCCGCCAGGCCCCGGTCTTGCAAGGCGCGCAGCCGATGGGCGAGGGTGACCAAGGCGTGGGCGGTAGCGTAGTCGGTTGCGCCCTCATGGATAACGATGGCGATCTCGCGCTCGGCCGGTGGGAAGTCGAAATCCAGCGCCACGAAGCGCTGGCGCGTACTCGGCTTCAGGTCCTTGAGTATCCGCTGGTAACCGGGGTTGTAAGACACCACCAGTTGAAAATGGGGCGAGGCTTCGAGGATCTCGCCGATCTTGTCCAGTGGCAGGATGCGCCGGTGGTCGGTCAGCGGGTGCAATACGACCACTGTGTCTTGCCGCGCTTCGACCACTTCGTCGAGGTAGCAGATCGCGCCTTCGCGTACCGCTCGTGTCAGCGGGCCTTCCGCCCAATGGGTGCCTTGATGACCGATCAGGAAGCGCCCGACCAGGTCGCTGGCGCTTAAATCGTCATGGCAGGAAATGGTGATCAACGGCCGTTTCAGTCGCCAGGCCATGTGCTCGACAAAGCGGGTCTTGCCACACCCGGTGGGCCCTTTGAGCATGATCGCCAGTTGCCGGGCGTGACACTGCTCGAAGATCGCCACCTCGTCGCCGCAGGGCTGGTAGTAGGGTTCGACCGGCGGCGCTACGGACGCCATGGCTGACAAAGTGTGCTGCACAGGTGAGCGCTCCATCACAACGCTGCGCCTGATGTTCGAGGCTTATCCAGCACCGGGTCGGCTTCATCGACATTGAATTGCGGCGCATGGCGGAAAAAATCGAAGATGAACAGCCCTACACCCAGGCTGAACATCGACGCTGTCGCCACCAGCATCAGGAAATGCACCTGGATTTTCAGCTGCACATCCAGGTAGCCCATGCCGAGAATACGTTCCAGGTACACCTGGGCGATACCTGCGGTAGCAAATGACAGGGTCATGCCGAACATGCCGCCCAACTGCAACCAGAATGCCCAATAACCGATGCTGCTTTCCTCCACGGGACGACGGGTCATGCCCGGTAGCGCATACGTGATCATAGCCAGGACAATCATGACGTAGGCTCCATAAAAGGCGGCATGGCCGTGCATGGCGGTGATCAGGGTGCCGTGGGTCCATTTGTTGACATCGGGAAAGGTGTGGGCCAGCCCCAGGAGACCGGCGCCGAACATCGTGAACACGGCACTGCCCATGGTCCAGTGCAAGGCCAGTTTGTTGGGGTGGGAGAGACCGGAGCGGCGCATCGCGTTGTAGGCGTAGATCGCCATGCCGACCAGCGCCATGGGTTCGAGCGCACTGAAGAAGCCGCCCAGTGGCAGCCAGTAATGGGGCACGCCGATCCAGTAGTAATGGTGGGCGGTACCAAGGATGCCGGCAATGAACACCAGGCCGACAATCACGTACAGCCACTTCTCCATGACCTCACGATCAGCGCCGGACAGTCTGATCAGCAGATAGGCGAGGAAGCCGCCCTGGATCATCTCCCAGACGCCTTCGACCCACAGGTGGATCGTCCACCAGCGGTAGTAGATCGACACCACGTAATTTTCATAATGCAGCAACGCCGGCAGGTAGAGCACGGCGGCGCTGGCCAGGCCCAGCAGCAGCACGCCTTCGGTGGCGGTGAAGCGTCCGGCTTTCCTGATGGTCATGCCGATGTTGTAGAGAAACATCAACATGCAGATCACGATCACGATCTTGTGCGGGAGCGGCTGTTCGAGCAGTTTGTTCCCGGTGCCGTACCCGAACAGATAGCCCAGGACAGCGGTGACGCCCATGGCCGTCCACAACCCGAGCTGGATGTAGGCCAGTCGGGTGCTGTGCAACTCGCCACGGGATTCGTCCGGCACCATCCAGTAGGTCGCGCCCATGAACCCGGTCAGCACCCAGACGATCAACAGATTGGTATGAATGGCCTTGGTGACATCGAAGGGCAACAGGTCCAGCAGCGGGTCGGGTCCGAGGTATTTGGCCGCCGAGAGCAGGCCGAATACCAGTTGCAGGCCAAACAGCACCATGGCCACGGCGAAGTACCAGTAGGCGACGGATTGAGATCTGTAGCGCATGGTCATCCCCTTGGGTTACTGGAACGACGCCAGGTAGGCGACCAGTTGATCGACCTGTTCGGGCGTTAGCGATTTGGCGAAGGTGTCCGGCATGAAGGACATGCCGCTGGCGGAATACATGTCGCCCGGATGCAGGTAGGCGCTCGGCGCGACGATCGATTCGCGGATAAAGCTCTCGACGTCCTTGGCCTTGCCCTTGTAGTCAGGCGAGGCGATGACCTGCCTGGCCCGAACGGCCAACCCGGCCAGTGTCGGACCGGCGAGATTGACCCCCGGTGCAATCGAATGGCAAGCGCTGCACACGGGTGTGGCGGTGGTTCGAAACAGTGCCTCGCCCAGGGCGATCGGGTCTTCCTTGTCGGACACCGGGCGTGCGGCGGGTGGCTGGTTGCCGGCGCCGGTGGCGTTCTGCTGCGCCACGGTGAGGTCCATGCCGGGGATCGAAGTACCGGTCACCAGAATCGGCCGCGGCGGCCAGCCTTGATTGTCGACCTTGCTCACCCAGTCCATAAAGGCGATCAGGGCGGCGATTTCTTCATCGGAGAGGTTCAGGTTCGGCATCAATCGGCGGTGCCGTTGCTCGTCATAAAACTTTGAGGGATCTTTGAGAAACGCCGTGAGATAAGGGGCGCCGCGCAGCTGGGTGATTTTTGTCAGGTCCGGGGCGTAATACGCGCCTTCACCAAACAGGGTGTGGCAATTGATGCAGTTGTATTCATGCCAGACATCCTTGCCGCGGGTAACCTGGGGCGTGATCTGCTGGGCGTTGGTCAGTGTCGGGAATTGTCGATGGCTATCGACCGTCATTCCCAGGAAAACCACCGCGGCGATGGCAGTCGATATCAGCGCGAACGAGCGTGTCTGACGTTTGTTCATTGCGATCTCTCTATACGCCGATGCCGGTCCAATAGGTGATGCCGATGATTGCGGCATAGACGACCGCGCTGGCCATCAGCACGAGCACTGCATAGCTGACAAGCTTCAAGACTTTTTGCACGACTGCCTCCCAAGGTGAAAGTGCAGTGGAAAGTGGCGGTTCAGTCGCGTGGCGTACTTGAGAATCAACGCGCGCGAAAGAGCGTCAGCCCTCTGTGCCGGGGATGCCGGATGTCTGCATGCGAACAGCAACGGACAGGCTGTATAAATTGATGACCTCACCAGGCCTTGCGTTCGAAGTGCCGTGGTTCGGTTGGGGAGGCAGGATGACTGTGAGCCTAGTCGACGTCGCGCTACTGTCAATGACCAGGCCGTGCTTCACTCATCGTCTTTCTTTGGCGGCTTGGCACCAAACAGGCCGAACATGTTCTGGGTGTTGAGATACAGCGCCTTCGATTGATCGACATACTGGCGCATCAGGTCCTGCATCACCGGTGCCTGTTGGTGCATGAACGCGGTCCAGGCTTCCGACGATTGCGCGCCGGTCTGGGACTGGACGTCGATCACGGTCTGAATGCTCTTGTCCAGGTAGCTGCCAAGCACGCCCTGATAAGGACCGTAGAACTGGATGATCCCCATCAGCATTTCGCTGGAGAAGATCGGCTCGCCGCCGCTTTCAGCCTCAAGAATCACTTGCAGCAGGATACTGCGAGTCAAATCCTCGCCGCTCTTGGCATCGACCACCTGGAACGGAACCTTGTCGACGACCAGTTGACGGATGTCGGCCAGGGTCAGGTGACTGCTGGTATGGGTGTCATACAGTCGGCGATTGGGGTATTTCTTGATCAGGCGGGGGGTGGTATCGGTCATGCGGGCGTCTCGCGGCGGGCCTGTTAAGCGCGCATCTTACTCTACTATGGGTACGACCGCGGATTGGTGTCGGGGAGGGGAACCCGGGGCCGACATCTTTGTTGCATTTTAGGCCGCCTTCGCGAGCAAGCCCGCTCCCACAATTAGACCGTGTTTATCTAAACAACTCGGTCAACTGTGGGAGCGGGCTTGCTCGCGAAGAGGCCCGCCATAACACCGCAAATCCATCAGCAAAAAAAGGGACTGCGCCACCCAGCGAGTCCCCCCTCATGCAGCCAGGATCGACTTACCAGATCGGCAAGCTATAACTGACAATCAACCGGTTCTCATCCAGATCGCTGCCAAAGTTGCTCGAGCGCACCGTCGCATTGCGCCATTTCACCCCGACATTCTTCAACGGCCCGCTCTGCACCACGTAACCGATATCGGTATCGCGCTCCCATTCCTTGCCTTCCGGGCGGTTGTTGCCCAGGTCGATATCGGAACCGGAGAGGTAGCGGGTCATGAAGGTCAGGCCCGGAATGCCAAGGGCCGCGAAGTTGTAGTCGTAACGGGCCTGCCAGGATTGTTCGTCCTTGCTGGCGAAGTCGCCGATCTGCACAAAGTTGACCAGGAACGCATCGGTACCGTTGATGTAGGCGTAGCCGGTGTCACCGCTCATGCCTTGATAGCCAAGGCCGAACGCATGCCCGCCGAGGCTGTAGGTGAACATCGCGCCAATCGCGTTGTTATCGACATTGCTGCCGCCATCGTCCATGGAGCGGGCGTAACGCAGGTCCGTCTTCAGCGACTGGCCGGTGGTGACCGGCAGTACGTAGGTCAGGTTCACCAGGTGCTGGCTGTAGAGGTTATCGAGGTGACCGTAGCTGTAGCCGGTGGCCAGGTTGCCGGTCCATTTGTAGTTGACGCTGGCGAAATCGAAGCGGTCGCTGGTCGCATGCCGGGTAATGATGCTCTTGGCCCCGGTGCGGGTGATGCCCATGTCCTCGTAGTCCGAGGAGTCACGCTGGTTGACCTGGGTCAGGCGCCCGGCGTCCAGGGTCAGGCCTTCGAATTCCAGGGAGGTCAACTGACCGCCTTCGAAGGTTTGCGGCAACAGCCGCGAATCGTTGGCCAGCACCGTGGGCAGCTTGGGCAACAGGGTGCCGAGTTTCAGCGTGCTTTTGGAGGCGCGCAGTTTGGCCGTGAGACCCAATTCGCCGTACTCGTCCTGTGCGCCCTTGCGGGTGTCGCTATGGCGCTTGAGCAGGCCGGAGCCGGCGCGGTCGGGGCTGGAGTCGAGTTTGACGCCGAGCAGGCCGATGGCATCGAAGCCGACGCCGATCATGCCTTCGGTGAAGCCCGATTCGTAGCGCAGCAGAAAGCCCTGGGCCCATTCCTCTTGTTTGGATTGCGCAGCGTTGTCCTGGCGATAATCACGGTTGAAGTAGAAATTACGCAGCTCGAGGTTGGCCTTGCTGTCCTTGATAAAGTCAGCAGCGGCGGGGGCCGAGAGGCTGATGACGCCACCGGCCAGCAACAGTCGGGTCGTGAGATTGCGGGTGTTACGGTCCATGGTGAAGCCCCTTTGTTTTTATTATGCAAAGACAGGTCCCGCAGCCCTCGCCGGAGGGGCGAGGGCTTACCGATAAAAAACGCAGGCGCCGAAAAGAGAGGAGCGTGGCGCCGCGTGGGCTCAATCGTTAAAACTGTTCGGCAGACAGGCCGTAGAGGGAGGCACTGCCGGCACGGATGGATTGCTCCAGGCTCAAGATGCGCGGCAGCAGGCGATGGATATAGAAATCGGCGGTGGCGATCTTCGCGCCGTAAAACGCTTCGTCTTCGCCGCGTTTGTGCCCGGCGACCTGAGCCATGCGCGCCCACAGCCAGGCGTAGGCGACATAGCCGAACAGGTGCAGGTATTCCACCGAGGCGGCGCCGATTTCGTTGCGGTTGGTCGCGGCCTTGTCCTGCAGCCAGTCGCTCAGGTCTTCCAGGCGCTGCACGGCATCGAACAACTGAGCGCTGTAGGGCGCGTCGGGCTGCTGGGCGAAATCAAGGATCTGGCCGGTGAACTGGCGCAGGGCGAAACCGTTGTCGGCCAGCACTTTGCGACCGAGCAGGTCCAGCGCCTGAATGCCGTTGGTGCCTTCGTAGATCTGCGCGATGCGCACATCGCGAACCAATTGTTCCTGGCCCCATTCGCGGATATAGCCATGGCCGCCGAACACCTGTTGGCCGTTGATGCAGCTTTCCAGGCCGGTGTCGGTGAAAAACGCCTTGGCCACCGGCGTCAACAGCGCGACCAGGGTTTGCGCGGTGTCGCGTTCCCGGGCGTCATTGGAAAATTTCGCCAGGTCCAGTTGCTGCCCGACGTAGCTGGCAAACGCACGGCCGCCTTCGGTCATGGCTTTCATGCTTAGCAGCATGCGGCGGACATCGGGGTGGACGATGATCGGGTCGGCCGCTTTGTCCGGGGCGACGGCTCCGGTCGGTGCACGGCTCTGCACCCGTTCACGGGCGTAAGCCACGGCGCTCTGGTAGGACGCTTCGGCGCAACCGATGCCCTGGATACCGATGGACAGGCGTTCATAGTTCATCATGGTGAACATCGCCGCCAGGCCTTTGTTGGCCTCGCCGACCAGCCAGCCGCTGGCGCCGTCGAAGTTCATCACGCAGGTGGCCGAGGCCTTGATGCCCATCTTGTGTTCGATCGAGCCGCAGCTCACGGCGTTGGGGTTGCCGAGGGAACCGTCGGCATTGACCAGCACTTTGGGCACCACGAACAGCGAGATGCCTTTCGGGCCAGCCGGCGCGTCCGGCAGCTTGGCCAGCACCAGGTGCACGATGTTTTCGGTCAGGTCCTGGTCGCCACCGGTGATGAAGATCTTGCTGCCGGTGATGCTGAAGCTGCCATCGGCCATGGGTTCGGCCCGGGTACGAATCAGCCCCAGGTCGGTGCCGGCGTGGGCTTCGGTCAGGCACATGGACCCGGCCCAGCGGCCTTCATACATCGGTGGCAGGTACAGGCTTTTCAGGGTCTCGCTGGCATGGGCGTCCAGGGCCAGGCAGGCGCCCGAGCTCAAGGCCGAATACAGGGCGAAGCTGGAGTTGGCGCCGTAGAGCATTTCCTCGAATTGCACCGCGAGCATCTTCGGCATGCCCATGCCGCCGAAATCGGCGTTGCCGGACAAGCCGACCCAGCCGCCTTCGATGTAGGTGGCGTACGCCTGTTTGAAACCGATCGGCGTGCTGACCTGGCCGTCTTGCCACTGGGCGCCTTCCTCGTCGCCGCTACGATTCAAGGGGGCGATCAGGTGCGAAGTGACTTTGGCGGCCTCCTCGAGAATCGCCTCGGCGGTGGCGGCGTCGACACTGTCGGCCAGGGCCGGCAGGCGCGCCCAGAGGGCCGGGGCGTCGAATAGTTCATGCAGCACAAAGCGCATGTCGCGCAGCGGGGCGTTGAATTCGGGCATAACGTGAACCTCAATGGGACGGTTGGGCACGGCGCCGCCGGGGCGGGCCGTGCCTTGTCTGTCAGTGGCTGGAAGCGCTGGCGGCACCGAGGCCGGTCTGGGCGCGAACGAACTGATCGGCGTAGGCGTCACGCTCCTTGTCGGCGCGCACGCTGCGGTCAAGCCGGGAGACGACCACGATCACCAGGAACGCCAGGGGCATGGAGAACAATGCCGGGTGGTCGTAAGGGAAGATCGCGTGGGCATTGCCGAGCACGGTGACCCAGACGGCTGGCGACAGGATCACCAGCACCAGCGCGCAGATCAGGCCGGAGAAACCGCCGATGATCGCGCCCTTGGTGGTCAGGCCTTTCCAGTACATGGCCATGATCAGCACCGGGAAGTTGGTCGAGGCGGCGATGCCGAAGGTCAGGCCGACCAGGAATGCGACGTTCATCTTCTCGAACAGGATGCCCAACAGAATCGCGATGATGCCCAGGCCGACGGTGGCCATGCGGGTTACGCGCATTTCCTGCTTCTCGCTGGCCTTGCCTTTCTTGAACACGGTGGCGTAGAGGTCGTGGGAAATCGCCGAAGCACCGGCCAGGGCCAGCCCGGAGACCACCGCGAGGATGGTGGCAAAGGCCACGGCCGCGAGGAAACCGAAGAACAGGTTGCCGCCGACCGCTTTGGCCAGGTGCATGGCGACCATGTTGCCGCCGCCTATCAGGGCGCCGCCGACTTCACCGTTGACGTAGTACTGCGGGTCAGTGCCGATGATCACCATCGCGGCGAAACCCAGGGTGCACACCACCAGGAAGAAGAAACCGATGAAGCCGGTGGCGTAGAACACCGACTTGCGGGCTTCCTTGGCGTTGGGCACGGTGAAGAAGCGCATCAGGATATGCGGCAGGCCGGCGATGCCGAACACCAGGCCCAGGGACATCGACGCGGTGTTGATCGGGTCGGCGAGCATCGAGCCGGGGCCCATGATGTTCCAGCCGCTGGCGTGAGCCTCGACGGCCTTGGTGGCGAGTGCTTCATAGCTGAAACCGAACTGCGACATGGCCATGACGGCCAGGGTCGTGCCGCCGGCGAGCAGCAGCACGGCCTTGATGATCTGCACCCAAGTGGTGGCGATCATGCCGCCGAAGATCACGTACACCAGCATCAACGCGCCGACGATCACGACGGCTACCGGGTAGTCGAGGCCGAACAGCAGCTTGATCAACTGACCGGCGCCGACCATCTGCACGATCAGGTAGCAGCACACCACCGTCAGCGAGCCGAAGGCGGCGAAGATCCGCACTTTGTTCTGGTCCAGGCGATAGGACACGATGTCGGCGAAGGTAAAGCGCCCCAGGTTGCGCAGGCGCTCGGCCATCAGGAAAGTGATGATCGGCCAGCCGACGAAGAAGCCGATGGTATAGATGAAGCCGTCGTAGCCCTTGGCGAACACCAGGCTGGACAGCCCGAGCAGCGTGGCCGCGGACATATAGTCACCGGCAATCGCCAGGCCATTCTGAAACCCGGTGATGCCACCGCCAGCGGTGTAGAAGTCCGAAGTGGATTTGGTCTTGCTCGCCGCCCACCAGGTAATGGCCAGCGTGCCAAGGACGAACACGAAGAACATGCCGATCGCATGCAGGTTCAGCGGTTGTTTTTCCACGACGCCCAGGGCAGGTGCCGCGAGCGCCATGGAGGCCGGCAGCAGGCAAGCCGCGGCGAGCATGAGTTTACGTAGCTGAGTCATCACTTGCTCTCCTCGAGAATGGCCGCGCCCAGGGCGTCGAAACGGGTGTTGGCGCTGTAGACGTACCAGCCGGTCAGCAGCCAGGAAAAAATGATGATCGCCGCGCCCACCGGCATGCCCAGGGTCAACATCCGATGCTCGGCAATCGGTGCATGCAGCCATTGCGGGGCGAACGCGACCACCAGCATGAAGGCGTAGTAAGTCACGAGCACCGCGGCACTCAGCGACCAGGCCAGGCGCGAACGGCTGCTCACCAGTTGAAGGAACTTCGGGTTGGCCCGGATACGTTCACAGCGTTGGGTATCGGTTGAATGGATGTCGATCATGGGTGGCTCCACCTTGTTTTTGTTATCGGTGCATGTGGGTTGGGCAGGACAGGGCCGAATTCGGCCTGCACGAGCCCGAAGCGGCAGGTAAAGGCACCTGCCGCCTGGTGGTTACAACGTCGGTTCGGTTAGAGGGCTTTAGCCCTGTCGCGCAGGACGTACTTCTGGATCTTGCCGGTGGACGTCTTCGGCAACAGGGTGAAGACCACCGTGCGCGGGACCTTGAAACCGGCCAGGTGTTCGCGGCAGAAACTGATGATGTCGGCCTCGCGCACGTCCTGGTGATCGGCCTTCAAGGTGATGAAGGCACAAGGGGTTTCTCCCCATTTTTCATCGGGACGGGCCACGACGGCCGCTTCCATCACGCCCGGATGGCGATAGAGCACGCCTTCGAGCTCGATGGTGGAAATATTCTCGCCGCCGGAAATGATGATGTCCTTGAGCCGGTCCTTGATCTCGACATAACCGTCGGGGTGACAGACCGCCAGGTCGCCGGTGTGGAACCAGCCGCCTTCAAACGCTTCGGCGGTGGCGGTCGGGTTTTTCAGGTAGCCCTTCATCACGGTATTGCCGCGCATGAAGATCTCGCCGATGGTCTGACCGTCCCGCGGGGTCGGTTCCAGGGTCTTGGAATCCGCGACCATCACGCCTTCGAGCGTCGGGTAGCGCACGCCCTGGCGGGATTTGACCTGCGCCCGTTCGTCCAGCGGCAGTTTGTCCCATTCGGCATGCCAGGCGCAGAGGGTCACCGGGCCATAGGTTTCGGTCAGGCCATAGACGTGGGTGACCTTGATGCCCATTTGTTCCACGGCACCGATCACCTTGGCCGGCGGTGCGGCACCGGCAACCATGGCGTTGACCGGGTGATCGATGGCGGCCTTCGCCGACTCCGGCATGTTGACCAGGGCATTGAGCACGATCGGCGCGGCACAGAGGTGAGTGACCTGATGCTCACGGATCAGCGTGAGGATTTTCTGCGGATCGACCCGGCGCAGGAACACATGCACGCCGGCCAGCGCGGTGATGGTCCAGGGGTAGCACCAGCCGTTGCAATGGAACATCGGCAGCGTCCAGAGGTACACCGGATGGTTGCCCATGGCCCAGGTCATCTGGTTGCCCAGGGAATTCAGGTACGCACCGCGATGGTGATACACCACGCCCTTGGGGTTACCGGTGGTGCCGGAGGTGTAGTTCAGCGCGATGGCTTGCCATTCGTTCACCGGCCAGTGCCAGTCGAATGCCGGGTCGCCCTCGGCCAGCAGCGCTTCATAGTCCAGGTCGCTGACGGCCTCGCCTTCACCGTACTCGGGATCATTGACGTCGATGACCAGCGGCGGGTGATCGAGCATGCCAATCGCCGCGTGAATCACGCTATGGAACTCGCGGTCGGTGATCAGCACCTTGGCCTCGCCATGCTGCAGCATGAAGGCAATGGCTTCGGCATCCAGGCGCACGTTGAGCGGGTTGAGCACCGCGCCGATCATCGGCACGCCGAAATGCACTTCCAGCATCTCGGGAATGTTGGGCAGCATCACCGCCACCGTGTCGTTCTTGCCGATGCCGCGACCGGCCAGCGCCGAGGCCAGGCGCCGGCAGCGGGTGTAGGTTTGCGCCCAGGTGCGACGGATCGAACCGTGGATCACGGCAGGGTAGTTGGGGTAAACGCTGGCGGTGCGCTCGATGAAGCTGAGCGGAGACAGGGCAATGTGATTGACAGCCGCAGGGCCTAGCCCTTGTTCATAGATCGACATGTGCGGGTACTCGGTGGCTGATTGTTAGCTCTATGGTGGCCTTGCAGCGTCGCCGCTGAAGTCACCTTTTATGTCCGGTGTGCTTTATATAACATTCAGCCACTGATATGGAAGTACAACCTATAGCTTATAGTACATATACTATAGCTTGTTGCAGAGGCTCTAAATGAATGCGGCCTGACACCCAAGGCCGGTATATCCTTGGTTTCCCTGACGAAGGACCCGAGATGACCCTGACCCCCGTTCGATTGCACAGTTGGTTGCGCCTGCAGCGCGAAGGTGTGTCCCTGGCCGCCCGGGCCGATGCCTTGTGCCGAGCGCTGCAGGATTGCCCCGAGGTGCGCCGGGCGGTCTACCTGAGCTGGCAAGCCAAATCGCGGATCTACAGTCACGAAGGTTCAGCCCAGCATTTCCCCCCGGGCCTGGGTGACCCTTCGCAAGCCAGCGATCAACGGCTGTTCGAGCGCCTGGTCGAGGCGGGGCGGCTGGATCTGGCGCAAGTGCGGCAACTCGATTGCTGGCTGGCAGGCCGGCTGCGCCGGGCCGCCATCAGCCACGGCCAGGTATTTGACCTGGCCTTGCAGCCGGACCAGCCGGGGTTGTTGCTGGTGGAAGTGTGCGAGGGCGTGAGCCTTGGCTGGCTGGGTTGGGTGCAGGATTTGCTGACGACCTTGCTCAGCAGTGTCAACGGCATGCTGCGCGGATCGCCGCTGCTGGGCCACGATCCGCAGCCCAGCCTGTTGCTCGATGCCCAAGGCAGGCCGCTGGAGTTCAATGCGGCGCTGCTGGCGCTGCTCGCGGAAAAGCCGCTGACCGAGCTGTCGGGCTTTCTGCCGGTGAATCATCGGGTGCTGGTGCGCGCCTGTCTCGACCAGCAACGCGCCATCGAAGGGGTCGAAGCCCGGTTCGAAGCGCAGATCCTGATCTGGACCTTTATCCCCGATCCCCAGGACAACCGCGTACTTGCCCGTTGCCGCGACGCCACCACGCAAGTGCTGGCCGAGCGCGAAGCCACCAAGGCACGGCGGCTGTACCGGCTGATCATCGAGAACACCACCGACCTGATTTCCCGACACACCCCGGACGGGCGCTTTCTCGATGCATCGCCGGCGTCCTGGACCTTGCTCGGCTACTGGCCCGAAGAGTTGCGCGGGCAAATGGCCCAGGGCCTGTTCCATGGCCAGGACCTGGCCAGCCTGGTGCAGCGTGCGCGCGATGCCCTGGAGCAGGACGGCTACCACACCATGACCTATCGCATTCGCCATCGGGACGGGCACTACCTGTGGTTCGAAACCGCCTGCCGCGCGATCCGGGAAACCTATACCGGTGCGGTGGTCGAAGTGGTCAGCGTCTCCCGGGACATCACCGCCCGGGTGCAGGCCGAGGAGAACAAGCGACGCCTGGCCGAAGTGGTCGAGGTCAACACCGATCCGGTGCTGTTCATCGACCCCGAGGGGCAAGTCACTTATCTCAACCCGGCGGCCCGGCGCATCCTCGGGGTCGACGAGCAACAGCCTATGCCGACCCTGGCGCAGTTGTTCGCCAGCAGCGACCTGGCCCGACTGCAACGCGACGGCTGGAGCGGCGCCGAGCGCAATGGGGTGTGGAGCACCGATGCCCGTTTGCAACCCCCGGGCGGTGGCACGTCGGTGCCGGTCTCGCTGGTGCTGCTGGCGCACCGTTCCGCCGGCGGCGAGCGCTATTACTCATTGGTGGCGCGGGACATGACCGAGCGCGAACTGCGCGAAGTGCAACAGCGCCGCCATCAGGATGAACTGGCGCACACCGCGCGGCTGGTGACCCTGGGGGAACTGGCCTCGGGCATCGCCCACGAAATCAATCAGCCGTTGGCGGCCGTGGTCAATTATGCCAACGCCAGCCAGCGATATCTGCAGACGCTGGACTCCAACCCCCAGGCCGCCGCCAGAGTCGCCCAAGGCCTGGAACGCATCACCCACCACGCGACCCATGCCTCGGAGGTCATCCGGCGTTTGCGGGCGTTTCTGCGCAAGGGCCAGCGGCGCATGCAAGCCCTGAATTTTACCGATGTCGCCCGCGAGGCCGTGCGCTTGTGCGCCTGGGAAGCGAACAATTGCCAAGTGACAATCGAGGATCGACTGCCGGATAATCCGCCGCCGGTTTACGCCGACCGGGTACTGCTGGAGCAGGTCTTGCTCAATCTGCTGCGCAATGCGATCGACGCCAACCGCGAACAGCATCCGGGGCAGCCTTCACTGATCGTCATGGCGGCCCCGCAGGGCAGTGGCGCGACGGTGGAAATCAGCGTGCAGGATCAGGGCCCCGGCGTCAGCGAGCCGGAGCTCGAGCAGATATTCACCCCGTTCTACACCAGCAAGCCCGATGGCCTGGGCCTTGGGCTGTCCATGAGCCGCAGCATCATCGAAGGTTTCGGTGGCGAGTTGCAGGCCCGCCGCCAGCCGGCCGGGCTGCTGATGTGTTGCCGCTTGCCGCTGGCCGGTCCGACAAAACAACAACAGGAATAGTGCAATGGCAGGTGCGACTGAGCACGTGGTGTATGTGGTCGACGACGATCAAGGCATGCTCGATTCAACGGTCTGGCTCCTGGAATCGGTGGGGCTCAAGGCCTTGCCGTTTACCAGTGGCGCGGAGTTTCTCGGTGCCTGTGATGCGAGTCTCGATGCCTGCGTGCTGCTCGATGTGCGCATGCCCGGCATGGGTGGCTTGAACGTGCAGGAAGAAATGCGTGCACGGGAGCTGAACCTGCCAATCATTTTCGTCAGCGGTCACGCCGATGTGCCGATCGTGGTTCGAGCGTTCAAGGCCGGCGCCCATGACTTCATCGAGAAACCCTACAACGAGCAATTGCTGCTGGACAGCGTGCACCAGGCCCTGAGCAACTGCGCGCAAAACCGCTCGGGCAATCAGGGCCACGACGCCTTGCAGGCGCGCCTGCTCACCCTGACGCCACGGGAGCGCGACGTCTTGCTGCCGCTGGTGCAGGGCTACACCACCCGTGAAATCGCCGAGCAACTGGGGGTGAGCGCCAAAACCGTCGACCTGTATCGCTCGCGGGTGATGAAGCGCATGCAGGCCAGCACCTTGCCGGACCTGGTGGGCATGGCGATTGCCGCGCAACTGGTCGATCCATTGAAGCTGCGTTGAGGCCGCAAGTTTTCCATCGAGGGTCTATGCTGGGCTAACCGATCCCCTACCTTGCAGTGACCTGCAAAGAGGCCTCCATGGAGCCCACGTCCATCTCCGAAAAGACGTTCACCCGCAGTATGCTCGATGTACTGATTCGATTCGGGCTGATTCTGGTCCTGGTGCTGTTCTGCTTCGAGATATTCAGCCCGTTCCGCGACCTCATGCTGTGGTCGGTGATTCTTGCAATCACCCTTTACCCACTGCAAGTGCGGCTCAGGGGGCCACTCGGCGACAAGGACGGGGTGATCGCCACGCTGATCGTGCTGGTTGCCATCATGATCCTCGTGGTGCCGATCTACCTGTTGGGGGTCTCGATTGCAGATTCGGTCGAACACGCCATGGCGATCGTCAAGGGGGGCAATTTCCATATCCCGCCACCTGCCGAATCAGTCGCCAGTTGGCCGTTGATCGGCGAGCCGCTATCGGCCCTCTGGCTACAGGCTTCCACCAACCTTCCCGACCTGGCCGCGAAGTACCTGCCGCAGATCAAACACGCCAGCCTGGGCCTGTTGAGCAAGCTGGCCGGCGTCGGCATGGGTTTGCTGATGTTTATGTTCGCCTTGATCATCGCCGGGATCGTCATGGCCTATGGCGAGAGCGGGCACCGCAGTTCGGTGCAAATTGCATCGCGCCTCAGCGGGCCGGAAAGGGGCCGGCAAATTGCTGCACTGTGCACCTCCACGATCCGTGCGGTGGCGCTTGGGGTGGTCGGCATCGCCTTCATCCAGATGCTGCTGGTGGGCCTGGGATTTGTCTTCAAAGGTGTACCGGGTGCCGGGCTGCTGGCGTTGGCCGTGCTGTTGCTGGGCATCATGCAACTGCCGGCGACCCTGATCACGCTTCCCGTGATTGCCTTCGTGTTCGCCACCGAAGGCGCCAGCACGGCGACGATCGTCTTCGCCATCTATGTCTTCGTCGCAGGCCTTATCGATAACGTGCTCAAGCCATTGCTGCTGGGCCGCGGCGTCGATGTACCGATGCCGGTGATATTGATCGGCGCGCTGGGCGGCATGGTCACCAGCGGCATCATCGGGCTGTTCATCGGTCCGGTGGTCCTGGCGGTCGGGTATCAATTATTCTGGCAATGGGTGCAGGACAAGCCGCAGGCGTGAGGAGGGCAGTCACCATGAGCGGGCCGCATCAGGATCTGCTGGACGAGGTACTGCGCGCCCATGGCGGCCTCGAACGCTGGAGGGGCTTCAGTCAGGTGCGCGCCACCCTCGTGACCGGTGGCTCGCTCTGGCCCATGAAAGGCCTGACCCAGGACAGCGCACCCCGCCAGATGACCGTCTGGTTGCATGAACAGCGCGCCTCGGTGACGCCCTTCGGCGGCCCCGATCAATTGACCGCCTTCTCACCGGACCGAATCGCCATCGAAAAAACCGACGGCACGGTGATCGCCGAGCGGTCGGCGCCCAGGGAGTCCTTTCGCGACCATGGTGAAAACAGCCCTTGGGACCCGCTGCACCGCGCGTACTTCAATGGTTACGCGCTGTGGTCTTATCTGACCATGCCTTTCCTGTTCACCTGGCCGGGCGTGGCCACCGCAGAAATCGAACCCTGGCAAGAGGGGGCGCAGCACTGGCGCCGCCTGCGGGTGACCTTTCCCGAGCACATCGCCACCCACTGCGCGGTGCAGGATTTCTACTTCGGCGAGGATTTCCTGCTACGTCGCCACGACTACAAGGTGGACATCAGCGGCGGTTTGCCTGCGGCCCAGTATTTAGGTGACTACCTCGAGGCAGACGGGCTGCGCATGCCAGGCAAGCGGCGCGCCTATCGACGCGGGCCTGATGGCCAGGCCGATATGGGGGCCTTGCTGGTGGCGATCGACCTCAGTGACATCGGCTACTCGTAGCGCAACGCGGAGGAATGAACCATGACCCTGCATGCCTGGGAAAAACTCTACCTCGATGACCTGAGACTGGGTCAGGAATTTGAAAGCGACCCTGTGCGCGTCGAGCGCGAGGCAATGTTGGCGTTTGCCCGCGCATTCGATCCGCAACCCTTCCATCTCGATCCTGAAGCGGCCAGCCTGAGCCTGTTCCGCGGCCTGGCGGCCAGCGGCTGGAACACCGCGGCCCTGACCATGAAAATGCTGGTGGCAAGCGTGCCGCTGGCAGACGGGATCATCGGCCTGGGGATCGAACTGAGCTGGCCGACACCGACCTATCCGGACGACGTATTGCGCCTCAAATGCACCGTGCAGGCCATCGAGCCGTCCGCATCGAAGCCGGATCGGGGCGTGGTGACGATGTTGATGGAAACCCTCAATCAGAACGACAAGGTGGTGCAGCGGGCGACGGGCAAATTGCTGGTGTTCAATACCCCGGCGCCGGATTGAGCAGGCGCTTCACAGGTGTTGCTTGAGGTATTGGGCAAATTCCCGTGCCAGTTGCGAGGGCTCTTCCTGGGTGGGTAGCAATAGCGCGATCTGGTAGTGGATGGCCGGTGAGAACGGCCTCAGGACCAGCTCCCTGGTGAAAGGCCGACTGACCACCGGATCGACGATCCCGACCCCCATGCCCGAGCGGACCAGCTCGCAGGCCGTGGAAAAGAATTCGGTCTCGGCCACCACGTTCCAGGCTGAACCGTACGCCGAAAAAGCCAGTGCCAGCTGCTGGTAGATCGGGTCGCCCTTGAACAGCGAAACGAAGGGCACGCCGTCCAGGTCCGCCGGGGTAATCACTTCCCGTGCGGCGAGGGGATGCCCGATCGGCACCATGCACTGGCATTCATAGGACATCACCTGCATGTTCGAAGTCGGGTAGTCCAGGGGCAGCTCGGCAATGGCCAGGTCAAATTGCTGGGTCGTCATCAGCTCACGCACCGACTGTGAGTTGCGGGTGATGATCTTCAGCTCGAGCCCCGGACGCTCTTTCGCGAATTCGGCCATCAACCGGGGCAGCAGGTTGATCGAGATGCTGGCGTAGGCGGCGATCGCCAGATGGCCACGTTTGCCGGTTCGAATTTCCTTGGCGATGCGGTTGGTTTTCTCCACCGCTTCCAACGCCCGCTCCGCCTCGACGAAAAACAGCCGCGCTTCGGGGGTGGGCTGCAGGCGACCGCCCTTGCGCACGAACAGCTTCAAGCCCGTCTCGTGCTCCAGGTTGGCAATGGTGCTGCTGATGGCGGGCTGGGAAATGCTCAATAGCTCCGCTGCACGGGTCATGGTGCCGTGGATCATCAAGGTTCTGAAGCACTCGAGCTGGCGGATTCGCATGGGCCACCCTATAGATTTAGCTTATACCGAGGCCATTTTATATTATTGGTTTGCGCTTTTCCCCTGTGTTTTCCTTGGTAGCAGGCACTCAGCCCCTGACAAAGAGGAGAACAAGGCATGAATACAATGACGTCGATTCAACCCGGTGAACGGATCCGCCTGCCGGCCCGGCGCGGTGTCGCGATCAGGCTTGAACAGGGGCAAACCCTCACGCTGATCAATACCCATGGCCAGCAGGTCGTGGACACCTGGGCCTTTAACCCGCATGACCTGCGCGAAGCCATGTCGATGGAACACAGTCGGCCTTTCTGGTTGAAGCTCAACCCGCGCCAGGGTGACAGCCTCGTCACCAACCAACGGCGCAAAATCCTCACCCTTACCGAGGACACCACCCCCGGCGTGCACGACACGCTGGTCGCCGCTTGCGACCCGACTCGTTACCGGCAACTGGGAGTGGTCGGCCATCACGACAGCTGCAACGAAAACCTGTTCCTGGCCCTGGATGCCCTTGGCCTGGCGGTTACCGAGACACCGAGCCCCTTGAACCTGTTCATGAATGTTCCGGTACATCAGGATGGGCGGATCGAGTTCGCGGCGCCGGTCAGTGAGGCCGGGCAGTACGTCTGCCTCAAAGCGGAAATGGACGCCATCGTCGTACTCTCCGCCTGTCCCCAGGACATCACGGCGGTCAACGGGATGTCCCCCCAGGATGTTCACTACAGCATCAGCTGATGTTGAAGGCCAGCACCACGTCAGAAGTCCGGAGAATGCCATGCGCAAGATACCCCCCTTGAATTCCGTGCGAGCCTTCGAGGCTGTGGCGCGTCACCAGAGTTTTTCCGCTGCGGCGAACGAGCTCTCCGTCACGGTCGCCGCAGTCAGCCATCAAGTCCGGCAACTGGAAGACGGATTGGGACAAAAGCTCCTGGAACGGGGCCGCACGGTGACCCTCACCGGCGCAGGCAAAGCCATCTACCCGCTGTTGCGCGACGGTTTCGACCAGATTGCCCAGGCGTTTGCCCAGCTCGGTGCGCCAAAGGCGGGTGATGCCATTGCGGTGTCCACCACGCGTGCTTTCGCCGAGCGCTGGCTGATGCCGCGCCTGGCCAGGTTCAATGCGGTCTATCCGAACATAATGGTGTCGATTCATGCCTCGGAGAAAGTCGTGGACCTGCGTGAGGAGGCCGTCGACCTGGCAATTCGCTACGGTCCCAAGGATGCCGACGGGCGCGGGCCAGTATTGTTCGAGGACAGGTACGTCGCGGTAGCGGACAACAGCCTCTGCCCGCCCGGGCGCACCCCGACGATCGACGACTTTCACAACCGCTCGCTGCTGGCATTCAAATGGAAGAATCAGGCGCTGCAAGTACCGTCGTGGTCAACCTGGCTGGCTCGGGTCGAACACGATAACTCGCGGGATTTGCGCACCTCCTGGTACAGCGAGGAAACCCTGGCGCTGCATGCCGTCGAGCAAGGACTGGGGCCGTTGCTGTGCAGCAATGTGCTGATCGACGACGAGCTTCGCAGCGGACGAATGCGTCGAGTGGATGGCCCGAGCTTGCCCGGGTTCACTTACCATCTGATCGAAGACACAAGGTCCGTTCCACGCCGCAGCCTGGTGCTGTTCAGGGACTGGTTGCTGGACGAGGCCAGGTCATTCCGGGAGACCACCCGGGATGACCTGGCCGGACAGCAGATGGCGCTTACCTCCTGATACCGGCTGAGCACAGGCTCCTTTCTATAGTCAGGCAGGCACTGAGCAAGTGATCGTCGCGCCCCCGGGTCGTCGAGAACAGGGTGGAGGTGGCAAGCCCGGTGCTGTCCTTGCCAGACGGGATTGCCACCCCCGGCATATCCAGCAGGCTGCCGATCATGGTCAGTGACAAGGTCTCGAGGTTGACGCTGGCAAACAGCGCGTCGTCAGTCGCCAGCGGCGCCATCGGTGGGGCAACATGCTTGACCGTCGGCATGACCAGAATGGCACCGTCCAGCTCGCGCTCGATGGCCGACATCAGTTCCACCCGCAGGCTTCGAATCCTCATTTCGACAGCAGGGTCGATATCCCTGGCCGAGCGCAGGCGAGTCCGCACGCGCCTGTCCATTCGGTGTCCCTCAGGGCCTTCCACCACCGGGGCCAGCAGGCGCCAAGCCTCTATCGCACCCAGCCAGCCCGACCGGGCAATCAGCTCACGGGTACGAGCAACGGCGACCACCGGCCGACGATCCACCTGCGCGCCGGCCGCCCTCAGCCGTTCCATCATCGAGAGCAGGTTCTGTCGTACCGCGGGCTGCAACGTCGGGTCAGACATCACACCGTCGTCAACGACAAAGCGCAGGCTTGAAAGATGGCCGGCCTCGATGACCACCTCCTTGAAACCACGCATCGCCGCATCCAGCGCTACGCAATCGACGACAGAATGGGCAAAAGGACCGAGGCTATCCAGGGTGATGGCCAGCGGGTGAACGCCTTCCATGCTGTAACGCCCCGTGGACGCCTTGAACCCGACCAATCCGTTGAACGCCGCTGGAATCCGAATCGACCCCGCGGTGTCGGTGCCGATGGCGCTGCTGACGATCCCCCGTTGCACCGCGATCGCCGAACCCGAAGAGGAGCCACCAGGAACGCGGCTTTCGTCGACCGCGACATCGGCGGTCGGCGTACCGAAATGAGGATTCAGGCCCAGGCCGGAATAAGCAAACTCGGTGAGATTGGTTTTACCCAGCGGGATCATCCCCAGTGCCGAGAGCGCTGCAATGACCGACGCATCCTTGAGCGCCGGCGCAGCCTCGGCCCGGGTAATGGAACCGGCGGTGGTTCGGCTGCCGGCGACGTCCAGCAGATCCTTGACGGCGTAGGGGATGCCGTCGAAGGGGCTCAATTGAGCCCCTTGTTGCCAGCGCCGGGTCGACGCTGTCGCCTCATCGATGGCGCGCTGTTCAAGCAGGCAAATGAACACGTGCTGCGATTCCCTGGCAGCCGCCAGTGCGGACCCGATCAACTCGTCCGGTGTCGTAAGGCCTTGTCTCAAGCGTTCAGCGGTCTGCAGCAGGGTGATCATGATGGCTCCCATCGGTGGCGGCGCTCGGGGTGGTCAAACCAGTGAAAACCGGGTTTGTCGGGCTTCGATCAACTGCCTGGCCAGGACCGGGACGGCATCGAAAGCATCGGCGATCGAGGCTTCGTGGCGCGCGTCGCCAAATTCCTGGTAGTCGATGGCGATGACGTGGGTCTCGTTGACGCCCAGGTAGTGGGCGCAGGTCTGTATGTGGGTGTCCAGGTGGTTCATCTTTTCGCGAACGCCGCCGGGGCCGAAGCCGAATTCGCCTCGGGAAGACAAAACGACCAGCTTCTTGCCGCCCAGGACCGGTTCCAGAGGGTAGTCACCGCGGTCCAGATCGAAGGTGAAAGTCTTGCCGATCCGAATCACTTTGTCGAACCAGGATTTGAGCGCGGCCGGCATCCCATAGTTGTACATCGGGGTGCCCATCACGATGACGTCGGCGCGCTCGATCTCATCGATCAGTTGATCCGAGAGCCGCAGCTCTGCGCGTTTTTCGGCGGTCATGTGTTCTTCGGGAGTAAAGGCCGCGGCAATCCAGTCTTGCGTCACGAAAGGCGGAGGGTTGAGCCCGACGTCGCGAACAATGACCTGTGTCCGGTGATCGCGCTCGACCCAGGCCTCGACGAATGCCCGGGACAATTTACGGCTCAGGGAACGATCGGATCGAGCGCTGGCATCAATATGAAGAAGGGTGGTCATGAGCAGATTCCTGTTAAGCCCGAGGCCCGATTGCCTCAGTGACTGCAACAAGTTGGCCACGACCCTGGAGGGTCCGGCTATTGACATTTAATTGAGCGACGTCAAATAAAACTCAACGAGCGAGTTTAATTTGCCGGGGCGGGTTAAAACCTCTGTTATTTAATGCCTTGGCGGGATGCTGCCTATTCGGGCAAGTTGCACCGTTGAGTAATACTTGAAGTGACAATTTTTCTAAAGAGCGGTTTAGTTATTATCAATTACCTAAACCGACAGTCCTCGCTTTAATGACTCGGGGCGATTCACGGGGTCGCCGGTCAGCGAGGAAAACAATAATGTCTATGCGTCGCAAGTCTGAAAAAAGTTTAATCAACGAGGCCAACTATGATGCCCTGGGCATTGAGCCGGTGCCCGATAGTCAACGCATTTCAACGCCGCTGGACCAGTTCTGGATCTGGGCCGGCGCGAATGTGGCGCCGATCAACTGGGTGCTGGGAGCAATCGGTATACAGCTGGGGTTGAGCCTGATCGAAACCCTGCTGGTGATCGTGGTCGGCAACCTGCTGGGCGCCGCCTTGTTCGGCGCCATCTGCATCATGGGGCACCGCACGGGCGTGCCGCAGATGGTGCTGTCCCGGCTGGCGTTCGGCCGCCGCGGTGCCTACCTGCCGACGATCATGCAGGTGCTGATGCCCATGGGCTGGGTGGCCACCAACACTTGGATCGTCCTGGACCTTGCGGTGGCCGCCCTGGACAGAATCGGCATCAGCGGCGGCATGGAGCTCAAGTACGGCATCGCGTTGATCGTCATGCTGCTCCAGGTCGGCATCGCCGCCTGGGGCTTCAACGCCATCAAGTGCTTCGAGCGCTACACCATGCCGGTGATCCTGCTGATCATGGTGGTGATGACCGTGCTGGCGTTCACCCATGTCGATATTCAATGGCAGGCCTCGACGACCGCCGGCATCGGCAAGCTGTCGGCCATGAGCAGCCTGATGACGGCCATCGGCATTGGCTGGGGCATTTCCTGGCTGGTGTACGCCTCGGACTACACCCGGTTCACCCAAACCACACTGTCCGACGGCCAGGTGTTCCGCTCAACCTTTCTCGGCATGTTCCTGCCCACTGCCTGGCTGGCCTTTCTCGGTGCGGCGATCGCCTCGGCCGGAGCGGGCTCGGACCCTGCGCAATTGATCATTGCGGTCTTCGGCACGATGGCGCTGCCGGTGCTGCTGGTGCTGTTACATGGCCCGGTCGCCACCAACATCGTGGTCATCTATTCGGCGGCACTGGCCACGCTGTCACTGGACCTGCGGGTGCCACGCTGGATGGTCTCGACGGTCTCGGGGGTGGTGGCGCTGTTCATGCTCTATCTGTTCCTGCAATCGGGCGAGTTCGTGCACGCCTTTGAAAACCTGATGGTGTTTTTCGTGGTGTGGATCAGCCCGTGGGCCGGCATCACCCTGGTGGACTTTTTCCTGATTCGCCGTGGCCAGGTCGATCTGCAGTCGCTGTATTGCCATCACTCGGACAGTGCCTGCACGGATATTAACTGGAGAGGAGTATTTGCCCTTGCAACAGGCGTACTGGCGGCATGGTTATTTCAAGTGGGCACCATTAAATCGCTACAAGGCCCCATTGCAATGGCACTTGGCGGGATTGACTTGTCCTGGCTGGCCGGGTTTGGTGTGGGCGGTGGGATTTACTACTTCTTGCACCGTTCACGGCGAACGGAAGTTGTTCGTTCATCGCTGATGGCCAAGTAATTGTCAGCGTTGTTTAACCATTAAACGATTGAAGAGGTAAATACCCCATGTTTCATCTTGAACAAACCAATGTACTGACAGCGTTGAATGCCGGAGCCGAAGTCGATGGGTTCCTTGGTAACGTCGTGGAGATCGCGATCGTCACCCGTGATCACCAGCGCACCATGGACGGCTTGCTCAAGCTGGGGATCGGCCCATGGCGGGTCTACACCTTCAGTCCGCACAACACCGACAACCAGACTTACCATGGCGAACCCGCCGAATTCGTCCTGAAAGTCTGCTTCGCCCAGTCCGGCAACATGGTCTGGGAGTTGATGGAGCCGGTATCCGGGCCGACGATTTTCGCCGATTTCCTTGAGCAACACGGCGAAGGCATCCAGCACGTCGCCTACGACTGCAACAACATCCCGTTCGAAGATCGCATCGCTGAACTGACCCGTCGCGGCTTCAAATGCGTGCAGTCGGGTTCCTGGATGGGGGTGAATCATTTCGCGTTCTTCGGCACCGAGGCGGATACCACCACGGTCTTCGAAACCTATGCGTTTCCTGCCGATTGGGACTACCCGGAACCCGAGTCCTGGTATCCGCCGCGAGCCTAGTCAACGCCGCATCGTCTCGGCGCTGATGGCGCTGAGACGCAGGACGTCTGCAATCGACATCGGGAGTACTGCTTCATGAACACTGTACGGATGGACAATCTCAGTTGGGTCGACTACGAGCGCCGGGTGCAATCAGGCGCGGTGGTCTTTCTGCCCATCGGCGCGACTGAACAGCACGGACCGCATTTGCCTCTGGGTACCGACGCCTTGCTGGCCAGCGCCATCAGCGAAGATGTGGCCAGGGCCATCGACGGCGTCGTCGCCCCGGCGCTGGCCTATGGCTACAAGTCCCAGCCCAAATGCGGAGGAGGGCAGCACTTCTGCGGCACCACCAGCGTGGATGGCGCCACCCTGATCGCCATGGTCCGCGACGCCGTGCGCGAATTCCATCGCCATGGCGTGAAGCGCCTGGTGCTGGTGATCGGTCATTATGAAAATCAGTGGTTCGTCACCGAGGGCATCGACCTGGCCCTGCGTGATATCGGCCCGGATGCCGACCTGCAAGTCATGCGCCTCGAGCACTGGGAATTCGTCCGGTCACGAACCCTGGACAGGATCTTCCCGGACGGTTTCCCCGGCATCGCGCTGGAACATGCCGCCGTCATCGAGACCTCGATGATGTTGCACTACCACCCGCATCTGGTGGCGCTGGACCAGATCCCGGACCACGGGCCAGCGCAATTCCCCGTTTACGATATATACCCGACGCGAACCGAATGGGTGCCGGACAGCGGCGTGCTGTCATCGGCCCGGGGCTCCAACGCCGACAAGGGCCAATGGCTGGTGGAGGATGTCATCGGCGGGATCGTTCAGGCGGTACGGTTTGAGTTCGGGCTCGAGTCATAGGGCTAAAGGGGGGAGTTGGCACAAGCCTGGAGGCCTGACTGCGTCCAGGCTTTGGTGTAGCAATCAATCGCTGCCGAGTGGCAGTATCGTCGAGCATCGAGACAGCCTATACTTCATTTGACTGAAAAAATAATTCATTTGAATGGAGTGCTCATGAACGCTTCGACCGCTACTCGGCGTCCGGCTGCAAAGAAGGATGAATCCAGTGAAATCGGGATCGCTGCGTTTTGGCGTTTCAGTTTCAATCGAGAACTGCTCAAGGACTCGGAGCGCTTGCAGCAGATCAAGGTGGGTTTTCCAGCGTCTCTGGTCCAGGCTCTGCGCCAGACCTTCGACCTGCAGGAACGCAGTGTGGAAACGCTGCTCAATGCCTCGATCTCTACGCTCGAAAGGCGTCGGCGTGAGCAGAAAAACCTGGATTCTGTCGCTTCCGAGCGTATTGATCGCATTGCCACGGTCTCTCATCTGGCCGAAGAGGTGTTCGAGGACAAAGCCAACGCTGCGCACTGGATGTCGACGCCGAACAAAGCCCTCGGTGGAATCGCCCCCATTATGCTCTGCGAAACCGAGATCGGCGCCAGGCAGGTTCGGCGTGTGCTTCATGCCCTGGAGTGGGGCGGCGCCGCCTGATGCGGGCCTGGCGCATCGCAAAGGCGAAACGTGCGACCGATCTGTCGGGTATGGGGGCCGCTATCGAGGGCGGGCGCTGGAATGATCAGGATGTACCCGCCGTCTACATGGGGCTGACGCCGGCCATCTGCTGTCTGGAAACCTTCGTCCACGCCGGGGGCGAACCGACATTCCCGATGAAGATCACCTGCTTCGAACTGCCCGACGATCCCGCGCTGTTTTTGCAGCCGGATCCGACGACGTTGCCGGAGGGTTGGGCGAGCCTTCCCGCCGACCGCCCAAGCATGGATTTCGGTACCGCCTGGCTGAGGACGAACTCGCACCTGGGGTTGATCATTCCATCTGCCGTGCTGGTTCTGGAACGCAATGTGGTGATCAACCCCAATCACCCGGCGGTGAACGAGATCAAAGTGGTCGAGGTGTACGATTTCATGTACGACCCTCGCATGTTCGCGTAGGCGCCGATTGTCGAGTCGTCGCACCGCAGTGAAGGC
This sequence comes from Pseudomonas silesiensis, assembly GCF_001661075.1. NCBI lineage: Bacteria > Pseudomonadati > Pseudomonadota > Gammaproteobacteria > Pseudomonadales > Pseudomonadaceae > Pseudomonas > Pseudomonas silesiensis. The sequence goes on from NZ_CP014870.1 coordinate 3,126,737, forward strand.
AGTGTGTCAGTCAACTACGATGCCGGATGTCAATCCGCCTTCGTCGGAGCGCCGCCCGGAGCAAGCGCGCTCCCACAGGGATCGCGGCCATGCACGAATATGATACCCGGCGCAAAACCCTGTGGGAGCTGGCTTGTCGGATCGCCGCATCGCAGCGAAGGCGGGTGTCAGTCGACTACGATGCCGGATGTCAGTCCGCCTTCGTCGGAGCGCCGCCCGGAGCAAGCTCGCTCCCACAGGATCGCGGATATTCACAAATAGTGTGCTTAGGGGACCACCTGATAACCACGCTGCTGCATGCAACTGGCATAGGCGGAAGAAGCGGCGGCCGTGTTCTGCTCGGTGCTCCGGCGATCCTGACGACGATCCTGACGTTGCCGGGAACCGCCGACAACCGCGCCGGCCACCGCCGCATCCTTGGCCTTGTTCTGCCGATATTCCTGTTTGACATCGTCATCGACCTGATCGTAAAACTCGTCATGCTGACGACCGCGCGCCCCGGCCACCGCCGCGCCCGCGACTGCGCCGGTCGCGGCACCACGGGCCCGTCCACCTGTTTGAGGGCTGGTGCTGGTGCTGGCGGTACCGCCGGCCTGAGCCTGGCAGGCGCCTATGTCCTGCTGGATGATTTCCGGGGACTGCCCTTTGAGCGGCGTCACGGTCTCGGCCGTCGCGCACAGGCAGACCATGGAAAAAACCGTCGCGACGCAAGGTAAGATGGACTTGTTCATAAGGACTCCACTGCTGACAAAGTGCTTTGGCATTGCGGCCCCTGGAAGGACATGCCGCAACCTGATTCGCACCCCCTCATCAGATTTCCCACGTCAGATGGCTTCTGCATTGGCGACCCGCGCTTTTCGAATGAACAGCGCACGCACTTTCTCCCAGAAATTCCCTCCCAGCACGAAGAAGCTTGCGATCAGCATCAAGTCGCCCAGTGCCTGCAACTGCCAGAGGTTGGGCCTGAGGCCCGGCCAGATAGTGTCGACGTAGGGTTCCAGAAAGGCCGAGACCAGCGGCACGAAGAACATGACGATGCCGACTCGATGCCGCCACGGACCCACTTCGGCATCCATGCTGGGTGTGATCGAGGACACATAACCAAACACGGTGCGCTTCAACTGTTGAAACCCGGCTTTGCCCATCACTGCTATGACGATGATCAGCAGGACCTTGTTACTGATGAACAGCACACCGGTCAGCGCGGCGATCCTCGAACCCGCCACACCGAATATCGCGGCTAGGGGCACCAACAGCCAGGAGCCCAACATCACACAGAGAATGATGATTCCCAACTTGAAGCGCCAGCCGGCTGAATGAGGTTCAACAGGAGCCTGGGTCGTATTCATAAGTGTCGTACCTTCAACCGGTCGCTGCAGATTTGGGGATGTTAAAAAAGCTTAGCAGCCGTTTGCCCGTTTGGGCGTCTATGCTCCAGTGAACTTCGTCGGTCGGGAACAGCGTAAATGCAGTCACGTAGAGCCTTGCTGTGTCGGCCAGGCCGGCTCCTGCTGCTTGGTGCGCTGGGTCTTGGCGGCTGTGTACGGCTCGGGCCGGATTTCCAGGCGCCTGGCGAGGCATGGATTAAGCAGTGGGATAGCCCGGCCCTCGAGCAAGCCAGTCAACGCAGCCTGAACCCGGACCTGCGGCAGTGGTGGCAGGTGTTCGCCGATCCGGTCCTGGATCGGCTGATTGCCGAATCCGACGCGCACAATGCCGACCTGAAAATCGCCGGTCTGCGGGTAATGGAGGCCCGCGCCCAGCTGGGTATCGCCCAAAGCGGGCGCTACCCGCAACTGCAGCAGGCCAGCGTTGACAGCCTGTACTTCAACCGTCGGCAATCCGGCGGCAACAATCCCCAGGACAGCCATTTCTGGCAACACAGCGCCGCATTCGACATTGGCTGGGAGCTGGATTTCTGGGGCCGCTTCAGTCGCGCCATCGAGTCGTCCGATGCCAGCTATTTCGCCGCCCAGGCCAACTATGAAGACGTGCTGGTGCTGCTGCGCGCGCAAGTGGCCGAGACTTATTTTTTGCTGCGCACCACCCAAGCCCGTCTGCACGTTGCCCGGGAAAACGCCGAACAGCAAAAGCGCAACTTCGAGATCACCGAAAAGCTGTTCAACAGTGGCCAGCAAGCCGAACTCGACCTGCAACAAGCCAAGACCCAATACCTGGGCACCTTGAGCACCATTCCCGAGTTCGAAGATCAGTTGCAGCGCACTCGTAATGCCTTGGCCGTGCTGATAGGGCAACCGCCGGGCGCACTGCCGCAGCTGATGGAGTATCAAGGACTGATTCCGCTGGTCGATCGCGCGGTGTTGCAGGACGTGCCGGCCAACCTGTTGCTGCGCCGGCCCGATGTGCGCGCCGCCGAGCTGAATGTCGCCGCCCAGTCCGCGCTGGTCGGCGTGGCCGTCACCGACTTCTATCCATCGCTGACATTGCTCGGCAGCATTGTCTGGTCGGCCGACACCCTCAGTGGCACCTCGCGCAACCTGGATTTGATCGGTGGCCCCAGCCTGCGCTGGAACCTGTTCGATCATGGCCAGATCAGCAACAACGTGCGGGTGCAGGACGCGCGGTTGCAGCAGCTGATCGAGGCCTACCGCGACAAGGTCCGCCAGGCCGCACGGGAGGCGGACGATGCCGCCTATGGCCTGATCAAATCCCTGGAGCGCGAGCGGATTCTCGGTGAAGCCGAAACGGCCGCCAAGCGTTCGCTGGTGCTGGCGAACGCGCAGTATCGGGAAGGCTACTCGGACTTTCAGCGGGTGCTGGATGCGCAGCGGGCCTTGCTCGAGCAACAGGACAATTACCTGGTGGCCCGCAGCAACGCGGTGAGCAATGCGATTGCCCTGTACAAGGCCCTGGGCGGTGGCTGGTACAGCCCGCTCCCTAAAGTCGATCCGGCCACTCGCCAACAGATGGAACAACGCACCGACTGGGGCGATGTGCTGGAGGAGTCTGCCACCCCGGCGCCAGCCTTTCCGATGTCTTACCAGGAACAAGAACCATGAGTGAAGCGCCCAAGCCCGCGTCCGAGAAACCAGTCAGCCCGGCACCGGCACCCGCCGCCGACCCGACGAAAAAAGGCATCAAGTGGGTGCTGCTGGTGATCCTCCTGAGCCTGGCCTGGTACCTGTTGGCCGACCGATACACGCCCTATACGCAGCAAGCCCGGGTGGGGGCTTTTGTGATACCGGTGGCTTCGGAGGTGGCGGGGCGGGTGACCCGGGTCAACGTGCGCAACAACCAGGACGTCAAGGCCGGCGAACTGCTGTTCGAGGTCGACCCGCAGCCGTACCGGATCGCCGTCGACCGTGCGCGCGCTGACCTTGAGTCCACCCGCCGGCAGATCGGCGCCAGCACCGCCGGTATTGCGGCGGCGCAAGCCAACCTGCGCGCCGCCCAGGCCAATGAACTGAAGGCGCGCCAGGACAATCAGCGCCTGGAAGGCTTGTACCGCGAAGACCCCGGGACCATTTCCGTGCGCCTGCTGGAAGTGTCGCGCTCCACCCGCGAGCAGGCGGTCAGCCAGGTCGCCGCCGCCCGTGCCGAAGTGCAGCGCGCGCGTGAACAGGAGGGCGGCAGCGACGAAGACAACGCCATCTTGCGCAGCGCCGCGACAGCGCTGGAAAAAGCCGAACTGGACCTGACCAACACGCAGATCCGCGCCCGCTCGTCCGGCCTGGTCACGGACCTGCGCACCGATGTCGGGCAGTTTGCCGGGGCTGGCAGCCCGGTGATGACCCTGATCGCCATCCATGATGTGTGGATCAGCGCGGACATGACCGAGAACAACCTCGGCCTGGTCAGGCTCGAGACGCCGGTGGCGATTGTGCTGGACGCGTTGCCGGGCGAGATTTTCGAGGGGCGCGTGCGCAGTGTCGGCTATGGCGTCAGCGTCGGCCAGCCCCCCGCGCCCGGCACGTTGCCCAGCGTGCAGAACAGCCGTGACTGGCTGCGCCCGGCGCAACGTTTTCCGGTGATCATCGAGTTTTCCCAAGAGTCGTGGGCCCGGCTGCGCGACAGCGGTGCCATCCGTGCCGGTGGGCAGGCGGAAGTCATGGCGTTCCCCACCGAGGGCAATCCGCTCAATCCCCTGGGCCGCTTGTTTGTCGGCCTGATGAGTTGGCTATCGTATGTCTACTGAGCGCTCGCCCCGGGCGCAGCGGGCACTGCGCCTGGCCACGGGCACGGCGCTGAGCCTCGCCGCCAGCTTCGGCCTGGGGTTGCCGATTCCCTTTTTCGCCCCGGTGCTGGCCGTTCTGCTACTGGCTACCCTCGTTCGGCCGCTGCCGTTCAAGGCCGGCGTGGTGCTGGCCCTGGCCGCCTTGTTAACCACCGCGATCGGGCTGTTGTTGATCCCGATCCTGCGCTATTACCCGGTCAGCGGCGTGCTGTTGGTCGGGGTGTGTCTGTTCCTGGCCTTCCGCTATGGCCTGCGTGGCGGTAACAACCTGATCATGACCTTTCTGGTGATCGGCCTGACCATGATCTCGTCGGCCGGCGTCGCCGATTTCGAGCTGGGAGCCTTGGTCATCGGTGCGCTGGTCAAGGGGTTGGTGCTCGCGGTGGGAGTGCTGGCGTTGAGTCACTGGCTGTTTCCCGAGCCGGCCAACGCCCCGTCACCCCCGGCCCCACCGGTCATGCCCGCCGACGAGGTGGGCCGGGTGGCGCTGCGCACCACCCTGATCGTGCTGCCGACCTTCCTGTTGGCGCTGATCGATCCGGCCAGTTACATGCCGATCATTCTCAAGGCGGTCAGCCTGGGTCAGCAGAGCTCGACCGCGACCGCCCGCAACGCGGGGCGAGAATTGGTCGGCTCGACCTTGTTCGGCGGCCTGCTGGCCATCCTGTTGTGGTGCGCCCTCAGCCTGTTCGTGCACCTGTGGATGTTCTTTTTGTGGATGCTGCTGTTCGGCCTGGTGCTGGCGCGCAAGTTGTATGCCCTGAGCCCGACCCGCTTCAGCCCGGGATTCTGGCTCAACAGCCTGATCACGATGATTATTTTGTTGGGGCAGTCGGTGCAGGACAGCGCGGCGGGCAAGGACGTCTATACCGCCTTCGCAGTGCGCATGGGGTTGTTCATCGTGGTGACGCTGTATGCCTGCCTGATGGTCAATCTGCTCAGTCAGCGTCGTGGCGGATTGATCGCCGGGTAGCACCTGCGTCAACCCGATGTTGAGCGTGAAATCATCGACTAGACTCACCCCGTTGGTCATGGAGAGCTGTAGGGCTGCCCACCCTGTAGGAGCGAGCTTGCTCCGGGCGGCGTTCCGACGATGGGCTCAAGAGCGCCGCGTTCCGCCAATAAACACGCGTTATCGTTAACGACCATCGCGAGCAAGCTCGCTCCTACAATGAGGTCTTTTCAATGGCAAAGGACAAGAAGAAAGCCCCTAAGAGCAAGCCCGCTGAAAGCTCGAAACTGAAGAACAAGGATTATCTTGAACAGTTGCGCGGCCTGCACGTCGAACTGGTCAAATTGCAGGAATGGGTAAAGGCCAAGGGCGCCAAGATCTGCATCATCTTCGAGGGGCGCGATGGCGCCGGCAAGGGCGGGACGATCAAGGCGCTGACCGAAAGGGTCAGCCCGCGAGTCTTTCGCGTGGTGGCGCTACCGGCACCGACCGATCGCGAGAAAAGCCAGATGTATGTCCAGCGTTACCTGCCGCACCTGCCCGCGGCGGGCGAAGTGGTGATCTTCGACCGTAGCTGGTACAACCGCGCGGGCGTCGAGCGGGTGATGGGGTTCTGCACCAAGGAGCAGGTGGCCGGGTTCCTGAAAACGGCACCCAACGTGGAGCGGGCCATCGTCGATTCGGGCGTCATCCTGCTCAAGTACTGGCTGGAAGTCAGCCCGCAGGAGCAGACCCGCCGGCTTGAAGCGCGGATCAACGACGGCCGCAAAATCTGGAAGCTGACCCCGATGGATCTCAAGTCGTACAGCCGCTGGTATGACTACTCGCGGGCGCGCGACGACATGTTCATGACCACCGATACTGAACATGCGCCCTGGCTGGTGGCCAACTCGAACGATAAACGCCGGGCACGCCTCAACATCATCAGCGACTTGCTCAGCCGCATTCCCTACGAGGAAGTCGCGCGCGAGAAGGTGATATTGCCCAAGCGGCAGAAACCCGGTGGTTATCGCGAGCCGGATTATCCGCTACGACGAATTCCCGAAAAATTCTGACGGTTCGTCCAGGCCTGTCTGCTTAGCACACCCGAGGGTCGCGCTGTTATGAGCCAATCGGATAGTTCGCCCCCCGTCCCGGAACCGGGGCGGATTACGCGCCGCGGTTCGAGCGAAGATCAGCCCGGCTGGAGTCGCTGGCTGCCGGGACTGCAAACCCTGCGCGGCTACAAAATAGCCTGGTTGCGGCACGACATCGTGGCCGGACTGGTGCTGACCACGATGCTGGTGCCCGTCGGTATCGCCTACGCGGTGGCTTCCGGCGTGCCTGGCATTTATGGTCTCTACGCGACCATCATCCCGTTGCTGGCTTATGCGTTGTTCGGACCGAGCCGGATTCTGGTGCTGGGGCCGGACTCGTCGCTGGCGGCCGTGATCCTCGCCGTCGTCCTGCCACTGTCCGGTGGCGATCCGCAACGGGCCATTGCCCTGGCGGGCATGATGGCCATCGTATCGGGGGCGGTGTGCGTCCTGGCGGGCATCGCGCGCCTGGGGTTCGTCACCGAGCTGCTGTCCAAGCCGATCCGCTACGGCTACATGAACGGTATCGCGCTGACGGTATTGATCAGTCAACTGCCCAAGTTTTTTGGTTTTTCGATTGAGTCCGACGGCCCACTGAGAAACATCTGGGCAATCGCTACGGCGGTGATGGATGGGAAAACCAACTGGACCACGTTCATGGTTGGCGCAGCCACCCTGGCAATAATCCTGTCGCTCAAGGGCTACAAGCGCGTGCCGGGCATTCTGATCGCCGTGGTCGCCGCAACGGTTGCCGTGGCTGTACTGGATCTTGCAGCGCGGGGCGGGGTTAAGGTCCTGGGCTCGCTGCCCCAAGGCCTGCCGGCCTTCGCCATTCCCTGGATCACCACCGCCGATATCGTCCCCGTCCTGATCGGCGGTTGTGCCGTCGCTCTGGTTTCCTTCGCCGACACCAGTGTGCTCTCACGTGTCTACGCGGCGCGCACCCGTACCTACGTGGACCCGAACCAGGAAATGGTGGGGCTGGGCGTCGCCAACCTGGCCGCCGGTTTGTTCCAGGGGTTTGCGATCAGCAGCAGTTCATCCCGCACGCCCGTGGCCGAGGCCGCAGGCGCTAAAACCCAGCTGACCGGCGTCGTCGGCGCGCTTGCCGTGGCCTTGCTGCTGGTGGTGGCGCCGAACCTGTTGCAGGATTTACCCAATAGCGCATTGGCGGCAGTGGTGATTGCATCCGCCATCGGCCTGATCGAGGTGAGCGACCTGCGACGAATCTATCGCATCCAGCGCTGGGAGTTCTGGCTGTCGATCGTCTGTACCGTGGGCGTGGCCGTGTTTGGCGCGATCGAAGGCATCGGCCTGGCCATCGTCATCGCCGTCATCGAGTTTCTGTGGGATGGCTGGCGGCCTTATTCGGCGGTGCTGGGCAGCACCGATACCGTCAAGGGCTACCACGACATCAAGCGCTACCCCGAGGCGCGCCTCATACCCGGTCTGGTCCTGTTCCGTTGGGATGCGCCGCTGTTCTTCGCCAACGCCGAGCTGTTCCATGACCGGGTCCTGGACGCCGTGGCGACGTCGCCCACGCCGGTGCGCTGGCTGGTCGTTGCGGCAGAACCGGTGACCAGCGTGGACGTTACCTCTGCGGACATGCTGGCGGAACTGGACGAGACCTTGCACGGGGCGGGCATCAAGTTGTGCATTGCCGAAATGAAGGATCCGGTCAAGGACAAGCTCAAGCGATTCGGGCTATTCGCCCGGCTGGGTGAAGCGGCATTTTTTCCAACCATGGATGATGCAGTCGACAGCTACCTCGCGATCCATCCGCAGGATCCGCCAGCTTCCCTGGACCATCATCAGCGTTGATTTCCCGTGAAAGCGCGCCTGCTCCCGGAGGCTGCGCTTTCAAGGGAAACGTGATTACTCCAGATGTTCCGGCTTCACCGGATCCCCCGATTTCATATCCAGTTTCTCCCTCATGTCTTCGAATATCTTGTCGTAGAATTTGTGAGTTGAACCGATTTGGCTATGCACCTTGGGAATACCGTACTTCTCAACAATTTTCGTGAAATTGCTGGCGAAGTTATAGGCCTGGTCCTTGGGCAGGAAGAACGTTTCGCTCATGTCCTTGCCCAGGATCGAACCATGCAACTTGAACTGCATGCCTTTGCCTTCCTTGGGATCCTGCGCGACTTCATAGTCGAAACACAGGTCGTAGCTGACGTCGTCCTTGTTCAGCGCATGGCGCTCGATATGCAGATGTCCGGGTTCGAACGTTGCCATTGCCGTCTCTCCTCACAAATAAGTAATGCCGGCTTTCTCGGTGCTGATCCGGGTACCGGCCGTGCCTTGAACGATAGCTTCGATGTCCGAGAGTGAACCGATCACCGCGACTTTTCCAGTGTGGCGGGCGAATTCGCAGGCTGCCTGAACCTTCGGCCCCATGGACCCCGCCGCGAAGCCGAGTTTTTCCATTTCGTCGGGGTGGGCCTGGGCGATGGCTTTCTGGGTCGGTTTGCCGAAATCGATGTAGGCGGCATTGACGTCGGTGGCAATCACCAACAGATCGCTTTCCAGTTGTTCGGCCAGCAGCGCCGAGCACAGGTCCTTGTCGATCACCGCTTCCACGCCCTGCAGTTTGCCGCTGGCGCCGTACATCGTGGGGATGCCGCCACCACCGGCGCAAATCACGATGCTGTCTTTTTCCAGCAGCCACTTGATCGGACGGATTTCGAAGATGCGTTTGGGGCGGGGGCTGGCGACTACCCGGCGGAACTTGTCGCCATCCGGTGCGATTGCCCAGCCTTTCTCGGCGGCGAGCTTTTCCGCTTCGGCCTGGGTGTAGACCGGACCGATGGGCTTGGTCGGGTTCTGGAACGCCGGGTCATTGGCATCGACTTCGACCTGGGTGAGCAGGGTGGCGAAGGGCACTTCGAAGTCCAGCAGGTTGCCCAGTTCCTGTTCAATGATGTAGCCGATCATGCCTTCGGTTTCGGCACCGAGCACGTCCAGCGGATAAGGCGAAACCGAGGTGTAGGCGGCCGCTTGCAACGACAACAGGCCAACCTGGGGACCGTTGCCGTGGGCGATCACCAGTTGATTGCCCGCGTGGATCTTGGCGATCTGTTCAGTGGCGATCCGGATGTTGGCGCGTTGGTTGTCCGAGGTCATGGGTTCACCACGGCGGAGCAGGGCGTTACCGCCCAGGGCAACGACGATACGCATGATGCAGTCCTTCTAAACAGAGGAGTAACGGGCGACACAGTTCCCTGTGGGAGGGGGCTTGCTCGCGAAGGCGGTGTATCAGGCAAAGATGATGTTGCCTGTTAATCCGTCTTCGCGAGCATGCCCGCTCCCACAAAGAGCCGACCGCATCGGTCTTCAGATATCCGCCAACGCCGCCACCAGGATCGCCTTGATCGTGTGCATGCGGTTCTCCGCTTGCTCGAAGGCAATGTTGGCCGGCGATTCGAAGACCTCTTCCGTCACTTCGACGCCATTGGCCAGGTGTGGATAGCGCGCGGCGATGTCCTTGCCGACCTTGGTTTCGCTGTTGTGGAAGGCTGGCAGACAGTGCATGAATTTCACGCGCGGGTTGCCCGAGGCTTTCATCATCTGCGCATTGACCTGGTACGGCAGCAGTTGCTCGATGCGCTCGTCCCAGGCTTCCACCGGTTCACCCATCGATACCCAGATGTCGGTGTGAATGAAGTCGACGCCCTTGACTGCGGCCTTCGGATCTTCAGTGATGGTGATGCGTGCGCCGCTGTCTTCGGCAAACGCCTTGCATTGATCGATGAAATCCTGATGCGGCCACAGCGCCTTGGGCGCGGCGATGCGCACGTCCATGCCCAGTTTGGCGCCGATCATCAGCAGCGAGTTGCCCATGTTATAGCGGGCGTCGCCAAGGTAGGCGTAGCTGATCTCGTGCAGCGGCTTGTCGCTGTGTTCGCGCATGGTCAGGGTGTCGGCGATCATTTGCGTGGGGTGGAATTCGGCGGTCAGGCCGTTGAACACCGGAACACCGGCGAACTCGGCCAGTTCTTCGACGATTTCCTGTTCGAAGCCGCGGTATTCGATGGCGTCGAACATCCGCCCCAGCACGCGGGCGGTGTCTTTCATGCTTTCCTTGTGACCGATCTGCGACGACACCGGGTCGATGTAGGTGACGTGGGCGCCCTGGTCATGGGCCGCGACTTCGAAGGCGCAACGGGTGCGGGTCGAGGTTTTTTCGAAAATCAACGCGATGTTCTTGCCTTGCAGGTGCGGACGCTCGGTGCCGGTGTACTTGGCGCGCTTGAGGTCACGGGACAGGTCCAGCAAATAGTTGAGTTCGCGCGTGGTGTGGTGCATCAGCGACAGCAGACTGCGGTTGCGCATATTGAAAGCCATGACGGGTCTCCTTAATAGTCGATAGGGTCGCGAATGATCGGGCAGGTCATGCAGTGGCCGCCGCCACGGCCGCGACCGAGTTCGCCGGCGCTGATGGTGATGACTTCCACACCGGCCTTGCGCAGCAGGGTGTTGGTGTAGGTGTTGCGGTCGTAGCCGATCACCACCCCCGGCTCCACGGCCACCACGTTGTTGCCGTCGTCCCATTGCTCGCGTTCGGCGGCGAAGCTGTTGCCGCCCGTTTCCACCACGCGCAACGCCTTGAGGTTGAGGGCCTGGGCCACGGTGTCGAGGAAACTGGTTTCTTCACGGCGAATGTCGATGCCGCCCGGCCTGCTTTCGTCAGGGCGCAGGGTGAACGCCACGATTTGCTTCACCACTTCCGGGAAGATGGTCACCACATCCCGGTCGCAGAAACTGAACACCGTGTCCAGGTGCATCGCCGCACGGGATTTGGGCAGGCCGGCAACAATCACTTTCTCGACCGCCTTGTGCTTGAACAGACTGACCGCCAGTTGGCCGATGGCCTGGCGCGAGGAGCGTTCACCCATGCCGATCAGGACCACACCGTTGCCGATCGGCATCACGTCACCGCCTTCGAGGGTGGCGCTGCCGTGTTCCTGGTCCGGATCGCCGTACCAGATCTCGAAGTCGGCGTTGGTGAATTGCGGGTGGAATTTGTAGATGGCGGTGGTCAGCAGGGTTTCCTGACGCCGTGCCGGCCAGTACATGGGGTTGAGCGTCACGCCGCCGTAGATCCAGCAGGTGGTGTCGCGGGTGAACTGGGTGTTGGGCAGCGGCGGCAGGATAAAGCTGGAGTGACCGAGGAAATCGCGAAACATCTCGATGGTCTTGCCGCCGAAGCTGTCCGGCAGGTCGTCGGCAGAAACACCGCCGATCAGGAACTCGGCGATCTTGCGCGGCTCCAGGCTGCGCAGCCAGGAACCGGTTTCGTTGATCAGCCCCAACCCGACCGAGTTGGCGGTGATCTTGCGTTCCAGAATCCAGTCCAGTGCTTCGGGGATGGCGACGATGTCGGTCAGCAGGTTATGCATTTCCAGCACATCGACGTTGCGTTCGCGCATTTTGGTGACGAAGTCGAAATGGTCGCGCTTGGCCTGGGCCACCCACAGCACATCATCGAAAAGGAGCTCGTCACAGTTATTCGGGGTCAGCCGCTGGTGGGCCAGGCCTGGGGAACAAACCATGACTTTACGCAGTTTTCCGGCTTCGGAATGGACGCCGTACTTAACTTTTTCGGTGGTCATTACAGTAATCCTCCAGATGAGGTGCTACAGGGTCAGGAAGCCGTCATACAGCCCATAGGCCGCCACCATCGCGCCCACGACAACTGCGGCGAAAATCAGCTTCTCGACGTTGGTGAAAACCGGTTTGTCGACTTCAAGTTTAGCTTTTGCAAACAGAATCACACCGGGGGCGTAGAGCAGGGCGGAGAGCAGCAGGTATTTGACGCCGCCGGCGTAGATCAGCCAGATCGCGTAAATCACCGCCAGGCCACCGATGAACAGGTCTTTCCTGCGCTCGGCCAGGGCGTTTTCGTAGCTTTCGCCGCGTACCGCCAGCAGCAGGGCATAAGCCGCCGACCACAGGTACGGCACCAGGATCATCGAGGTGGCGAGGTAGATCAGCGACAGGTAGGTACTGGCCGAGAACAGCGTGATGATCAGGAACAGCTGCACCATGGCGTTGGTCAGCCACAACGCATTGACCGGCACCTGGTTGGCATTTTCCTTGCGCAGGAAGGCCGGCATGGTGTGATCCTTGGCGGCGGCGAACATGATCTCCGCACACAGCAGCACCCACGACAGCAATGCGCCCAGGAGCGAGATGATCAGGCCGACACTGATCAGCACCGCGCCCCATTCGCCGACCACATGTTCCAGCACGGCGGCCATCGACGGGTTCTGCAGCTTGGCCAGTTCCGGCTGGGTCATGATCCCCAGCGACAGCACGTTCACCAGCACCAGGAACAGCAGCACCGTGATGAAACCGATCACCGTGGCTTTACCCACGTCGCTGCGTTTTTCCGCCCGGGCTGAAAAGATGCTCGCGCCTTCGATGCCGATGAACACCCAGACGGTGACCAGCATCATGTTGCGCACCTGGTTCATGACGCTGCCCAGGTCCGGGTTTTTCAGGCCCCAGATGTCGGCGGTGAAGATATCCAGTTTGAAGGCGAAAATCGCGATCAACACAAACAGCAGCAACGGCACGACCTTGGCGACCGTGGTCACCAGGTTGATGAATGCCGCTTCCTTGATCCCCCGCAGCACCAGGAAGTGCACGCCCCAGAGCAGCACCGATGCACCGATGATTGCCGCCACCGTGTTGCCTTCGCCGAAGATCGGGAAAAAGTAACCGAGGGTGCTGAACAGCAGCACGAAATAACCGACGTTGCCCAGCCAGGCGCTGATCCAGTAACCCCAGGCGGACGAGAACCCCATGTAGTCGCCGAAACCGGCCTTGGCGTAGGCGTAGACACCGCCATCCAGATCCGGCTTGCGATTGGCCAGGGTCTGGAACACGAAGGCCAGGGTCAGCATGCCGACAGCGGTGATGGCCCAGCCGATCAGTACGGCGCCGACGTCGGCACTGGCGGCCATGTTTTGCGGCAAGGAAAAAATCCCGCCGCCAATCATTGAGCCGACGACCAAGGCAACCAGAGCGCCGAGCTTCAGTTTTCCGGGGGATTCAGACATTGCACGACTCCATTGCAGGGAAAGAAACGACGTTTATTTTCGTTAGCTATGCAATATTTCCTTGAATCAATGCATGTAAGGCTTCTGTGCCGTTAAAACGTAGGGGCCCTTGGTTTCTTAAATGGCCGTAATGACGCGAAAGCGGTCAAAAGTTACCGGATTGACACTAGTTGATTTCCGTATTTTGGCAAACTTTAAGCTTTCAATCGTTGATGTGAATCAACCAATTAAAGTGTCAACAATAATTAGCTGATTCGCTATTTTTTGCCGGCAATTTAATTGCTATCGGCTATAAGAAAGTCCGTGTGGGTGATAGTCGGCAACCGCTATTACCCTGTTTTCATTGGTCAAGGTCAACTATTTCAGTTCTTGCGACAAGTGAGGGCTCAATATCACAGCCGAAGCAAAAGCTGCGCTTGAATGTACTCGCGGCTTATGGCTTGTACAGTGGGTTGCTGTCGTTATGAGAACGCGCCCGGAATGGAGGCACTGGCGTCGGCTTCATGCTCGTCTGCAAACGCCATGAGCACCTCCAGGTCGAGCACATCCAGCTTGATCCGGGCGATAAAGGCGGAGAACGCCAGGTTGGCGGCGAGCCGACTCAGATCCGCGGCCCAATCCGGAACGTGGACCGGCCCCTTGAGCCAGCCGGACTCGAAGAGCGGGGCCAGGCGCACGGTGTCACCCAGGCTGAGGCGTCCGGCGAACAGATGACCCACCAGGTCCGGCCGGTTGTCGCGGATCGCAATGCGCAGCAGGGTATGGACCCCGAGCAAACCGGTGAGGTAGGCGGCATCCTTGGTGAAGGCCGCCCCCCCGTGCAGGTCGGCACCGCGGAATACCCGTTGGCTCGAACGAAAGGACTCCTCCTGGGACTGACCGGCAGCGACAAAACCTTCGAATACCTGAATGAAGTCGGCACCTTCCAGCGCCTGCTGGACTGCGAGCACGCGCAGGGCGAGGCGGCGCAGGCGGTTGATGTCCATGCTGCCGGTGAACAGCTCCGCCAGCGTGGCGATGCCTTCCTGGGTCTGGGTCGTGCGTGGCGCCCCCAGGCCCAGGCTTTTCAGGTTGGGCTGGAGCGCACCGTTTTGCGCCGTGGCGACATGCACAAAGGCCTCATGCTGCAACAGCTGGTTCTTGTCCAGTTCCGAGAACAGGGCGCTGGCACGCAGGCGGATGCGGCTCGCCCCGGCGATGGCCTTGGCGGCCAGGGTCGGATCGAGCACCACCGTGATCCGGCCCGGGCCGAAGAAACGATCCAGCTCCGGCTGCATCCAGGCAGCGAACGCGTCGGCCGGGATGTCGGCCTTGCTCACTGGAATCCGCGCACCGCCCAGCAGGGCATCCGTGGTACTGAGGAAGAACCGGGCCGCGTCCAGCATGCTCAAGTTCAGGCGTGGGTAGTAGAAATCCGGGCGCCGGTACAGCGCTGACGAATACCGGGTAAAGTCGGGTGTGCCAATGGCCCCCAGCATGCGTCCGGCCGTGGCATAGCTACGCGCCGTCATCGCCAGGTAGTGCCCCGCCGGATGCCCCTCGTCACAACGGCCGCTAAAGTCTTGCAGGGCCGCGATGTCGGCACTGTGGTCGCGCGGGCGTAGCTCGACCCTGGGCAGCTCTGCCTGCCCGGCGCGCCAGCGTTGCAGAAATACTTCCTCGACCCCGTCGGGCCAGGCCAGGGCATCCAGCACGCGGATCTTGCGGACCAGACCGGGCAGGGCGGCATCGAGTTCGGACAGGGGCGCGATGCTCACGGTAATTTCCCTGGCTCGGCCGAACAACTCATCTCCCCTGAGCCTGGCTTCTGGAACAGGGCCGCATCGCCGTCGTGCCAGAAGCTGTAGTTCCCCAGGGAATCCTTGCCCGTGTATCGGGTTCCCGAATCGTTCGGCACCTGGCTCAGGGTGATCGAGGTGTTCGCCCATTTCAGGTACACCAGACCCGGCTGCGTGGTAAAGAAGGTGGCGGCAATCGGTGCGTTCAACCCCGGGCAACGAAACACCAGGGGGCCTTCGGTGAGTCTGTCCGGATCCTTGGTTCTGACAATGGCCGAGCCTTGACGCAGCTGGTGCGCGCGCTCGGCATAACTGCGGATCGTGCAGGCCTTGAGCTCTGGTCCGGACGCACATTGATTGCGGGTTTCGATCCAGAACTGCTGGTCGATCATGACGCTGTCCGGAGGCGGTACCGAGCGTTGATCGGTGAGGGCCAGGCGATACAGTCGCATCAGTTCGACATCCATCCGGGCCAGCTGCGGATCGCGACAAACCAGTTTTTCGGCGGCCGCCCTGGCCTGGGCGCAGTCGAAGCTGGTCTCGAACGTGGGTGAAGGGGGCGCGGCTTGTGCACAGTTGCTCGCTGCCAGGCTCACGCCGGCAGCGAGCAAACAGGTGAAAAAGGCCGTGACCGTTTTCATAGAGGCTTTACCCAGATCATGACGTGATGCCCGGATTGCCGTGGACCCATCGATCCCTCAGGTGTTTTGCAGTGTAAGTCGAGTTTTTTATTAACGCACTCTTTGTGTCTAAAGCATTTGCCGATAGTGCCGCCGATTAAAATCGAGTCGGGCGAACCGAGCCGGCGCCCTGCGGCTCTGAGTCACGCAGCATCGCCCGCGCCGGATCGTGTTGGTTCGAGCTGGCACTTGGGTGGTTGGAGGCGTCAAGTCTGGACACCCGTTTGCTGACCTCGTCGATATCGACAGGGCTCAACGTGATATAGGCATTGTTGACCCGGAACGTTGCAGGTACGCCCTGTTTGTAAAACTCAAGGCGTTTTGCGTTGCCTACTGCGAACCATCCATCAGCGCGCAAGGCCTTTTCCAATGCCTCACGTTCTTCGGGTTGAAATTCCAGGCGAATGGATCGGTAAGTCAGTTTGTCCCGTGGGACGCTCGAGATCTTGGCCCCCCCCATAGGATCCGCCACGCTGGAAAAGTTGTCGGTGACGTCCAGGGTGATTTCCGCGCTACTGGCCGTTGCGCCATAAACTTCCATTGGCTTGTTGTGCGTACACGACAGGTAGTTATAGAAATCGACGCACTCCGTAAATCCCTGCGCTTTCCCCAGCGCCTGGGTTCCGGGAACGGAAAGTCCCGACACCTGAACGGTTGTCAGACGTTCAGCCGCATGGGCAGTACCTGCCACGAGTAAAAGAAAGATCGCTCCCAGCTTGTTCATATCACAGCTCCTACAGATCTCTTGGATTTGAAATGATCGTTGGGTCGCCGGTCGGTCCCTGGTGCGCAACGCGCGTTATCGGAACCGTGCTGGCATTTTGTGTACGAGGGGGATGTTAGTCGTTA